>CAZHSN010000114.1:0-10245 GCA_964535125.1 uncultured bacterium
TGCGCGACAGTTCCTGCAACTTGGCACGGTCAGCCACACTGTCGGGGTTCAGCTTCACGACCTTCTCGTATTCGGCGATCGCCCGCTGCAGATCACCCTTACGCTCATAGATCAGCCCCAGCAACGATCGTGCGGATGTGCTGGCCGGATCCAGCGTCAGCACCGCTTCGCAGGCCAGTGTGGCCTCCTGCAGCAGGCCTTCATGCTCGTAATGCAGCGCCTCATCCAGCAGTTTACGGATGTGCTCTGGGTCTGGAGGGGTCGTGTCCATCTCTTCCGCGGTCAGTTGCTTGCGGTGCAGGGCGGCCATGGGACGGCCGCAGACATGACAGAAATGTGCCTCTGCGCTCAGTTTCGTGCCGCAGTCAGGGCAGAACACGGTCGTCACCTCCATTACAGCAGACGGGGCTGCGTGGCGTCGGCTGGCGGGGTCACCCCCAAGTGTTCGAATGCCAGCCGGGTTGCCGTACGACCCCGTGGAGTGCGGTTGATCATACCGATCTGAATCAGATACGGTTCATAGACATCCTCAATGGTGTCGCGCTCTTCATTGGTGGCCGCGGCCAGCGTATCCAGTCCGACCGGGCCGCCGTCGAACTTGGCCACGATCATATTGAGAAAGCGGCGGTCGAACTCATCCAGCCCCAGAGTATCCACGTCCAAGCGGTCCAGCGCTTCGCGGGCCACGCGACCTGTGATCGCTCCGGATGCCTCGACCTGAGCGAAATCGCGGATGCGCCGCAACAGCCGATTGGCGATGCGGGGTGTGCCACGTGACCGCCGGGCCAGTTCCGCTGCGCCGTCGGCGTCAATCGGCGCTTGCAGGATGGACGCTGAACGCCAGATGATCCGCTCCAGTTCTTCCGGTTCGTAGAACGAAAAGTAGAGGTTGATGCCGAATCGGGCGCGCAGCGGCGAACTGATCAGCCCGGCGCGCGTGGTTGCACCGACCAGTGTAAACCGCGGCAGATCGATTTTAATGGTGCGGGCAGCGGGACCTTTACCGATCACCAGGTCCAATTGGGAGTCCTCAAGGGCCGGATACAGGATCTCTTCCACGGGACGGCTGAGCCGGTGGATTTCGTCCACAAACAGCACGCTGCCGGGTTCCAGATTGGTCAGAATCGCCGCCAGATCTCCCGGACGTTCTATGGCCGGACCGGATGTGGAACGGATGACCGCATCCATTTCGCACGCGATGATCTGCGCCATTGTGGTTTTGCCGAGTCCCGGAGGGCCGTACAACAGCACATGATCAAGCGGTTCGCCTCGGTGACGCGCGGCATCAATGAACACCCGCAGGTTGGCGCGCATCTTCTGCTGCCCGACGAACTCATCCAACCGGCGAGGGCGCAGCGCGGGCTCGTCGCGCAGGTCGGCTCCGGTGGGGGCGGGTGCAGTTAACCGCTCCGCGGGGGCAGGTGTTATCTGTTCATCCGGGCGTCTCATTACGCGTGTCCGCCTCTCAGGCCTTTCGTGTCAGCAGTTGCAGCGCTGCTCGGATCAGTTCGGCCGGCTCGGCGTCAGGCGTGTCACGCCGGCAGGACTCGACCGCGCGGGCCGCATCCGCTCGCGTATAACCCAAAGCGACCAGCGCCGCCGTCGCGTCATCGGCTGACAGGCGTGTGGTATCGCCGCCCGACGCCCGACTGACCAAACTCATTTCTGCAGCGCGTTCCCGCAACTCAAGCACCATGCGTTCGGCGATCCGCATGCCGATCCCAGGTGTGGCGACCAACATACGGGCGTCTCCACTAGCCAGTCCGGAGACCACACGCGCCGCCGACAGCGTACTGATGCAACTGAGCGCCAAGCGCGGCCCCACACCGCTGACTGACGTCAACATCTCGAACACCATGCGTTCATCGTCAGAGGCGAACCCGTACAGCGTCAGGTCGTCCTCGCGAACCACTTGAACGGTATACAAGAACACCTGTTCGCCCACTTCGGCCATCTGCGCGGCGGCATCGGTAACGTGAACGCGATATCCCACACCATGTACATCGACGACCAGAGCGCTGCCGTGTTTCGCTGCGACGGCGCCGCGCAGATGCGCAATCATACTGGTATCAGTACACCACTTTACGCAGCGGGTATTCGACGATGCCTGAGGCGCCGGCCCGTTTCAGGGGCGGGATCAGATCGCGTGCGACTTTGATGTCGAGTATGGTCTCTACGGCCACCCACTCGGCATCAGACAGTTGCGAAATGGTCGGGTTTTTCAACGCCGGCAATACACCCAGCACCTGCTGCAGATCGGCCTGGCGGACGTTCATTTTCAGCCCCACCAGGTTGTCGGCGTGCAATGCGGCGGTAAGCAGCATGGCGATGTTTTCAGCCTTTTCCCGCTTCCACGGATCGCTCCATGCGGCTTTGTTGATCACCAGTCGCGGGGTGGAGATGATCAAGGTGTCGATGATGCGCAGGTTGTGCGCTCTCAGGCTGCTTCCTGTTTCCGTGTTCACAACGATTGCGTCCACCAGATTGGGCACCTTCATCTCACACGCGCCCCAGGAGAACTCGACATCGGCCGACACGTGGTGCTGCTGCAGATAACGTTCGGTCAGACGGACATACTCGGTGGCGATGCGCAGCCCGTTGAGCTGTTCTACTGATTGGATCGGGCTGTCGTTGTGGACGGCCATCACCACGCGCACCGGGTTGCGGGTGACCTTGGAGTAGGTCAGGTCGGCCAGTTCCACCACATCGGCGCCGTTGTCCTCAATCCAGTCCTGTCCGCTCAGTCCGCAATCCAGCACGCCTTGCTGCACATAACGGGGAATCTCCTGCGGTCGGATCAAGCGGGCGTCCAGTTCGGGGTCGTCCACTGAGGGTTCATATGAGCGTGATGAGACACGCATAGAGAATCCGGCCTTTTGAAAAAGGTCGAAAGTGGCCTCTTGCAAGCTGCCCTTAGGCAGACCTAGTTTCAATTTCACGGGGTATTGGTTTCCTGTATGTTGTGGTATGGTTTACGCCTCTCTTATTATACGAGAGTGTTCCAGCGGAGGGGTGTACAGCGGAGGCGGAGGGACAGGACAGCGCAGATAGCGCGCTGTCCCGATGGCGTAAGGCTTACTGACTTCCGCTTGGTGGAGGCGGCGCCGGAACAGATTGGCCCGGTGTCAACTCCAGCGTATCCATGTACTTCTTGTGCTCAGCCGGTGCGCTCCCCTGACCGGCGAAGTGCCAGATTAAACCACCCAGCACCACAACCACCACCACGATGATGGCGACCACGGCCGGCATTGGCAGTTCTTTTTTCATGACAGGTGCTCCTGCATCAGCAGTAATACGTGTGTCGCCAAGCGACAGGCATAGGGAAAGGCCGGCAGAGTTGCCTCCGCCGGCCAGATGCGGTCAGCGATCGCAGGCTGCCTAATAGCCGGTTCCGGTGCGGCCGTCGCAGTCGGCGAGGCTCCAGAAGCGGTAGTCGGTGACCATGCTCTCGGTGGTGCGGAACTTGGCATGTCCGTCGCAGTAGGCCACATTCATGCCGTCGCCGTGGCGGGGATACGCGGCCTCGCCCAGCACGCCGATCAACACCGTCTTGCCGCCGGTGCGGTCAATGTTGTTCCACCCTGGATCGGGGAACCAGTGGTTCCACCAGCAGTTGCTGTTTTCGATGATCATCGAGGACTGTGTGGGGTACTGCATGATGGACTCGGTGACGGGATAACTGGTCTTGGCCCACTCCCAACCGGCTACGCCGGCTGTCTGAAGGGTGCCCTCTGGCCAGTGCCAGCCGTGGCACATGTTCATGGCGTAGCGGGTGCCCTGCAGGCTGCCCGGCCAGTAGGTGGCGGGATCCAGCGGTGTGGTGACGTCCACGCGGTTCGGTCCGCCCGTACAGGCAAACATGGTGCGGCTCTTCACATACGGAAGAATCTTGTCGGCCCAGATGATGCGGCCCTGAGGATATCCGCGGGTGTCGTCATACACAGATGGGTAGCCGCCGTCATAGTCATCGGCATACATGGTCATGGCCAGGCCGATCTGCTTCATGTTGGACAGACAGGATGTCGCCTTGGCCTTCTCGCGGGCCTGTGCAAAGACAGGGAAAAGGATGGCTGCCAGGATAGCGATAATCGCGATCACTACCAGCAGTTCAATGAGCGTAAAGCCGTTGCGTTTCATGTCGGCTCCTTTCAGGTGTTGCAGTGATGCGTCGAACGACGCGGGCGCCAGCTCATCAGCACCGGTTACACGCCTCAGTATATCGCAGTTCGTTGCGTTCCAACAGCGTTGCATGAAATGTTTTTCTGCGTTTTCTGCGGAATTACCATCACAATCGCCTCCATCGAATGCGGAAGGAATCCGGCCGGTTCCTGCAGAACCGAATCTTGATCTGATCGCCGAGGAGTAGCGCCATGTCATCATCGCTGTCGTCATCCAGGTTGTCCGTTCACCTGATTGGAGACTACTCGACGGGGGCGCAGAAGATCGTGGCTGCCGGTCCGCGCTTGCTGAAAGCGTTCACGATGGAGAAGCGCGGGCTGGTTCATGATCGGGCGCAGATGCACGCGTTGAGCGACTACAAGCGCCGTTGGCCGGACGGTGTGACCGTTCTGCGGGTGTTCACGACCGGCATCCACTTCGCACGCACCGACGATCCCGTTCCCGCTGCGCGGACTTACTGGCTTGACGGCGTCAAACCGTTTCTGGTTGGCTGCGGAGCGCGGGAACGCGCCCTGGTGGACTATCTGGAGGGACCAAACGAGTGTGAGGTGTACCCGGCATGGGAATCGGTGGCGACTGCACGCTGGTACGCCCGGTTTTGGATGGAACTGGTGAACTTGATGCATGCCGACGGATGGAAAGCCTGTGTAGGCAGCATTCCGGTAGGCAATCCGCCTGGCAGCGTGCAGGAGATGGGCGACCGCATCGAGGCGTTCGCACCCGCGCTGCGTTATGCGGCCCGGCGTGGCGGAAGCTGGAGCTACCACAGCTATACGCTAGATTACACCACTGACCTGGGCGGCGAAATGTGGACCTCGCTGCGACACCGGTTCCTGTTGCGCCGACTGCGCACTAACTGGCCGGATGTGTTCCGCATGCCGCTGCTGCTCACCGAAGCCGGCGTTGACCGCCAGGGAGATCGTGAACGGGATGGATGGCAGGCTCGGGGAGACGCACAACGGTTTACGGACTGGTTGAGCTGGTATGACGCCCGGCTCCAGGAGGACCCTCAGGTGGTGGGCGCCACGTTGTTCCAGATCGGTGACGGCTGGTGGTCATCGTTCAACGTCGAGCCGATCGCGGATTGGCTGGCTGATCACTTGCGGCGTACGCGCCTGGCCGGCTGATATGGAAGTCTACAGCGCGTGCGTCTGGCGACAACCGTTGCGGTCGACCGAGGTTATGTGCGTCGCACCGTGATCCAGCAGATACTGGCGGGCCTGTTCGTAGTGCATGCCCACATGGTTGGGATGATGGCTGTCGTCGCCAAAACAGAGCGGAATCCCCAGTTCGATGGCGCGCGCCAACAGGTGGGGAGCCGGATACGGATGTCCAAAGCCCAGCCGGTAGCCAGCCAGATTGATGTCCAGGATCGCACCGGATCGTTTGACGGCCTGCAGAGCGTCCTCGGCAGCCTGCAGGATCGGGCCTGTGTCGACGTCGCCATGTAACCGGCCGATCTTGCGGATCAGATCCAGATGGCCGACCACATCCGGGCGGACGGAGTCGACGACCTCGGCCAGGGTGCGGTAATACCGCACCGCCAGCGGCGTCAGACCGCCGCAGCGCGCCATCGCGTTCTCAAACTCCTCGGCGTCCCCATCGATCCCGCATTCCGCGACATAATGGGCTGATCCCACGATGTAGTCAATCTGGTGCTGTTGACGGTAGGCCAGTGCGATCTCGACCCAGCGGTCCTCGGGCACGTTGTCGGTTTCCATGCCGACCAGGAAGGTGATACGCCCGTCCAAGCGTGTCTGCTGCTCTCGGGCGGCGCACATATAGCGCTCGAAGCCATCGACCAGCGTCGCAACGGTCCAGCCCATTTCGCGCTCGTTGCGGTAGAGGAAACGCTCATCCAGGCGCGGCATGTGTTCCGAGCAACCGTATACCGAGAAACCCCGGTCGCATGCCGTTTCCAGCCGTTCGATGAGCGTGCCGTGTGCATGGTCGCACCAAGGCGCACAGTGTCCTCCATGCAGCGAGACCCGCCAGGGTTGCGACCGGGTCATGCGTTTGGGTCCAGTATGGTGTCGTGCGGTGCGCTGGAGTCGTCGCGATCCGGATATTCCACAACGGTGTGCAGCCCGCGGCTCTCTTTGCGCCGTCGCGCACAGTGCACCATCAAGCTGGCGACCAGCGCGACATTGCGCTCCTCTGCCAGATCGGGATGGGGCAGTGAGCGTTGTGCGCGTTCTGCAGCCTCGGCATGCAGTTCGTCCAGTTCTCCGGACGCGGCGCTGAGTTCGGGCATCGAGCGGACGATACCCACACGATGCCGCATCACGTCATGCACGCGCCGGCGGATGCTGCCGTCTGTGAACGGGGGTTCTGTTCCCATATCTGGCGGAGTGAACGTCGTCGGCATGGGCGCCAGAGCGCCCAGTGTGTGCTGTGCGGCCCGGAAGGAGAACACAAGCGCCTCCAACAGGCTGTTGCTGGCCAGGCGGTTGGCGCCGTGTACACCGGTGCACGTTACCTCTCCGGCGGCATACAGCCCTTCCACCGCGGTGCGCCCCTGCAGGTCGGTCTGTACACCGCCGCACATATAATGCGCCGCGGGAAGCACCGGGATGCGGTCGGTCGCCAGGTCGTATCCGACCTCCGAGAGGCGCGCCGAGATGCCCGGGAACCGGCGATGCAGAAACTCCGCCGGTTTATGCGTGATGTCCAGATACACATGGCGTATCCCCAGCCGCCGGCATTCGGCGTCGATCGCCCGGGCGACGATGTCCCGCGGGGCGAGATCCTTCAATGGATGGTAGGCTTCCATGAACGCCGTACCATCCGGAAGGCGCAGGATCGCTCCCTCCCCGCGTACCGCCTCCGAGATCAGAAAGCTGCGCGCTTTGGGGTGGTACAGCGTGGTGGGATGAAATTGCATAAACTCCAGATTGGCCACCCGGGCTCCCGCGCGCCAGGCCATGGCGATGCCGTCGCCCGTGGCGATCGGTGGATTGGTGGTGTGCGGGTAGATCTGCCCCGCCCCTCCGGTAGCCAGCAGCGTGGTGCGCGCCAGGTAGATCTCCAGCATCTGCGCGCGTGCGTCCCATGCGGCCGCGCCCACACACCGCCCCTCGTTCATCAGCAGATCCAGTGCGAACAGATGCTCCAGCACCTCTACGTTGGGGTCGTCCCGCACCTGTTCCAGCAGAACGCGTTCAATCTCCCAGCCGGTGCGGTCGGCATAGTGGACAATCCGGTTGCGCGAGTGACCGCCCTCACGTCCCAGTTCCAACTCGCCATCCGTGTGGTGTATTGTGTCGAAATGGGCTCCCATGCGCATCAACCGCTCGATCTGTGCGGGGCCTTCACGCACCAGAACATCCACGGAATCCGGATGGCACAGACCGGCTCCGGCGACCAGGGTGTCCTGAATGTGCAGTTCCACATCATCGTCGGGAGCGATCACTGCCGCTACGCCGCCCTGGGCATAGTTGGTGTTGGATTCCCCGCGCTCCTTCTTGGTGATGACGGTAACACGGCCCGCCTTCGACACCAGCGAGGCGTAGGACAGGCCAGCGACGCCGCTGCCGATAACCAGAAAGTCGGTGAGATGCACGTGCATGGTATACGGATGCTCCCTGTTGATCTCTGCTGGTTACTCATTGTAACCCCAAGCCGGTCGGTCCGTCATTGGGCTGATGATTGTCTGGTCAACCTGGCAGGAGTTCGAACCCATTTTGGTGAAACAACAGACATGATCGAATGTTGTCCCGGTGCGGTCACGCATCAGGACGCCGGAAGGAACGAAGCACCATGCGTGAACCCGATCAGCAACTGGAACGCACCTGTTTTCAGTCGGCCGCTCCGTATGATCCCACTATCCATGTGGTCTCGGATGTGGCGATCGTGTATGGCGTAGATGACGGTCTGCCTGCGCGGATTACCGGATGGAAGGAGAAAGGCTACATCATTCATGTCATGACCGGCGTATCCTGGGGAAACTATCAGGACTACCTGTATGGGCGTTTCGACGGTCAGAACCACGAAGACGAAGCTCAGACCGACCGCGATGGCAACCGCATCAGCCATGGTGGAGACGTTTATTATATGTCTCCAACGCCTGCATTCGGTCGGTATTTGGCATCGCGTATCCGGATCGCGCTGGATGCCGGTACCGAGGCGGTGCACCTTGAGGAGCCGGAGTTCTGGATCCGCGGAGGGTATGCGCCCGCTTTTCAGCGCGAGTGGCGCAAACGGTACCGTGAAGACTGGCAGCCGCCGCACAGTTCTGCGGACGCCCGTTGGCGGTCGTCGAAACTGATGTATGAACTGTATCGGGATGCGCTGCAGACGGTCTTCTCCAGTGTCGTCGACTATAATAAGCGAACCGGACGCTCGGTGCGGTGCTATGTGCCCACACACAGCCTGTTAAACTACGCTCACTGGCGCATCGTCAGTCCCGAATCCAGCCTGTCCCGGCTGGAAGGCTGCGACGGTTATATCGCGCAGGTATGGACCGGCACCGCCCGCACGCCCAACGTCTATAAGGGGGTACTGAAGGAGCGCACCTTCGAGACGGCGTTCCTGGAATATGGCGTGATGCAGAACCTGGTGCGCTCCACAGGGCGTCGGGTGTGGTATCTGAACGATCCGGTGGAGGACAACCCGCGGTATGACTGGGAAGACTACCGGATCAACTGGAGGGGCACGCTGGTCGCTTCGCTGCTGCAACCCGAAGTGTGGCGGTATGAGACCATGCCTTGGCCAGACCGCGTGTTCCGAGGACGGTATCCATCGAAAGATGACCCCGCCATCAAAGAGCCGATGCCGCCCGCCTACGCCACCGAGCTGCAAACCGTCTGCAACGCGTTGAACCAGATGAACCAGCGCCCCACCCGATGGGACAGCGGAACCCAGGGGTTCGGTGTGCTGGTGGCTGATACGCTGATGTTCCAGCGCGACACGCCGCACGCCAGCGACCCGCATATGGGCCATGTGTATGGCATGGCGATGCCGTTAGTGAAACGCGGCATGCCGGTGACGCCTGTTCAACTGGAGAACGTGCTGCTGGATGGATACCTGAAGCCGTTCAAAGTGCTGTTCCTGAGCTACGAAGGACAGAAGCCGCCCGAACCGGCGCTGCACACAGCACTGGCCGAGTGGGTGCGCAGCGGCGGGGTACTGGTTGTCTGCGATGATGATGCCGATCCGTATCACAAGGTGCGTGAGTGGTGGAACACGGGCACGATGCAGTACGCCACCCCCCGCGAGCACCTGTTCGAACAACTCGGTCTGACTCACTCCCGAGAGGGCTGGTCACGTGTCGGGCGCGGGCATGTCTGCTGGCGGAGCGTCTCGCCGACCGGGTATACCAAGAGCGCTGATGGGGACCGGCAGTTCGGCGAATTAGCGCGCGAGGCGGCCGGGAGAGCGCGGATGCGCTGGAGCGAGACCAACTACCTGATCCTGCGCCGCGGACGCTATGTCGTGGCGGCTGGAGTCGATGAGTCGCCGGCGACCGCCCCCAAGCGGCTCACCGGGCGATTCATCAACCTGTTCGACTCTGCGTTGGCGCTGCAGACGCAATTGCACATTGAGCCGGGAGGACGGTATCTGCTGCTGGATCTGGACCGCCTACCGTCACGTGGCGTGCAGGTGCTCGCCTCGGCAGGGATCGTGATCCCGATGCGCGCACCGGCTGGCCTGAAGCGCTGGAAGCTGGAAGGGTGCGCGAACACGCCGGGTATCACCCTGATCAAGGTGGACTTCCGCCCCGCAGTGCTGCTGGACGGATCGCCGGCGACGGACTGGGATTGGGACGAATCGAGCGGACTTGTCCGCGTCCGGTATCCCAACCGCGCTGAGGGACGCCTGCTGGAGGTCCGCCGTGCTTAGCCCGGGGCAGATCACAGGGCCTCAGCCGGAGGACTCCTCTCAACCGGCTGCCCGTCCACGCTGCCTGTTGCTGGGCGTGCTGGGTTCGCTGCTGCTCGTGATCGTCGTCTCGTCCGGCGAGTTGATCGCCAAGAACATCCAGATCGGCATGATGCAACTCGCACCGGCGATGGTGGGCATGCTGTTCGCGCTGGTGTTGATGAACGAATCGCTGGGACGGCTGCG
>CAZHSN010000114.1:10345-12670 GCA_964535125.1 uncultured bacterium
TGGTGCAGCTTCCGCTGGAGTTGCTGCTGGAACCCCGGTCGTTTCTGCGTAACCCCATCATGTGGGGTGGGTTTGTCGTCGCCTTCGGGCTGTTTACGCTGAACGGTCTGTCGCAATGGTTTCCGTCGGTGCCGCAGATTCCAGTGCAGTTTCCATTGAACCCGCTGTTCACCACGCGTCCGTATAACGCCATGACCTACTTCGCCGCGTATATCTCGCCCGCGGCCATCGGCTTTTTCTACCTGATGCCCACGGATCTGCTGCTCAGCTTCTGGCTGTTCTACCTGTTGGCCAAAGGGCAGGAGGTGGTGGCGGCGATGTACGGCGAGAACGAGGGCGCAGCGCACGCCGCGATGGGAATTCATGTAACTTACCAAGGACTGGGCGCGTTTGTGGTGATAGCCGTGATGCTGTTATACGGCGCGCGCAAACACCTGGCGTTTGTGCTGGCGCGTTCGGTTGGGCGCGCCCGTCCCGACGCCGGTGAAGCGCGTGAGATGTTTGGGTATCCGCTGGCGGTCTGGGGACTGGTGGGCGCGCTGCTGATTGTGTTCACCTGGTGTGTCAGCTTCGGCATGTCGCCGGGCGTGGTGGTCTGGCAGTTCGGGTTGTTCCTGTTCGTGCAGGCGCTGGTACAGATGCGCAACACTGCTGAGGGCGGTATGCTGATCACCGAAGGCTGCGGTACACCCAGTGACCTGGTGACGCTGGGCGACCGGTCGGGATTGGGCGCGCGCAACCTGACCATGCTGGCCTTCATGGACGGGTTGTATGCACGGGACACGCGCGGCCTTATGCTGACCGGCTATATGGACGCACAGAAGGTAACCGAGCAGGCCCGGTTGAACGCACGGCGCGTGCTGGCGATTCTGACCGGCGGGACGCTGCTCGCCATCGCGGTGGCGTTGTGCGTGCAGCTGTGGCTGCCGTACCATTACGGCGGCAACCACCTCTATCCTTATGTATACAGCCATGCCAGCATTCAGTTCTTCCGGGAAAACGCAGGCGCCATAAATGCCGCGGGAGGCGCACAGCGGTTTGATTCCGGCTGGCTGTATATGTCGATCGGTGCGGTGGTCTGCGGCCTGCTGAGCTATCTGCGCCTCAACCTGCCCGGGTTTCCGCTGCATCCGCTGGGATACGCGATGTGCGCCACGTGGGGGGTGGTGGTCTTCTGGGCGTCCATGCTGATCGCCTGGTTGATAAAAGTACCCCTGGTGCATTACGGAGGGATGAAGACCTTCCGGTTGCTGCGCCCGTTCTTTCTGGGGTTGGTGTTTGGCGAGTTCCTCAGCGCCTGCTGTTGGTCGTTGATCGCCTGGTTCCTGAAAGCGCCCACGCCCACGTTCCCATGGCCCTAGTACCGACTGTGGAGATAGCCTTGATGAAACGACTGTATTCCTGTCTGTCTGTCGCTTGGATGCGGGACGGTGTTTGGTGCACCCTGCTGGGTGCATTGGCTACCGGCATTTACTGGTACCATGCGGCGCCCGGACTGATGTGGCATGACAGCGGCGAGTTTGCGCTGCTGGCCGCGTCCGGCGGCGTGGGTCATCCGCCGGGAGCGCCCACCTGGGCGTTGCTGGCCTGGGCGTGGAGACACCTGTTGTTCTGGATGGAGCCGGTTCGTACGGCCAATCTGTTTTCGGGGCTGTTTGGCGGTGTCACCGTCGCATTGGGAGTGCTGTTCACCACCCGATGGTGCCGTCAGATGTCCCCCAAAGCGCCGATGGGGTGGATACGTGCGGCCGGTTTACTGACGGCGGTCGCCATACTGGGCATCCGCGCGCAGTGTGAGGTGGCCCAGTATGCGGAGCAGTACACCTTGATGACCGCTGGCTGGTTGGCGGTGCTGCTGTTATGTCCGTGGCAACCGGTGACCGCGCCCTTTGGGCGATGCCTGCTGGCCGGTTGGGTGCTCGGACTGGCGGTGGGCAACCATCCCAGCCAGATCGTTCTGATCCCGGTGTTACTGTTGTCTGGTTGGTGGGCCGCGGAGTCCTGGCGTCACCGCCTGCGCGCCTGGGGCGGGGGACTGCTGGGTGTGCTGCTGGGCGTACAGGTGTACTGGTGGGTCTATCTCCGGGCGCAGCAGCAGCCCGCGTTGAACTGGTGGAACGCAAGCACGCCGGAGCGTTTTCTCAGCGCGCTGATGCGTAAACAATGGCCCACGCGTCCGCTCTCCGAAGCGCCGGGCGACATGATGCGGTTGTGGTTTGAGAGTTATGACTGGATCTACCAAGTCGGGCCAGTGGTGCTTATGCTCGGTGTGATCGGCCTGCTGCTGGGGCTGACGCGGCGTTCCCGCCCGGCTGTGCTTCTGGT
>CAZHSN010000115.1:0-12665 GCA_964535125.1 uncultured bacterium
GCTTCTCCGCACGGGCCTCACGGTAGCCGCCGGCGTCCAGAACCACGCGAACATGCGCGTCCTGCTGACGTGACAGTATGGTGTTCACCACCTCTTGCAATGCGTCGATCTGCGAACCCGCAAATCGTGACGCATCGGGTCCGATCAGATTGATATGCACATAATGATCGCGCTGCCCTGTCACCACCGGTTCGATGTCCAACTCGGCCGACTCCATGGCCGCCTGGATCACCGCCAGACACAATAACCGATCTTCTACGGATCTATCGGAGGACCGTGGCGCCGTCGTTTCGGTCATCGATTCCGTTTGTGGAGAGATCGTTTCATCGTTATCGAGCATCACTTCGCTCCTTTACCCGTTTTTCGGGAACCGCCGCCGCCCGCAACAGCCAGCGCAGCCTGCGGTGTGTGGTCTCGCATCAGGTATATCTGCTGCGCTGTGGAGATCACGTTGAACACCAGCCAGTAAAACACAAACGCAGACGGGAAGTGCCAGGTGTACATCATGTAGAAGAAGAAGATCGTCATGATGAGAGACGTGTTCTTCATCTGCTCAGCTTGCGCCGGATCCGACACCGGTGTCATGCGTTGGGTAACGAACATGCTGACTCCATACAGCACCAACAGCAACAGGTCATGTTCACCCAGGTTGCTGCCCACATAAGCCGGGTACTTATGGGACAGACTCCAGTCGGATATCCACAGAAACGTGCCTTTGGAGAACTGGTACTCATACATGCGGATCGTGTTGTAGATATAGATCAGAATGGGGAACTGGATCAGCATGGGGAGACAACCGGACATGGGATTGACGCCGCGTTCCTTGTACAACGCCATCGTCTTCTCGTTCAGTTCCTGACCTCGGTACTTCTCCTTCAGTTTCGCGATCTCCGGGCCCAGTTTCTGCATCTCTTTCATGGAGAGCAGCCACTTTTTCTGCAGCGGAGTCAGCGCCAGCTTCACGACCACCGACAGCAGGATCAAGGCAAACCAGTAACTGAACGGACCGAACCTGCCGGTCATCATGACCAGAAAGTCCATCACCCGGTAATTGATCTGGTGCTTGTGGCGCTCGTCCATCGTGCTCATCACACGGTCCAACAATGGCGCACCGGTGGCGCGCCACGCATCCGTGTCCATGTACGACTTCTTAACCGAGCGTAGTTGCTCGAGGGCGCGCTGCTCCAGCATATCCCGCTCTTTACCAGGCTTCATCTCGCTCAGCCAGTGCACGTACGTTTCGCTGACGAACAGCATCGCCTCTGGATCGCCGGATTTAGCGCCCAATGCCGTCAGACGCGCGGCGGCGTCCTCGGTGCGCGGTGAGTGCGGCGCCAGAAACACGCCGTTAACCAGCGCTGCGGGCAGGATCTGCCCCTCCAGCACTTTCTGCAGCAGCAGCCTGTTGCCTCGCCGCAATGCTACACCCTTGGAGGATTCGAACTTGATGCCGCTCGCGACGGAGGCGAGCGCCGGATCATCCCGCAGCGGTTGGTCCAGCAGGAGGTTCAGATCATCTGCGAGCTTCCGTTGAATCTGTATCGGCAGTACGCGGCTTCCGGCCTGCCCTTCCAGCGCTTCCATCACAGGCGCTGAGATGCGCGAGGCCACAGCCTTCACGGCCGCACCGTCCGGTTTCAGCAGTTTCTCAGCAAGCGCGGCGGCATCGATCAGGTCTTCGGTCTGAATAGAAGGATCCTGAAGCACCTCGCGATACAGGTCTCCAGCAGCCGCCAAGTCCTTCGGAGTGCGTTTCTCCTCCAGTTCTCGGGCCTGCTTGAACACCGGATCGTTGTCCATCGCTGGATTGCCCACGCGGGGTGTACACCCGGCCATGGCAAGCAGTGCCGTTACGATGGCCAGTACGATGGCCGCCCTCACTGTCGTGATCACAGATTGACTACCTCATTCCCGAGTATGTTCGTCGGTCGGTACGGGATCCGGTCCGCCCGGATTCCACGGATGGCATCTGGCAACACGCCGTATTCCCAGCCAGAGTCCCTTCCAGAACCCATAACGCAATAACGCCTGCGCGGTGTACTCCGAGCAGGACGGTGTAAATCGACAGACTGGTGGAAACAGACGCGAAATGTGCTGGTACAGGCGAATGGCGCCGACCACGGCGTGCGCTCCCGTTGAGGCCTGTTCACGGCGCGTCATGCGTCCCTTCCGCAGGTACAGCGATCAGACCATGCCGTGTAAACAGGTTCTGCACATCTTGCAGCAGTTCCTGGAATGTCGCATCCACTGCGGCCGGTCGGGCGGTCACGGTAACGTCAGCCGAAACGCTCACCAATGGTAACAACTGACGCACTGCATGTTGCAGTCGCCTGCGTACCCGGTTGCGCACGACAGCTTTTCCGATCCGTTTGCCCACACTGAATCCCACACGTATGCCCTCTTGACGCCTCAGCAGGCACACTGCCACGCGCCGGGTGGCCTGCGATCGGCCCTGGGTGTGACACTCTCGGAAGTCGCGGCTGCGACGCAGCCGCTCATTCCGGGGAAGCACTGGCGGTCACCGCCGGACAGGCGTGCGTTATCGGGCTTCCGGCCCGAAATGCCGGCATGTATCAGACACGGTTAGACTGTGCCGGCCCTTCAGGCGGCGGCGCTTCAGCACTGCGCGGCCGTCAGTGGTCTGCACACGGCTGCGAAAACCATGTACCTTGCGGCGGTGTCGATTATTCGGTTGGTATGTTCGTTTCATAGCGAATACACGTCCTCCGTTGCCGAGAGATTATACACGCACCGGTGCGTCCGATGCCACACCACCCCCGGCAGCGCGGTGCAGTGCGTTCAGATGTGATATACTATTGGCTCCGGGACGGACACCGATCCGTCCCGGTACACATTGTACACCGGGAAGGGTGGCGACATGAATTCCAGTACACTGCTGCAGCCCACTGCAAGCCTGCGCGGACGCGACTTGCTGGGGATTGGTGACCTGAGCCAAGCAGAGGCATGCGCCCTGCTGGACCTGGCCGACACGCTGAAGGCCGGTACAAAGGCCGGACAAGAGCGCATCCAGTGGAACACCAAGCGGATCATGGCTATGGTGTTCGAAAAGCCCTCACTGCGTACCCGGTTTACCTTCGAGACTGCGATGGTTCAACTGGGTGGACACGCCATCTACCTGTCCCCTGCCGAGATCGGTTTAGGTACCCGGGAAAGCATACCCGACGCGGCGCGCAACCTGGAGCGTTGGGCGCATGTGATCATGGGACGCGTGTTCGCGCACAGCACGCTGCAGGGTCTGGCAGAGTGGTCACACGTGCCTGTGATCAATGCGCTGTGCGACCGTGAGCACCCCTGCCAGGCGCTGGCGGACTTCCAAACGCTGCGTGAGCACAAGGGCGATCTGGCCGGCAAGCGGCTGGTGTTTGTAGGAGACGGCAACAACGTGGCGCACAGCCTGCTGCTGCTGAGCGCGCTTACCGGCGTGCACGCCACGGTGGCCTGCCCTCCCGGATATGAACCCGATCCGGCTGTTGTCGAACAGGCGCGTGTCCTGGCCACAGCCACGGGAGCCGCGATACAAGTCACTACCGATCCGCAGGAGGCAGTGGAAGGCGCCGACGCGGTCTATACGGATGTGTGGGCCAGCATGGGTCAGGAGAGTGAAGCGGCGGTGCGTGCCGCCGCGTTCCGCCCTTACCAAGTCAATGTCGATCTGCTGCGCCGCGCGCCCAATGCGATTGTGATGCATTGCCTGCCGGCGCACCGCGGCGACGAAATCACCGATGATGTGATGGATGGCCCGCAATCGGTGGTTTTCGATCAGGCGGAAAACCGCCTGCATGCGCAAAAAGCCGTCATCGCCTCCTTGATCGGCGACTAGAACCGCACTGCACCCTCCCGCGCATCGCGGGAGGGCGCTTGTACTACAGCCGATACGCCTGCAGGATCTTCTGCGCCTCATCATCGGAACGGGCGTATGTCATGATGGCAAAGCCCCTCATGTCACCCGCTATCTCGGTCAGCGCCAGCGCCTCTTCGGGACTGCAGAACAGCTGCACCAGCTTACCCCGCTCGCGGAAGCGGCGGTACAGGTCCGGCCAGTGTGTCACACCCGGCGAATTCGATCCGGGCACCCACTGGATCCCCTTCAGTTCATCGATATCCAGCAGTGCATCCACATGCGGCAGTTGACCGGCTCCATCCAGATGGTAAAACGCATGGTCCAACCGTCGACATGTAGCCTGAAGCTCCGGCTTCACGAAGATGTCGAACATCTCCGGACTCAACATGTAGCAAAAGTCGCATTGCAGCATATAGTACGAAGTGGCGCTCCAAAGGGGCGTCCAGGCCGTGTATCCCTGGTGATCGCACTGGGCAACAGCCGACAACTCGTGGTAGTACCGCCACCACAGCTCGTGAGCATCCCACGTCAGTCGCTTCACTGAGTCGGGATCGTCCACCAGGTCATACAGCAAGTCGGTACCCGGGCGAAAAGAGTGCAAGATATCCAGATTGCCGCCCAAGTCGGTCAAAGAGACCACCAGTTGGTCACCGAACCACTCACGCGCTGCCTGCGTGATCTCGCAGACACGGCGATACCATGGGTTATGCTTGTCATACGCCAGCTTGAGGTCGACCAACTCCACAGGATGCTCGGGGTGAAACCACACCGTATCGTTCGATACGCTCACGCGAGCGCCCAAAAAAGCGGCGACAGCACCCGGTCCGAAGTTCACAAACATACCCGGGTAGGCGTCTGCGTACCAGCGCATGAACGACAGATGGTAATCCCAACTGTCCATCACATCGTCTGTGTCCAGGTGCATCGGGTAGTGAGCGGTGAAGGGTTTGAACTCGTGTTTGGCGGGGTCACGCCCGGGTTCGTTGCACCAGCCCGTCATGTGCAGCATCGGGCGGTCGATCTCACCCGCCCACCAGGCGGTCCAGCGCTGTTTGGTCTCAGCCATGCGGTCAGCTGTGTAGTGTATCGGCATGTCATCTCTCCGGTAAGATGGCGGTGTGCAGGTAACAGTTGAGCGTACCACACTGAGGAGGCCAGCACCATGCCGGAAACCGGACGCAAGGCATCCATACTCATCATCGGCGCAACCACGGGCGGCGTGGCCGCAGCCATTGCGGCTTGCCGGATGCATGCATCCGTTACGCTGTGCAGCGAGCACGCATGGATTGGAGGTCAACTCACCGCTCAGGCCGTGCCGCCGGACGAAAACCGATGGATTGAAACCGTGGGCGCTTCCGCAAGTTATCAACAGTACCGACGCGCGGTGCGCGACTGGTACCGCACCCATCGGCGACTCTCTGATGCGGTAAAAAACGACCCGTATCTGAATCCGGGACATGGCTGGGTCTCACGCTTGTGTCATGAGCCGGCTGTTGGGCACACCGTGCTGCGTGAGATGCTCCAACCCTTTCTGTCAGAGGGATTGCTGACGCTGCTGGAGGGTGTTACCCCTGTCGGCGCCGATGTAGCGGGGGATCGTGTGCGCGCTGTCACACTGGCCGACCAAAGCGGCGAACCCGTGACCCTCACAGCGGACTTCGTGCTGGACGCGACGGACACGGGCGCCCTGTTGCCCCTCTGTAAGATTGAGCACCGCACAGGCGCCGAAGCCCAGGCGGAGTTCAGCGAACCGCACGCCCCGTCGGAATGCCATCCGGATGCGACGCAGAGCATCACATGGTGCCTGGCGGCCGGCTACGACCCGCATGGCGACTACACAATAGACCGGCCGGCGCGATATGACGACTGGAAGCACCGACGGCCTGTTGGATGGCGCGGACCGCTTGGCAGTTGGATCACGTGGAACCATGACGGTGAACCCGAAGAGTGGTCTTTGTTGGATGACGGTCCCGGAGGGTACTACCGGTCATTCTTCACCTATCGGCGCATCGTGTGTCGCCAGATCACACCGGACGCCCCGGAGGATGTCACGATTATCAACTGGCCACAGAACGACTGCGATGACGGCAACTTGCTGGGCAGCCCGGATGAGCAACAGGCCGCCGTGGATACCGCCCGATGGATGAGTTGGTGTACGCTCTACTGGCTGCAAACCGAAGCGCCGCGCCCCGACGGCGGCGCCGGCTGGCCGGGGCTGCATCCCCGACCGGACATCACCGGTACAGCCGATGGCCTGGCACAGGCGCCCTATGTCCGTGAGTCACGCCGGATCACGGCATTACACACGGTGTGCGAGCAGCATGTCGCCTGTGCTTCACTGGAGGAAGACGCGCCGCCTGCCGTCGTTGACAGTGTGGGGATCGGCCACTACACTATCGTCATTCACCCGCGCCGCGGTCTGCCGGCCCTGAGTCTGCCCACAGCGCCGTTCCAGATTCCATTGCGAAGTCTCGTACCGGTTCGGGTTGCAAACCTGCTGCCGGCATGCAAGAACGGCGGATGGAGCCATATCGCGTCCGGCTGCCTGCGCCTACATCCCATCGAGTGGAACGTCGGTGAGTCAGCCGGAGCGCTGGCGGCGTTCTGCATCACAACACGGATGACACCCCAACAAGTCGCCGCATCCGGTTCAGCCACCGCAGAGTTACAGCAGGCGCTGACCGCCCTGGGCGTCCGGTTGGATTGGCGGCTCGACTGACGGATCTGTCTGCTACGGCAGACGAGTGGCCGTCACGACAAACAGATCCATTGAGCTGGAGACCATAATGTGAGCTATCGCACCTGGCACAAAGGAGCCGCTGCGGACAGCCAGCCAACCCAAAACCACACCGGCGACGAACGATCCGAACACCTCAGGCAACGGCTTCCCGGCGTGCATCAGTCCAAACAGCACGGCCTGCCCAAACACGCCGTACCAGCCAAACAGTCGCCAGGCAGGCAATGTCAGTACACCCCGGTATACCCACTCCCAAAGCCAGAGATACACGCCATACACCAGCAGGTGAAACACCAACGCGCAGCCGCCGGACCGTGCGGGGGCATACATCGGATAGTAACTGCGAAACTCGGGCCGGTGGGACACGACCCAGGCCAGCGCCACCATGAACAGTGTCATGGCTCCGGCGATCAGCCACCACCGCCGTGATGCCCCCGCCAACCCAAGCCGTACGGGTGATACACCGAAGGCGATGAGTATCACCGCAGGCAGCAGCAGCAATGTATCACTCACCAGCACAAACTCGGCGTATGTGCGGTACATACCGGTGGCCGCGCCCGCTCCGTTCAGCCAAGCGCCCAACTCCATCGGCTGGCGGGAATAGGCCCACAGTACGCCCAGACAAACCAGCGCCACAGACGCAGCGGTGAGATCCGGGCCATGAGTGCGTAACCAGTCCTTCATCCGATCACCTCGCAGATCAAGTGTACAATACGGGCAGTCCGTCTTCTGGATCTCCGTCACACCACCGGCAGACACCATCGGAGTACAATGGCATGCGTAAGGGGGACAGACACATGAGAAAGAAGAGTGCTGAACAGGTCACCGCACCGGAACTGGCTATGCGCAAAGGCAAACAGCCGATCTGCTGCGTTACTGCATATGACTATCCGATGGCCCAAATCGCGGACAGCGTCGGGATCGACCTGATCCTTGTGGGAGATTCATTGGGAAACGTCGTGATGGGACATACCACGACCATCCCCGTAACGCTGGATGACATGGTGCGCCATACAGCGATGGTTTCACGCGCTGTGAAGCGGGCTCTGGTGGTTGCAGATCTTCCATTTCTGACTTACCAGATCAGTTCAGAACAGGCGATGGCGTCGTGCGGCCGACTCATACAGGAGGGAGGTGCACAGGCGGTCAAGATGGAGGGCGGTGTGACCATACGCGACACCATCGCACGGGTGGTGCAGACCGGCATACCGGTACTGGGTCATGTGGGTATGACACCGCAATCAGTGAACGCCTTCGGCGGGCACCGACTGCAGGGTCGCGGCTCAGGCGCACAGCAGGTGTTGGCCGACGCGGTTGCCGTTCAGGAGGCGGGAGCGTTCGCCGTTGTGCTGGAACTGATCCCGGCGCCTCTGGCCGCCGAGATCACCCGCACGCTGTCAATCCCAACCATCGGTATCGGAGCCGGACCCCATTGTGATGGTCAAGTCCAGGTGCTGCACGATTTGCTGGGTCTGACTGAAGGAGCGCCGTTCCGACATGTGAAACGCTACGCCGAACTGCGCGCCGCGGCGGCTGCCGCACTGAACGCCTACAGACAGGATGTGGCGGATCGCACCTTTCCGACTATGGAGAACGCTTTCGAATGATACAGGTAGAACACATTTCCGAGTTGCGCGAACAGGTGGCCATGCGCAAGCCGCACGGCTTGGTGGGGTTTGTGCCCACCATGGGATACTTCCATGAAGGGCATCTTTCCCTGATGCGTCAGGCGCGTGCCGAGTGCGGATATTGCGTCGTCAGTCTGTTCGTTAATCCTGCGCAGTTTGGCCCTCGCGAAGACTTCAGCAGGTACCCGCGCGATCTGACACGTGACGCGGCGCTGGCGCAGGAGGCCGGCTGTGATGTGCTGTTCGTCCCGTCCACCGCGGAGATGTACCCGCAGAGCAGCCAGACCTGGGTTGAACCAGGGGCACTCGCCGAGCCGATGGAAGGCGCCTTGCGCCCGGGGCACTTCCGGGGCGTGGCGACCGTGGTGTTGAAACTGTTCCACATCGTTCAGGCACACCGCGCCTATTTTGGCCGCAAGGACTTCCAACAGTTACGGGTCATCCAGCAGATGGTCGCCGATCTGAATGTTCCCATCGAGGTCGTGCCGTGTGAAACGGTGCGGGAAGCGGACGGGTTGGCGATGTCTTCGCGCAATCTGTACCTCTCCGCCGCTGAGCGCGCCGCCGCGCCTGCGATCTATCGAGCGCTCACGGCCGTAAGGGAGGCGGTTGTATCAGGAACGGACCTGTGCACACCGGATGGCATGGCGCTGCGTGTCGTTGCGGAGTTGGACGCTCATCCATTGATCCGCACCCAGTACGCTTCCATTGTACGGGAACGCGATCTGCGTGCGGCGGAGGACTGGAGCGAGCCGACAGTGCTTGCGGTTGCTGCACTCGTGGGCAACACACGGCTTATCGATAATATTCAACTGCCCGCGCGCCGGTAAATCCCTGAGCCACCACCCAAAGCAATGGCGGCCACTCATAGGGAGTGGCCGCCATCAACAGGAAAACCGCTGCCGCGGCTACTTCAACGCCTTCCGCACGGCATCGAGTACCTGGCCGGTCAGTGCTTCGGCGTTGCGGTCGATGGGCATCACGTTGATCGTGACGAACCACCGGCCATCCGCCCACCAAGCGTTCATCGCCCCGTTTCCGCCTGCAGTGAACCCTGTCCCCGGGGCCTTTGTGGCCTTCGGCTTATCTTTTATGGAAAGTTTCTTCCAGTGGTTCACAAACGCCGCGCCTTGGCCGGGCCGCTGCATCAGATGCACCGTCACAGTGACATAAGTTGATCCTCTGGACCAGATGCCCTGTGCGGCCTCCAGCACGCCAGCCTTGGTGTAGACTTCATACCCCCCGTTATACAGGTTCATCAGGCCTTTGTCGCCTTTGGCTACAACCCGGGCAGACGCCATCTCGGACCAGCCGGAGGGCATACCGATCCGTGAGAGCGCATCTGCCGCGCTTGCGGACGCGCGGGGCGTTGTCATAGCGAGTAACCAGTTGAAACCGTTCATGCCTTACCTGCTTCCACCACCTGTACTTTGCTCAGGTCGCTCTCACCCAGTCCCGCCTCTGTGGCAGGCTCCAGGTGAAGTACCGGTCTCCCGGCCTGCTGCAGCGTTTGCAGACCCTTCAGCTTCCGCTGCTCTTCGATCATCCTCCAACCCACTGCGTCCAAGGCCACCGGGTCGGTGGACACCAGAAGGGCGTTGGTCTCAAACGCGAACTCGCGGTTATAACCTGGCCCACCATTACAGACGCCGCGCAACGCGTCACAGACCACTAGTTTGGTCTTATTTTTCACCACAGGACAGGCATTCATGTCGACCATACCGGGCGCGTAGTTCCGATGGTAGGAGCCGGGATTGTCGATCGATCCATAGTGGTTCTTGAAAGCCAGCGTCACACCGGTGATCCCGTGGTCCTTGATCACCGGCGCGTTGACCAAGGCGGTACACTGCTCCGCGAGGATCTTGCTGTAACGGCCGTGAAATGTACCGTGCCTGGTCGGTTCGGCCTGATAGTCACCATTGGTACCGTAACATCGAATACCGGCGCCATCCCTGTTGAGGCGATACCCAGCGCGCACCAGTTCGCCATCCGACCGTTCCCAGATGATGATGTTCTCCGGTTTTACGCCGGCCAGCCTGAGCCCGTCAGCGATGGCCATCGCCACTTCCGGACGGGTCGACATGCCGATCCCGGCGATGCAGTTCACCTTGATACCCACCACATCGGTTGGCTTAAACAACGCCATCCACGCGTTCTTGTCGGCCTTCTGTCCGGTAATCCGCCGGACGGCATCGAACAGCATCGCCTTGACCACATCAGCACGCACGACGCCGTTGGCTTGCACATCGTTCCGCCGTTCCACCACAACCATGGGCTTAGAGGCCTTCTTCTGCTGCAATACGGCGGATGCGACCTGTACCGGTGTGGCCGACATGATGGCGTCCTGTCCTACGGAGGCTATCCGCCTGAGAAACGCGCGTCGGTCTTGATCCATGCTCATCTTCTGCTCCTTATGATGTGGCTGAGTGGATACGTTCTTGATTAGTGAGATGCAGGTGCGTGCCGGCTTTCTCCTAATGATATGACGCGAATCGCCGCATCCGGTTGCACAGGGCATCGATTCTCGCACTGGCCGCATCCGGTGCAGACCTCGGGCATCACCACCGGATTGCGTTGTTTGCCTTCACTGATCCAGTCGATCGCCCGATACGAACAGTGTTCGTCACACACCAGGCATTCTTTTCCCTGTGCCCAGACTATGCATTTGCTGCGATCTATATAGGCCTGACCAATCCGTATGTTTCGCTTGGCCGCGACATCCACCAGTCGAATGGCCGCCGTTGGGCACACCTCGCCGCAGCGGTTACAGTGTTCCGCGCAATATCCGATGCGGGGCACCAATACGGGTGTCCAGAAACCGTCCATGCCAGCCTGGGTCACCGCAGGCTGCAATCCGCTGGTGGGACAGACGCGCAGACATAGACCGCATCGGATGCAGGCCGAGTTGAACGCGGTCTCTGCTCGAGCGCCTGGCGGCCTGATTAGCCAGGGACTGGCTAAGGGTGTACGGCCGTCGACGGCCATACGTCCTGCCGAGTCACTCGCCCAAGCTCCGGACCAAAGAAACCCGGCGGCGGCGGCGCCTACCAGTCGACGACGGCTCATGTCCGTCGCGGCCTCCGAGCCGGTATCAGCACGTGTCACGGCGATCCGTGCACTGCCATTGCGGCAGACAGGTACGCAGTTCCAACACTGGATACATTCGCGCACGTGTGTGGTACGCGGGTCATCGGGTATAGCGCCCATTTTGCAGTCACGTGAGCACAGCCGGCAATTCGTGCAGTTCTGGGTCACTTCCCGACGCAGCAATGCGAAGCGGCTGAGCAACCCCAGGAACGCCCCCAGAGGACATACTGAACGACACCATCCCCGGCGGGCGCCAAAGCTCAGTCCCAGGACCACAGCCAATGACAAAGCGCCCCAGAGCGTTCCCTGCAGCGCGGGCGCTACCTCGGGAGCCAACGCCGGGGACTGAGCCAACACCCCGCCCCATGGCTGGGATCCGGCCGTCCGGCCAAGCACCGCCAATGGTGTGCTCAGCAGCCACGTAAACGAACGCACCAGTATCCCGAACGGATCGAACAGGAACGCGAGCGGCGCACCGATCAGTGCAGACACACCGATGGCGGTCAGAATCGCATATTTAGGCCATCGCCAGAATGACTGACCCATTGAGCGCGTGCGTCCCAACAGACGGTCCCAGAGGTCAATCAACGCACCCAGCGGACAGAACCAGCCGCAAAACACACGCCCCAGCAGTACGGTGACGAGGACAACCGCCGCGGTCGGCCAGACAAGCGACGCTGGGGTGATCCGGTTTTGGATCATGACACTCAACGTGGCCAGCGGATCCAAGTGGAACAACCACACGAGCGTCGGGGATCCGGGCACTGCGGCAATAACCAGCAGCACGCCAACGATGACCAGAACCAACGCCTGAGACATCTGGCGCAGCCGCAACATCAGGCGGCCGGTACGGCGGCGGCCGGCTTCAGGCATGCCGTCTGCCTGCGTCGACCAGTTTCAAGGTCTTGTAGTCCGCGCGTCCCACTCCGGCCTGTTCGGCCATCTGCAGGTAGTCCAGCTCGTGGGGTTGCAGTCCCAGATATTGCGAGCCATAGGCGTCCGCGGCAACCGGATCCCCGCTCGCAATCACCTGCCCCACCGCACGCACCGGCCCGGGCCCCTTGGGTCCGCCGCCGGTCATCACGCGCGTGGCGTCCAATACGCTCAGGCGTATCGGGATCTGGGCCGCCAGATCGGCTATGCACTGGGATAGACTCGGACTGGTATGCCAGCTCTGCCGATCCCACACCAGCCCCATCAGGTTCTTCAGTCCGATGGTTGCTCGCGTTTGGCTGTGATCCTTGACAATGGGCACGTTGATCAGGCAGTCGGCCTGGGTCAGCACGCGAGGTATTTTCACCGACCGCAGGACTTTGCCGTCGGGAAGCGCCAACTCGGTGTACTGTCCCTC
>CAZHSN010000116.1:0-12532 GCA_964535125.1 uncultured bacterium
GCTCTCCCCGCTCCAACCCGTCCAGCGTCATCATTTGGTCTGAGTCGCCGGCCCACAGGAAGCCGGGCACACCCGATGCGCGCAGGTGCTTCATCAGATCATCGCGGTCGGGGCAACCGATCTGCTGTATGGTGACGCGACAGGCGCTGTCGAACCAGACAGGGTCGGGACCATGCAGCCGGTAGAATCCATACCGCATGGCATCGTGATCGGCGTAGTGGCAACCGTGCCAGTGATGCGCGTACTGACCTTGGCCCCATCCGGTGGCGATGTAGTCCTCGGTGCCGGTTCCCACCAGCGTGGGCAGCTCCGAGTCACCGTCCAGATAGATCTTGACCTCGCCCTCACCCCACCAGGAGCGTCCATAAGTGGCGGTGTCGGCGTTCACACCCAGGCAGCATCCCAAGAAGCGCCCCCGGCCGTGTACAGTGTGCAGTATCATGAAGTCCTGCCGCAGCACGGTGGGGTTCTCGCGCCGCCAGTGTGCATGCAGATAGCCGGCGGTGTCGGGCAGTGGGTCACCCAGCGTGAAATTCACATCATAGAAAAACATCGCCAGATCGACGCCGGTCTGGTTCTCTGCCTCCATGCGGAATCCACTGCGGAAGGGCATCGGGATACGCATGTTGAACGACCGGCCTTCCGGATTGTCGAACCAGGCGTTTTCAAACGGAACGCATAACCCCAGCGGCTGACAGAACAGGTCAGCCAGCGGCGCTTCGATCGCCGGCTCATCGGCGCCGTCCCACCAGGCGCGGATCACGATCCCGCGCAATAACTCGGGCGTGCGCTCGCTGATCGTCACCCAGATCCGGCGCACCACACCGACGCCTTCAGCGTGCGCCATCACAAAGCGCTCGCCGGCTGCCAGCGGCCGGCAGGCGCTACCCTTCCGCGTATGGGGCCGTCCACCGCCGGCGCCGGGGGCGCCGTCAGGGTTCTCCATACTGGCCCAGCGAGTCACCACGCCATGCGGCAGATCATACAGCGAATGGGCATCGAACACGGGCAACACTCCTTCTGTACGCCGGGTCACGCCCGGCGTGCGCAAGCATGTATACTGTGGCGCGATACCAGCATTCTGTGCAAGTGCCGATGGCAGTACACACAGAAAGCCGCCATCAACAGCCGATGAGCGCCGAAGACGGGCGGTCCGTGATGCAAGGCTTCAAGCCGGTCTTTCCAACTCGTACCAGACTGTCTGGAAGCTCGCGTCCACGGTGAACTGCCACCCACCGGCGTTGCGTGCGACGGTCACCTCGCGGAGTCGCGCCCCGCGGGAGTCCAACGCCCAGACACGGGGTTGCGCGCCACCCGCGGGCCAGCGCACGACCAGACCGATCCCCTCCGTCAACGCGGGGGCGCTGCCCCAGTTCGCCCCTACGGAGTTGCGTTGCGGGTTGGTCCAACGCATACCGCTATTCCACCCCATGCCGGCGGCGGTCAGC
The DNA here is from genome assembly GCA_964535125.1 of uncultured bacterium. GTDB lineage: Bacteria > Armatimonadota > HRBIN16 > HRBIN16 > HRBIN16 > CAZHSN01. Next base: position 1,449 of record CAZHSN010000116.1, read on the forward strand.
AAGACGCGCCCCGAAGTTTCCACCGGTTTGCCGTCGCAGGCAGTCACCGCCACCGCAGCCCACGACTGTTTCGAGGCGGTGACGGTCACCGTCACACTTCCCAGTTGCACCGGAGATCCATCTGTCTGTCCCACCGCCATCCGGGTGGATGGCGTCACTAACAGCATCCGTTTGCCGCCCATGTCCCAGGTCATCTCACCGGTGTCGCTGCGCAGAGCCGTGTCGGATGGTCGCACGGGATGCACCGGCGCATCGCGCCGCGGATCGTAACCCCAGGCCGATACGAACGGCTCCAGACCGCTGACACCCAGCGACTGTACCGACAGCCATCCGCTGCGGGCCAGCAGGCGAGTCAGTGACAACGGCTTCATTGCCAGCGTGCGGCGGCGTCTGGCCGGTTGCATGTGACGCTGATGCAGCAGCCGGGCGCAGGCCGGCATCAGCGCCAATTGGGCCGGGTGATGCTCCATGCTGAAGAAACCGCCAATGCGCCCACTGTCCCAATTGCCGTAGCCGCCTTGCCACTCAAACAGGAAAAAGCCGTCCCAGTCCTGAAGCAAGGCCATTGAAGTCAAAAGCGGCAACGTCTCGGCGTTGTATGTATTGGGAGACGGATGGTTGTACTCGGTGACCACAAACGGTTTGCCATACACCCGGCTCACGGCCAATCCGGGTAAAGTACCCCCTGAAGGGTCACCTGCCATGGAAACGTTGGGAACGGACCAGTTCTCCGGATCCCACGGACGCCCCGGAAACTCGGGATGCTGCCAGTAGGCGTGTGCATCCACCACATCCAGCGCCGCTTGCACATCGGGAGGGCTGAACGGCGCCGCCGTACCCAGCACCAGCGAGCGGCATCCCAGTTCCTCGCGGATAAACCGGTGCATGGATGTCCAGTAGCCGCGCTCCACATCGGCAAGAAATGTCAGCCAGTCATCCTGCACCGGAGGCGCCATCTGGCCAAAACCGGCGCGAGGGACCCATTGAACTCCGGCCTCATTGGACTCAGGACGCGCGTATTGCGCTCCCGGCCGGAGAGACATATCCGCGAACCAGACCGATCCGGTTTGAGCGCCCAACCGCCCAAATGTCAAGCGCAGTTGATCTTCATCGGCCATTGGTGTCAACACCAGGCGGTACGTCCGCCACTCAGGCGTCAACGCCACCGTCTCCGCCGCATGCACCGTCCAGGGTGCGGCATGTCGCACCAACAGAACGTCTACGGTTCTCGGCGCGTCCGCACGCGCTCGAAACTGCACCGTCAGCGGCTGGCCGCCTGTACAGCGCAGCCCGACGGCGTGATACTGTACATGCCAGGCAACCTCATCGACGGCCTCGACATCGATCTGCGTGGTCTGAGCATCCATGGACCGGGCCGTGGCGCGCGCCGCGCCCTGCTGCTCCAAGCCCCAACCCTGTCCGCCTGACTGATACCGCTCGCCCTGCAGCATGCCGCTCCCCAGCGGCACATCCGCAGCGCTCCAGGCTTGTTCCCGGACCTGCGGAGTGGCGTAACGGCTGGTTAGCCACCGGTTCCAGCGTTCGGTCAGCACCCGGGCATAGGCGTCCGGCATACCGTCCAAGGTGCGTGCGGCCCACCAGAACAGCAACCCGTTCTCGTTGTTGATCTCCACCAGCGCCAGCGCCGGCTCTTCCACGTACCGGCGCCCGGTGTAAGGGTTGCGATGGGTAAGCAGCTGACGGACGCATGACCGCTGTGATGCAAGCAGTTCGGGAACGAACAGGTCGACGCCCTTGAAAAAGTCAGGCATCCCCTCCCAGCGCACTCCCTGCGGGTATTCCCGGCTGACATGCAGGTTCAGATTGATATAGACGCCCTGATCGATTAACTGGGCAATAAACCAGTCCAGTCGGTCCAACTTGTCGGGATGCAGCGTTTCCCGGTCTTCCGCCATCAGCAGATCGTTCGCCCAAGAGGCATCCATATGGTGGAATCGCACGGCGTTCACGCCCATGCGGGCCAACCGCCTGGCCACGCGCTCCACCTCCGAACGTTCCGGGAAACAGGCGCCCGTGGTCAGGTTGACCCCAAAGAGGCGAAGCCGTCCGTTTCGCGTGTGCAGATGCCCGTCACGCGCAGTCACATGACCGAAGCGCCCCGCTGGACGGTGCAGCAACGGGGCACAATCGACAATGGACGGCGCGACGTCGTCACGGGTGATTCGAAACGGAAACAATCCATCTTCGGGATTGTCGTTCCAAAGCGGCGTCATGATCTACCTCCCCGATAATGGGCCGTCTGTATCAGGTGAACTCACGTGGATGGCGTTCACGCAATGCGCGTGCGCCATCGGCGCGCCCCGTCTCTTCCAGACGCTGCAGATACTCATTTAGATGACCGCGCGTATGGAACGGACCGCCTTCCTGCATCACCGTCCAGAGCGGATCGATGGGACTGGCCGATGTACGCATGGCCTGTTCCTGCCATTCCAGCAGTCTGTATGCGCCTTCATGACAGATCTCCGGCCGTTCGGAAGCCAGGTTATGCTGCTCGTACGGATCTGTTTCCATATTAAACAGCATGTCTGCGTCGAACAGGTGGTAGCCGTCGTGCACGGTGCGCATGTAGTGCCACGGTCCAAAACGCACACCCCGCTGGCACACATGCGCACATTGGCTGATAACCAGCGATTCGCGTCCGCATGTCTCGCCGCGCAGCGCTGGCGCGTAGCTCTGCCCGTCCCATTCCGGTGCGGGTGCCACCTGAAGCAACTCAGCCAGTGTGGGCGCCATATCCAACTGGTAGTGCATGCCGGTATCCACATGCCCTTCCGCCATGCCGGGCCAGCGGATCAGCAGCGGGATGTGGCACGTTGCCGGATCGGCCGTGGCGTGTTCGCCGTAGATTCCCAGTTCACCCATGTTCTCGCCGTGGTCAGCGCTGACGATGATCGCTGTGTCATCCAAAACACCCTGTTCATCCAAGTCCTGCAGCAGGCGTCCGATGTGCTCGTCCATGAAGCGAATACCGCAGTCATACCCGTCGAACATGCGGCGTAAGTCGTCCATGTCCTTCAGAGAGCCCGGATGGCGCGGATACTGCGGCCAGGTATGGTCATCGTACATGTTGATCTCGCACGCGCCGTGCGGTCCCGTCAATCTCCGATGTGACTCCAGCAGTTCCGGTGTAATCCAATCCGGGATGGGCAGGTCGGCGAACGGGTTGCCAAACGTCTCAGGAGCACGATACGGCGTATGTGCGTCCCAATAGTTCACATGCAGGAACCAATTATCGGATGAGCCGTTACGCTGTATCCAGTCACGTACATGTGGCGTCACACACTCGGCCGACTCCATTCCCCCTTGACCGGTGTTGATCATCTCGTTGAAACCCGCGTAGAACGGCCAAAACGAGTGCCGCTCTGCAAAGGGGCTGACACTCACAGTACGCAGGCCGGCGCGGCGCAGCGTGCCAAACAGCCCCCAGTGACGCAGCCGGTCGGCGAATGAACGGTCGGGTCCCTCCAGCCTCAAATCGGCCGCCGTACCGCCATGGCCCACAGCACCGGTGTGAATGCCAAACCGCCCTGTCACCAGCCCGGCCCGGCTGGGAAGGCAGGGTGCATCGGCGCAATACACCTGTTCGAAACGCACGCCATGCGACGCGATCCAATCCAGGTTGGGCGATGTGGGACGATGATATCCATAGCATCCCAGATGATCGGGACGCAGCGTGTCAAGATCAAGGAAGAGAATACGCATGGTAGCTCCTTGCGGTCCTGTAGTTCACCAGCCTGTTTCGGCATAGCCCACGCCGGCTCCTGCCTGATACGCCAACGGCTGGCGTTCAGGTTACCGATAGACGCGCGAGTAGAACCGGTCAACCGGCAAGCCGGCGATGCGTGTGGATGCCTGCACCATGAACAAAGCGCCCGCGTCCAGCGGCGCCATATGAAGGCTGACGCTGTCCGCGCTGCGGATCTGGCGTAACCGGGGCACGCTGGTTTCTGTTGTTTTTCGGTACACCACGTCACGCGGATACTCGCTCAAGTCCAACACACGCACCATCGCGTCCAAGCGTACGCCTGGCGGAGAGGCCTTGCGCATCCGGAAAGTCAGAGTTAACGCGTCATCGGACCGGTGGATCTCCATTTCACGGATATCTGCGCCTGACTGGACTTGAGTGACCATGTTTTCTTCTACAGGTTCCGTCAGGCAGGCCCAGTCGCCGCTGAGTTGAGACCGGTAACAGACGGGGTAAAACAGCTCATTCGTGCGAACAAATGAACGCATATAGCGCCCCAACAAGCGCGTTTGCGAAGCGTACCGCTCCACAGCCTCCCGCTTCATGTCGATCTGATCGGTGCTTAATGGCAGGTGCAACCACCGGAAATCGGGCGGCGTATAGCACTCGGGAGGGCTGAGTACCGACTTGGGGAAGAGTCCTTGTGGTCTGGGCCAAGCGCCATCATGCACCAGATAGGCATACAGCTCCACATGCTGCGCGAAAGGCGTGCCCAGTGCGTACAGCCGTGCGATGGCGGCCTGAACGAACTGCCCCGTCGCGACGTGGTCGGGATGATCGTCACATGTTGAGGACGTAAACACATGCGTCGGGCGGAATTGGGTCAGTTGGCTTTCCAGGTCGTGTAACAGGTTCTGCCCGCAATAGGTCAACCCTTGCCCCGGGGCGTCGCTGTATGGGTTCACCTGCACTTGGGTGTAGTGCGACCGATACGGTGCGGCTGGAGTCCAGTTCCGGCTCCATAGCGCCGACAGTCCCCTGTCGGGGTACCCGAGATAAACCACGTCGCGATCACGCAACCCCAACGGCTGCAACGCATGCATCGCTTCCTGCTGGCGGAACTGCCCAAACCGTATGTAGTGCTGCCCTCGCGGCTTTACCACTCGCCATTGACGCTGCAAGGCGATGCGGAAGCCGTCCCCATTGGTGACAAACACCACCCGCACCTGCGCACCGGCCTCCTTGGCGGACTGGATGACGCCCGCACATGCAAGGGTTTCATCATCGGGATGTGGCGAGATGATCAACACCCGGTCCGTGCGTTGAAATGAAGCGAGTACCGGTGTGGCCCGCAGTTCTGACTCCGACAGCACCTGAACGGATTTATAGTAGTTCGCGCCAGTTCCTGCGGCGGTCAGCGCAATGGAGACAGCCAATGTCGTGGCTGTCACTCGAGATCGCAACCGTGTGAATCGCCCGATCAACGCTGTGTACGGTCCGTCCTGATGATCTGCAGTATGGCGCCGCAAGGGAGCGGCTTGAAGACTTGGCGGAGAGGGTGGGATTCGAACCCACGAGGCTCGTCACCTGCCGGTTTTCAAGACCGGTCCCATAGACCACTCGGGCACCTCTCCGCGCATGCCCCGCAGCCTTCGGCAGTGGGTATCTTGTATTATACCAACAACCCTGCCCTCTGCGGCTTCAGAAAACAACAGCATGGTCATGCAGGAAGAACACGCATGCGGACCGAAACAACGATTGCGGCGCCGCATCACGAAGCGTCAAACGGGGGTGGGCAGTATGGCGCAGTTTCTGAATGGTTTTGCCTTGGAACGTGTAGCACAACGCAGTTACCGGTATTTTGAGCAACTGGTAGACCGAACCGGCCAACCCTATTTCAACGTATTTTGGACCGATCCGCCTGTGGCGGCGCATGACTGGCCGGATTTCGGTGATGTTACCGCCAGGCAGCTTCAAGCCGCCATCATGATCCGGACCATGACCGGCGCGGGCACCCCCATCGAGGCGGTCTGGCGCCAGCAGCTGATGAGTTGGATTGACCCCCAAACCGGTCGGTATGTCCGGCCGACGCGCCCGTATACATCAGATATGGACCCCTGCAGTGAGCTTGGCGACATCGCACTGACGCTGTACACGCTGGTGACGTTATGGATGGATGGGGGCGACCCCGTCGTGCTGCGCGCCATCCGGCAACTCTGCACACAGCTCGACGAACTGACGGCAGACGGCCGGACCACCGGTCATGGGATGCTCACCGGATTTCTGATTCGAAGCCTGACCGCGGCGGCACGGTTTGCTGATGTGGAAGAGGCGCTGGATACCGCTCAGATCCTGGCAGATGATGTCTGGGCGTCGCAATCCCTGTTCACATATGATAACCGTCTGGCGCCAGGCGCTCACATGCACGGTTCGTTGCGCACCCTGCTGGGATGCGCCGACTACGCGCTGGCGCTGGGTGATCGCGAGTTGCTGGACCGCACTGCCGAGGTATTGCGGTTTATCCGAAGCATCGCCACCCGGTTCGGTTTTCTGCCCGAGGTATACTCGCGGCCGGACAGCATTGTGGCTTGTGAGACGTGCGCCCTGATGGACTATATGGGATTGTGCATCACCCTCGCCAACCACGGGTATCCGGAGTTCTGGGGCGCAGCCATCCGGCTGCTGCGCAACCACTTGATCGAAAGCATGATCACCGAAGCCGACTGGCTGCCGCATCACGACGGCAGCGACAGCGAACAGTTCAGCGATCGCCGCATCAGTGAACGGGTGGTCGGCGCCTGGGCTGGTTGGTCATCGCCAAACCACATCCTGGCATGCCGTGAGACGCTGCACTGGGGCGGTCCCGAACTGCGCGGAAAGCCCCGCCTATTACAGAACTGTTGCGGCGGTTCCGGGCCCCATGCACTGTTTATCGCGTGGAAAAACGCGGCCCGCGTGCAAGACGATATCCTCAGCGTCAACCTGCTGATAGATAAACTGCTGCCGCAAGCCGAAATCCGCAGCGCGTTACCTTGGGTAGGACGGATGAGCGTTCACCTGCACCAAGATATGGATATCCGGATTCGCCTGCCTGAGTTCGTCGAACCCTCGGAGGTGCGGGTGGGATGCAGCTGCCGCGGAGTCCAGTCCCGGTTCCACGCCGGATGGTTGGAGATCGACTCGGCCCGCGCTGACGAGCTGTATGAGATCAACTTTCCATTGCCCATCGTCCATGAGGAGATACGGATCGGCAATCCGGGATTCCGAGAGTGGACGTATCAAGCAACATGGAAAGGCGACACAGTGGTGCATCTGCAGCCGGACAACACCAATGAAGCCGAAACAGCCTGGTCATCGTTCGAACAGGCTGATGTACCGGTGTATTATGGCGCTGAGGGTCCGGGGACATTGTATCAACGCGGTTTTCTGCTGGATGACCGCGACCCGGCGCCTCCTGACCTGCACATGGATTCCGGCCGGCTGGACATGTGGTGGTTCCGCTGACCGATTCGCGCGACACAACATACATAACAAGGAAGCAGACACATGAAACGACTGGGCATACTCGGATTTGCACATGGCCATCTTTACGCCTATCTGGATCGATGGAAGAACAACCCGGATTGGGGAATCGAGGTCTCTGCCGGTTGGGATCACGACGCCGGCCGCGCTGAGGAAAACTGTACCCGGCTGGAGTTAAACCGAACCGAATCCGCGCGCCAGATGCTCGACAGGCCGGACATTGATGGCGTATTAATCTGCGCCGAGACCGCCTACCATGCCGAACTGGTGGAACTGGCCGCTGCCGCAGGTAAGACCATCATCGTGCAGAAACCGCTCTGCCTGACGCTTGCCGAAGCAGACCGGATCTGTGAAGCCGTCGCCAAACATGGCGCACGCTTCACCCTGGCTTGGCAGATGCGCGTAGACCCACAGAACCTGCGGATGAGGCAGTTGATCGAATCGGGAGAACTCGGCAAGATCTTCATGGTGCGCCGACGGCACACGCTCAGCACCCACACATGGCCCGGGTTCGCTCAACTATGGCATAACGATCCTAAACTGAACCGCGACATCTGGGCAGACGACGCCGCCCACCCCATCGACTTCCTTCACTGGCTGTTGGGATTCCCGGAGAGCGTCACCGCAGAAATGGGTACGCTGTTCGATCCCGCGGTGCCCAATGACAATGGCATCGCCATCTTCCGGTACCCGGGCGGTCCCATCGCCGAGGCCGTGTGTTCGTTTACCAGCGTGTCGGGTGAAAACACGACCGAGATCCTGGGGGAAAAGGGCATGGTCATTCAGAACTACGGCGACGGCCCCAGTTGCGGGATGCCCCGACCAGAAGGCGCCATCGGCCTCAAGTGGTTCCTGAACGGTACACCCGAGTGGATCGACAGCGGAATCCCCTCACCTGCCGGACATGGCGAACGGATCGCCGGGCTGGCGCAGCCCCTCGCCGACTTCGTACATGGCCGCCGGGAACCGATCGCGACCGCAGAAGAGGGACGGTTATCATTGCGCATGGTGCTGGCCTGCTACCGGTCCAGCCAGCAAGGACAGCGTGTAACACCGTAGCCGGGACATCGACATAGGCCTATCAACGGGAGGTGACCTGCATGATGAATCAACTCCGGCGCGCCGGCGGCTTCGTACTGGCGTTGGGCTGCTGCTTCCTGACGTTTGGATGCGGTTCCAAATCCACAGGCGACGGTCCCGCATCGGGCTGGGTGGTCGGTGGCGCCGGTCTTGATGGACGCCCCGCCATCGCGTATACCGGTGATGGCGGGCGCACCTGGATACGTCAAGCACAGGAGGCCGGCTTCGCCGGTTCGACGTTCAATGACATACTGGCGCTGTCACCGCGTGTCGCATTGGCGGTCATCCTGTACTCCAACCCTCAACGCAGCGCGGTGGTGCGCACCGCCGATGCCGGGGCAACATGGCGCGAGTGCGCCATCCCTGCGCGTGCTACGGCTGAGGAACTACTGTGCATACACGCCGCGCAGGGTGTGATCTGGGCCAGCGGCACAAACGGGCTGGTCATGGTGTCGGCCGATGGGGGGTTGACGTGGAAGGACGTCAACCCGCCAAGTCCCTATATGTTTGTGCAGCGTCTGGCGGCGTATGACGGACGCACCGTCGTCTGCGGCGGCGAACTGGACGAGCCGGGTAAAGGTCCAACCGGAGCGGTCTTCTACTCGAACAATGGCGGCCAGACATGGACCCGCGCCACCACGGGGTTGGAACGTCTGGATGCCGTGATTGACATGTGCTGGCAGGGAGACGCCACCGTATGGGCTGTCGGACAGATTCACCCGGAAGGTTCCGCACTGATCACCGGTCCCGTTCTGGTGTCGCACGATCGAGGACGCACCTGGCGACAGGCCAGTGACATCGTGCTGCACGGTTACCACACTAACGCTGTACACGCGCTGGGCAACCGCGTCTGGGTTGGCGGCGATGAATCGAACTACTTCTACTCGGCCGACAACGGGGCGACGTTCAGCCTTGTTCCGCTGCCGGGAGGCAACTGGATCGGCGGCATCAGCGCTGTGGACGAACGGCATGTGTGGCTGGCCACACACACCGTCCCGTGGATGATCGGCCGTGTATTCATCAGCGAGGACGGCGGCGCCACCTATACACCGGTAGACTTGCCGGATCAGATGCCCGGTTGGCGGATCAGCATGATTCGGTAATGCAGCATTCACAGGAGAAACGTATGCGCCCACACCAGCAGACCCCGCTTCCCGCCCTACGCCTGCCCGACGCCGTGGGGGTCAACATTCACTTCGTGGAACCAGACACCCGCGAAGTAGACCGTCTGGCAGCCGGCGGTTTCGGCATCATCCGCATGGACTTCACCTGGGAGGTCGTGGAGCGCCATCCGGGTCAGTACGACATGGATGGATACGCGCGTCTGGTCGATGCCATGCGGCAGCGGGGCATTCGCATTCTGTTTATTCTCGACTATGGCCATCCGTTGCACGACAACGGAATGGCTCCACATACCGACTCGGCGCGCGCTGCGTTCGTTCGGTTTGCCGAAGCGGCCGCATCGCGCTTTCGCGGCAAGGACATCATCTGGGAGATCTGGAACGAGCCGAATATCGGCTTCTGGCTGCCGAAACCGAATTGGGACGACTACGCCGCCTTGGCCCTGGCCGTTATCCCGGCGATTCGGAAAGCCGACCCCAAGGCGACGATCATCGCTCCCGCAGCGGCGGGGTTCGGGTTGGACTTTATCGACTATCTGGGCAAGAAGGGCGTGCTGGCGTTGTTGGACGGCGTCAGCGTCCATCCGTATCGCGGCAACGAACCCGAGTCAGCACTGACAGAGTGGATCATGCTGCGCAGCATCGTCGACAGGTACAGCGGCGGCAGAGTGATCCCGCTGATCAGCGGCGAATGGGGTTACAGCACCGGCGGGGAGTCGGAGCGGGTCACCGAAGATACTCAAGCGCATTACCTGACCCGTCAATGGCTCAGCAACCTGACCATGGGCGTACCGGTCAGCATCTGGTATGACTGGAAGGACGATGGCCCGGACCCGAACGAGCGTGAGCACCGGTTCGGGACGGTACGGCAGGACCTTACACCGAAACCCAGCTATACCGCTGCACGCCAGTTGGTGAACCGACTGCGGGGCTATACGTTCATGCGCCGGGTGGACGTCGGGGACCCCAACGCCTGGGTGCTAGTATTCCGCAGGGGAACGGATACCGCGCTGGCCTGCTGGAAAACCGCCGGTAACGCCGCCCTAAGGCTGCCATCCGGATCGGTCGTGCAGGACATCTACGGGAAAACGACCACCCGATCGGCGCAGTTGACGCTGACCGGTGCGCCGCAGACGGTACGGATGCCCACAGGCGCAGCGTCCGCGCTCACCGGTTGTTGGGGCGTACTCGACCGCACCCTGTCATATGAGGCCGGAAAACCGTTCCGGATCCGTGTACAGGCAACCAATCCGACGGGAGTCTCGCGCCGTTTCGCGTTTGTCGCGTTGGTGCAGGGACAACCGATCGCACGGGGTTCCGCCGTGGTGCCGGCGCGAGGGACACGCGTGGTACAACTCCAAGCGTCCCGAACGCTGCTGGATGCGCAGGGAACGCGGGTGGTAGTGCGTCAACAGGGACAGGCGGCGCCGTTGGCATCGGATGTCATGCATATCGTCCCGCGGTATCCACTCTCCGCAGACCTGGTGCTTCATCGTTCCGGTGATGGCTTCCTGACATACCGCAACCCCGGCGAACGGGGTATCGAGGCGCAGTTGGTGATCGACAGCGCCTCCGGACAGCGGCTCTGGAAGGGATATGTGCAGATCCCGGCGAAGACACGGGATGGAATGATCCGGCTCAACCCTGACGCCTCT
>CAZHSN010000117.1:0-12450 GCA_964535125.1 uncultured bacterium
AAAACCATTGTGCCAGCCCAACACCTCAATTTACAGACGGAGTGTTACACAACTCAAGCGCCTTGCACCGGGCAGTGCAACACTTCTTCCGTTCACCCTGTCATGTACCTCCTACTGCCATTGGCTTCTATTGCAAAGTATGACATGATCATCGGCCTGTGTTTCCTGCAGGATCGCGGCTGTTCGGACTTGAAGATAAGCAATACCCCGAGTCGGGAGGACTGTGCCCATGAGCCGCCTGCGTCGATGCCTCTCGTCGCCTGTGATAGTTACAATCTGGATCTTCGGCAGCTGTGCGCTCTGTCTGGATGCAGGGGCTGCCGCCCTGTCCAATAGCCACTACTCGGTCACCTTCCACACAGAACGGCCGGGATGGAATTCTGTGCAAGCGGGGCAGGCCAAGGCGGGTTCGACCCATATGCAACGGCCGCTGTTTTCGGTATCCGTTCGCGACGCCGTGCCGGGCCAACCGGCCCGTGAACGGCGGATCCGGTCAGATGAGTTTGTTACACGAGCCTGCCATATCCGACGCGATGGGCCGCGATCCGCACTTGACTGGTCACTGCGCTGGCAGGATGGAACGCTGCGGCTGGATGTCCGACTGGAGGCGCTTGCCGACAGCTCTCCGGAGATCGTGTGGAAGGCATCGCTGACGGCCAATCGAGATCTGAATCTCGAATTCACATTCCCGCTGATCGACGGCCTTGAGCTGTCGTCGCGGCCTGCAGATGTATGGTATATGCACCCGCGCTGGGCGGGCATTATCAACGATGTGCCAGCGAATATCGCTTCTGTGTATGGTCAATATGTACGCATGCAGGCAATGGCCGCACATGCTGTCAACGCCAACGGTCGCACGGTCAGCGGGATGTATATCATCACGCGGGACACAACCATGGCGCGCAAGACGTTCGAACTGGTGAAGCGTGAGCCGGGGCGTGCGCCGGTTATTCAGCGGGACGCCTACGGTTTCCCATTCGCCGATGCATTTCGTGCGTCTACAGGCGTCGGCATGGCGGTGAGTTGGCTGCGGGTGGCGCTGCGCGCCGGTGTGCGGTACGATATCCCTCCTGTTGTGACCGCGTTTGGAGCGGTGGGCTGGCGTGATGCCGTGCAGAGCTATGCCCGATGGGTGCGCACCTGGATGCCGGAGCATCAACGGGCAGCCCGTGACTGTTATCACCACGCTTCGTTCTATACGTTATTTGATCAGCCCGACTGCGACTCGGCACTGGCGTATCTGGATCGCCACGTCCGGGCGGACTACCTGCAGTATATGGTGCAGAAACAGCACCGAAACGGGGAGTACGGTTATCGTGAGGACTGGGGATTGCCCGAGCTCCAGCGGTTTACGCAGGCATTGAAACAACGTGGAATTCATACGAACCACTATATCGAGGGATACATCGTGCACGAGCAGTCGCCGGTCTGGCTGGAAAACCGGGAACGGTGGGGCCAGATGATCGGCGGCGCCTACCAGACTGCATTTGCCAATATGTGCATGTGGCTGGCTGAGCCGGGATGGCATCGCTGGCTGACCGATACCGCGGTGCGATTGGCTTCCGAACTCAAGCTCGATTCGATCTACCTGGATGAAGTCGGGTTCGGTACAGGCGACAAGACCGCTTCCGATAACCCGAATCATCGCCCCGGGCGGTTCCAGCCCGATGGCGCGATGACCGGCGTGCGCGGCATGCTGCGTACCGTACGCGTCGGATTGGACAAGGTGGATCCGGCCATCACCCTATACACCGAGGGCCCTGCAGTGGATTGCCTGCTTCCCTGGCTGGATGGTGTCGAGGACTATGGATGCCGTCAATGGAGTTTGCCCATTTATCGGATACCGATCCATCTGATGCGGTTTGTATTTCCGGACGTGACGTTTGCGGATATTCCAGAGGGAAATCCCGAAGAGGTGGATACGCAGATCCGCATGTGTCTGTTCAACGGCATCGGCTTCATGACAGGACTGTTGGAACGTACCGAACCGGAAGGGTGGGCAGCCTGCGCCGGGCGTGTGCTGCGGGAAAACCGGGACGCACTGCGAGACATGCACCCGACTCCGCTGGCGCCCACGCGCATGGCCGGTGTCTACAGCAATCACTTTCAGGCTCAGCAGAAGCTGCTGGTTACCGCATTCAACGCAAACGGCTATCGAGCCGCCGGTCAACTGCTCAATCTGCCACAGGGCCCGGCTGATATCCACTGGGTGGACGTGATCCGCTGCGCCGAAGCGGTTACCGAACAGTCCGCCACGGGTCTCCGCGCCGTACTCGATCTGCCTCCTTCAGGCGTCGCAGCTCTGGCGCGGCTGCCGGTCAGCATGACGCTCTTCCGTACGGGCGAGCATGTTACGTTGTCGATCAAGGATCCGCAGGCGGCCGATGTCTTCGAGCTGGTCGAATTGACACGCAATGGTGAGCTGTTACGGCAATCTCCATTCCCGCTGACAGACAGCGGGTTCAGCCTCGCGTCGCTTTCGCAGCAGGGACAGCTGAGGCTGGCGGTGAAACGGCTGCGGTCCGGCATGCTGATCGACCTGCTGGAACTGCCTGACCTGCCCGCACTCGATCTCGCACAGGATGCCGCTATTACCGCTTCGGTGCGCCCGGAACAGATCGACCGTGTGCTACAGCGTGCACCCGGTTCGTTTTCCTTCCGCTGGGATGACACCGAGCGGTGGATGCAGTTGAGCTGGCCCATGCCGCAAACATTCAACGCCAGTCATCTTCGCTGTTCGCAACCAGAGTACTCGCCCAGGAAATACAGCTATCATGTGTCAGACGATGGACACCATTGGCGGGAGATACACACAGTCGACCGTATGGACTCCCCGCTGTTCGATGCCGTCGATCAACTGCCGTTGACCACCGCGAAGTACCTCCGCTTGGTGATCCACCAGGGAGGTCCGTGGGCGGATGCAAGCGATTTCGTGCGCTGGCGCATCCAATGCCTCCCGATGCAGAACCAGATGCGGTCGCATTGATCCAGCACCGCACAATACCCTGACAGGCTTACGTATTGTAAGAGAGTCCATGGCTTGACAAATGGTGGCTATTTGGCTAAACTGCCAACCAGATGCATGCACCGAAGGGAGTACACCCCTGCCATGAACTGGAAATCCGAATGGAAGCCGCTGGTCTGGATCGCCGCGGTCTTTCTGTTGCTATATAACCTGCCTGTCGGCAATACCCGATTTGACCAAGCGGTGCTGGAGGCGTTTCACCTGGCCAAGTGGTACGCCCAGGAACATGTACTGCTTTGCCTCGTCCCTGCGTTCTTCATCGCGGGAGCCATCGCGGTATTTGTCAGCCAGGCGGCCGTGATGAAGTATCTGGGTCCTGCTGCAAAGAAGACATTGGCCTACGGAGTGGCGTCGATATCGGGCACCATTTTGGCGGTTTGCTCTTGTACTGTGTTGCCGTTGTTCGCCGGCATTTACCGGATGGGCGCCGGATTGGGACCAGCCACTGCATTTCTTTACTCCGGCCCGGCGATCAATGTACTGGCTATCATCCTGACAGCACGCATCTTGGGCGCAGAGCTAGGGATCGCCCGCGCCGTCGGCGCCATCCTGTTCAGCGTTGTGATTGGCTTGCTGATGCACTTGTTCTTCCGGAAAGAGGAAGAGGCGAAAGCGCAGGCTCAGATCGGTATGCCGGAGCCTGAAGTGGACCGTCCGCTTTGGCAGAATGTCATCTACTTCGCGTGCATGGTGGGTATTCTGGTGTTCGCAAACTGGGGCAAGCCGGCACAACCTGTTGGTATCTGGGCGGGTATCTATGCAGCAAAGTGGCAGATTACTTCGTTATTAGGCGTGGCTTTGGCTGTTGTATTGGTCCGATGGTTTACGGTCGCCTGGTGGAAAATGCTCACGGTGGGAATACTGACAGCTGCCAGCGCGATGGCTTTTTCGCAACAGCCATTGGCGCCTTTTACTGTGGGCGTGATCGGTCTTTCGTTGGTACTCAGTACCGACCGAGGCGCGGGGGGTGACTGGATGCACTCCACGTGGGACTACGCCAAACAGATCATGCCGTTGTTGTTGTTTGGCGTACTGATCGCGGGGTCGTTGCTGGGGCGACCAGGGCATGAAGGATTGATCCCATCTGACTGGGTGGCCCGATCAGTGGGCGGCAACTCGTTAAGCGCCAACTTGTTTGCTGCGGTGGCAGGCGCGTTCATGTATTTCGCTACATTGACCGAAGTTCCGATCCTGCAGGGTCTCATCGGCAGCGGTATGGGCAAGGGTCCGGCCCTGGCGCTGCTGCTGGCCGGACCGGCGTTATCACTGCCCAACATGCTGGTGATCAACAGCATCATGGGAACGAAAAAGACCGTGGTGTTCGTATCCTTAGTGATCGTGATGGCCACTCTCGCAGGTTTGATCTACGGCTCGCTGTTCTAGAAACAAGGAGGATCACTATGTCTGACAAAAGCTGCTGCTGTTCCGGGGGAGTGACCACGATATTGGCCTGTTCCGGCGGATCGAACGTGGGCCAATTGACCAACGAAGCGGCCAAGCATATGGAGATGGCCGGCGACGGAAAGTTCTTTTGCCTGGCCGGAGTCGGCGGGCATATCAGCGGTATGGTCGCCTCGGTGGACGGTTCCGACCGGGTCTTGGTAATGGACGGCTGCCCAGTGGGCTGTGCTCGCAAAACCATGGAAGCCGCTGGACTGTCTAACTATCAGTATCTGGTCGTTACCGAACTAGGCATATCTAAAACGCATGACTTCAACCTTTTAGATGCGGACATTGCTGCGGTCGTCGCCGCGGGTCGACAGGCTCTGAACCAGTCCAAAACGGAGGATATAGATGCAAACCAAATGGCGCAACCTGCTGATTGTCGTGATTCTGGTGGCGGCTGTTGCTGCGGCGGTAGCGCTTAAGAACCAGAAACCCGCACAACACGCGGTGGCGCAACCACCGGCAGAGGCTCATAGTGCGGCAGATCACGCCACGGACGCGTCAGAGCAGTCCGTTGCACTGCCGCGGTTGCTGGAACTGGGCAGCACCAGCTGCATTCCATGCAAAATGATGGAACCCATCCTGGAAGAGCTGCGCACGGAGTATAAAGGCAGGTTGATCGTCGACTTTATCGATGTTTGGGAAAACCGAGAGGCGTCTTCCCAATACGGTGTGCAGGCGATCCCCACGCAGGTCTTCTATGACAAGGATGGCAAGGAGATCTTCCGGCATGAAGGCTTCTTTCCCAAGGATGAAATCCTGAAAGCGTTTCGTGAAAAGGGAGTCGAGCTGTGAAGCCCAAACGCCTGAACTGGCGATTGGTACTTCTGCTGGTTCTTCTGTCCGCTGGGATTGTTGCCATGGGGCGTATTGGCGAGCAGATACAACCGCACTCCTCGTGCAGTTGTGGCCTCGATCATGACCATGGCAGTGATCAAGAAGCCGGCAAATGCCCTGCGCCGTAGCCGTCTGATAACCCCACAAGGAGTACGTACATGTGCCTTCACCCCATGTGTACAGCGGGGGCCCTGGCCATACTGCTGTGCATAACAAGCCCATTGATTGCTCAACAGGCCGCGGAGTCCACTGTGCAGAAAGCCTGGCCTGAGCTGTCTACCGGACCACTGCGCTCCTCTAGACTCACGAGTCTGCCGGCGGGGGTCTTGGTGCGTTCCGGGCAGCTTCGCATCACGCAACAGGAAGTGGATTCTGAACTGCGAAAAGCGCCACAAGAGCTTCAACAGCAGTTACGTGCGTCTCTGTTCTTCATGGTGGAGAACCAGTTTGCCGATCGCGTCATGCGATGGGAAGCCGCCAACTGGGCTCAGCGGCAAAAGAAGTCGCTGACTGGCGAAGCTGCCGTACGGGCGTTTGCCAATGATCTGGTGAAGTCTGTTTCCGTATCAGAGGCCGACCTAAGGGAGTTTTATGAGAACAACCGCGAGATGATGGGAGGCGCCTCATTCGAACAAGTTAAGGCCAACTTGCGTGACATGGTGCTGCAGCAGAAGCGCCAGGAAGTTATCCAGCGTCACCTGAACACGATCAGTGACAGATACGAAGTGGAAGTAGACCGCGCTTGGGTTCAGCGCCAGTATACGGCTTCGCTAAACAATCCGGTGGACAAGGCGCGTCGCTCCGGCCGGCCGTCTCTGGTGAACTTCGGATCAGACGGTTGCCGCCCATGCGACATGATGACCCCCATCCGCAATGCCATACAAACAGAGTACGCCGGAAAGCTCAACGTACTGTTCGTGCATGTACGCAAAGAGCGGGTGTTGGCAGCGCGTTACGGCATCGAGTCCATACCGGTACAGATCCTGTTTGATGCGAAAGGGCGTGAGGTGTTTCGCCATGTCGGTTTTTGGCCCAAAGAGCAGATTGTGGCTAAGCTAGCCGCCATGGGAGTGAAATAGGTTGGAGCAGCTCTGGATCAGCCTGACCCAAGCCGTGGAGGGGTCGGCGGCCATCGCACTGAGCGCGGCCTTCCTTTGGGGGATTCTCAGCGTGATCCTCAGCCCGTGCCATTTGGCCAGTATTCCGCTGATCGTGGGCTTCATCAGCGAGCAGGGATCTCTGACCACCCGCAAGGCATTTGGAATCTCGCTGCTGTTTGGCTTGGGGATCCTGATTACGATCGCATTGATTGGGCTCATCACCGCCGCTATGGGACGCATCATGGGCGATGTCGGCGCTTACGGAAACTGGGCGGTCGCTTTGGTCTTTTTCGTGGTGGGGCTGCATCTGCTCGGTGTCATACCCATGCCGTTCTCCGGTCCGGGCGGTGTCGGGATGAAACGCCGCGGGGCGTTGGCTGCGTTCCTGTTGGGACTGATCTTTGGTGTCGCCCTGGGACCGTGTACGTTCGCCTATATGGCGCCGGTGCTGGCTGTCAGTTTCAAGGCGGCCGCATCGAACCTGCTATATGGATCCGCCTTGCTGACAGTGTATGGTATCGGTCATTGTGCCGTCATTGTGGCTGCGGGTACCTCCACCGAGATGGTGGAGCGTTATTTAAAGTGGAACGAACAGTCCAAGGGTGCTACGATCGTGAAAAGTGTGTGCGGTGTGCTGGTGCTGCTGGGCGGCGTGTGGATGATATACACCGCCCCGTAAACGGTACAACAAGTCAGGAACATTGATCTCTGGTCACTTCAGCACCGGGATCCGATGCCGCAGCTGGACATCCGGACTGACCCATACGTTTGTCCAGACAGCATTCAACTCACCGTTAGGGGAAGCGAGTTTAGCAGACCCGTACGCCGGAAGGGTGACAGGGTGACCGTCGATCTCGAGCAGGAACTCCACGCGACAACGGTTGATCAGTTCAACCTGATTGTCAGTGATCTTTTTGGCCTGCACCGACGCGTCTAGAACCAGCACGAGTTCGCGCTCGCGGCCCCACAGCATGCCGTCAAACCAGGCGATCGTACGGCGGGATGTCAACGCCTCCATCACCGCTTCACGCGATCGCTCGGTGGCCAGTACCAGTGTGACCCAGCGGTCTTTGGGGTTGCGGGGACCATGTGCGTCGGAATTGGCGAACAGAGTGAGGTTGTGCGTTAACGCATAAGCGAATGCATCCGGATAACACCAGGCGCCATGACTGTTGGTCGTGTTCCACCCGCTGCCCACCACGCCGTTCTTGACTTCGATTCCCTGTATATAGCCCTGGGCGACACCCCACTCCACCGGTTCGCGATATCCCACATGCGGATGATTGTACAGGATGAAGCCGCCGGCGTCAGCAATCCGCTTCAACTCCGTTCGGTAATAAGCTCCGGGACCATCGGGGGTCTCAGCCATCACATGGTTGCATTTGGGTATGTAGTCCAGTGGGGTCCCCAGCACATTCATATGCTCTTTGCCGCGTATGCCGGTCTCGAACCCTGTCAGCACCACCAGGCCCAGTTGTTCTCCGGCCTGTCGGGCCAGCCGGTTGCCTCGGTTGTTGCTGTGATCCGTTACCGCAATCACGTCGTAGCCAAAGTCGTACGCCTCACGGACCCGTTCCACCGTTGTCAGTTTGCCGTCGGAGTTTACGGTGTGCATGTGGAAGTCCCCAGACAACACTTCATACGCGCCCGCCCGCGGGAACTCATGGCGCACCGGCGCCGCGGAGAGAGTCGCGCCGAAGAGAACCAATCCGATCAGCGCCATGATATTTCGCGTCATGTGGGTTACACCTCTCGTCTCTGTTATGCAGCAGATGCATTCGCGTCTGCCCGGTCCGCTCCCTGCCTGCGGATGCGCAGATGCCTTTGGAGTGCCGCCAAATTGTAAGCATTTTGTCAGCCGAGCCGCCTTGTGAACACGGCATGCTAAAGACTGGAAGCGGTATGATATCTGCGGATATGCGCAGATGCGCAGTAACATGCAGAGAGGATAGGGTGACATGACCGAGGAGGCGCGCCTGTTCAAAGCGCTGTCCGATCCGATCCGCCTGCGGCTGGCAGTACTGCTGGTCATACATGGTGAGACCTGTGTCTGTGACCTGGCGGCCGCGCTCGACGAGCCGGAATATAAGATTTCACGCCATCTGGGAGTGCTGCGCGCGGTCGGACTGGTAACCGCACGGCGCAAAGGCACCTGGATGCACTATACGTTTACGCCGGCTCGGTCGGCGTTCGAGGCGGCGCTGCATCGCTGCCTGCAGACGCTGGAAAGCGAACATCCTGCAGTGACCGATGACTTACAGCGGCTGCGCCATCACATGGCTACTAAAGGAGATAACTGCCTGGATGGATAAGCTCAACATCCTGTTTCTGTGCACCGGTAATTCATGCCGCAGTCAAATGGCCGAAGGGTGGACACGGCATCTCAAAAGCGATCAGATTGAATGCTGGTCCGCCGGCATCGAAACACACGGTATGAATCCTCACGCCGTCGCGGTGATGGCGGAGGCGGGGGTGGATATCAGCCAGCAGATTTCCAAAACCGTATCGGAACTGCCCGATGTCACATTCGACTACGTGATCACCGTTTGTGGACATGCCAACGAGCACTGTCCCTTCTTTCCTGGCGCAACCAAACGGGTTCATGTAGGTTTCGATGACCCGCCGAAACTGGCCGCCAATGCACACACACCCGACGAGGCGTTGGCGCACTATCGTCGCGTGCGTGATGAGATCCGTGCGTATGTCCTCACCCTGCCCGACAGCCTGCTGCAGGCCAATTCCGAAACGAGGTAGCCTGTATGGAAACCTGCACCACGCGTCGCCTGTCGTTTCTCGATCGGTACCTCACCCTTTGGATCTTTCTGGCGATGGCTGTCGGAGTCGGCACTGGTTATCTCGTCCCGGGAGTCGCGGAGTTTTGGGATCGGCTGTCGGTAGAGACCACCAACGTACCGATTGCCATCGGACTGATCCTGATGATGTATCCGCCGCTAGCCAAGGTGAAGTATGAGGAACTGGGAGAGGTGTTCCGCAACACACGCGTTCTGGCCCTGTCATTGGTGCAGAACTGGATTGTTGGTCCGATCCTGATGTTCCTGCTGGCCATTACCTTCTTGCACGGGTATCCGGATTTGATGGTTGGCCTGATCCTAATCGGATTGGCGCGCTGTATCGCCATGGTGATCGTGTGGAACGAACTGGCGCGCGGTGACACCGAATATGCGGCGGGGCTGGTGGCGTTTAACTCAGTCTTTCAGGTGCTGTTTTTCTCGATATACGCCTGGGTGTTCATCACGGTTCTGCCGCCTGTGTTCGGTTTGAAGGGCCTGGCGGTTAATGTAACCATCGCTGAGATCGCCAAGAGCGTGTTCATCTACTTGGGCATTCCGTTCATCGCCGGCATTCTCAGCCGCTGGATTGGCTTGCGCACTAAAGGACGTGACTGGTATGAAAAGCGCTTCATTCCGCGTATCAGCCCGATCACACTGATTGCGCTGCTGTTCACTATCGTGGTGATGTTCTCCCTGAAAGGCGAGTATATTGTGCGCCTGCCATTGGATGTCGTGCGCGTGGCCATTCCGCTGCTGCTTTACTTTGTGATCATGTTCCTGGTCAGCTTCTGGATGGGACGTAAAATAGGCGCTGACTACTCCAAAACCGCCACGCTCTCGTTCACCGCGGCCAGTAACAACTTCGAACTGGCGATTGCGGTGGCGGTAGCGGTATTCGGTATCAACTCAGGCCAGGCGTTTGCCGCGGTGATTGGGCCGCTGGTGGAAGTGCCGGTACTCATTGGGCTGGTAAACGTCGCGTTGCATTTCCAACGCAGATACTTTGGAGCTCCAGCAACCGCATAACATCGTTCTGGGCGGAACGGTAACGTGCTGCCGTTCCGCTAAAACATCGATCCCTTGCCGCCGTCCAGATGGTTTTTCATCATCGATCCGTCCGGCTTCTGGATCTGCGGCATCAGCCGGTCCCGAATGAACGCCAGCGCTTCCTCGGTATCCCTATCCATGACGACTACCTTCAGGCGCATGATGTCCTGCTCTGTCAGCTCGACTACCATGTCTGCATGCGGCTCCTTGATGTCCAGAGGCTGTGTTTCCAGTGTACTCTGTATGCTTGTTACTTCATACTGAGTGCCGTAATATTTCTATGTATGTCGAAATGTGAGGTGGCCATGCAGACGACATCAATCACTCTACTGGCTCAACAGTTCCGGGCGCTGGGTGACCCTACACGGTTGCGCATCGTACAGTTTCTCAGTCAATGTGGCGCCGTGTCGGTCGATGACGAAGGAGCGGTGCGCCCGGTCCGGGGCTCCACGGTGGGCGAGGTTTGCTGCCATGTCACGGGATTGGATACCATCACTTCAACCTTCAGCCACCATCTTCACCAGCTGCGTCGGGCCGGGCTGATTACGGTTACGCGTCAAGGCAGGCACAGGATCTGCCGTGTCGATCGCCAGGCGCTGCAGACACTTGCAGCCGCATTACCGGTGCAGGAACCGCACAGCGATCAACAGCCGAAATGCTGCAGTGAAAGGAGCGACATGAACGACCAATCAGCTGATACGATCCGCGAGATCGTTCGCGAGAAATACGGCCAAGCCGCGCAATTGGTGTTGCAAGGAGCCGGCCAGGCGTGCTGCGGAACCGGTAACACGGCATGCTGCAGCGGGGATGTCACTCGCAAAGACGCCATCACCGCCGATTTGTACGACACAAACGATGCCTCGCAAATCCCGGAGGCCGCATTGCTGGCTTCGTTGGGATGCGGCAATCCCACGGCACTGGCCGAGTTGCGCGAGGGGGAGGTGGTACTGGACCTGGGCAGCGGCGGAGGGATCGATGTGCTGCTGTCTGCCAGGCGCGTGGGGACGTCCGGCTTCGCTTACGGGCTGGATATGACCGATGAGATGTTGGCACTGGCCCGTCGCAATCAGGCTGAGGCCGGTGCAACCAACGTTCAGTTTCTGAAAGGGCATATCGAGGCGATCCCTTTGCCTGACAACCAGGTGGATGTGATCATCTCGAATTGTGTGATCAACCTGTCGGCAGACAAGGACGCCGTACTGCGCGAAGCGTTCCGCGTATTGAAGCCAGGCGGACGGTTTGCCGTGTCTGACGTGGTGGTCGACGGCGCGCTTCCAGAAGCGATCCGCAAAGACATGGAGAGCTACATCGGCTGTGTGGCCGGGGCGCTGGAGCGGACAGAGTACGCCAGCAAACTGGCTGCTGTCGGCTTCATCGACATCCAGATCGAACCGACTCGACGTTATACCTTCGCCGATCTGGCGCAGTCCGGCTGTACGGCTGCCGGTATCGACGCGCTGCTGCCGGCCGAGCGCGCTGCGCTGGATGGCCGGGTCTTCAGTGCGTTCATTCGGGCGCGCAAGCCGGCTCACTAAGTGCAGGCGCCGTTCGGAAACGGGCCGTTTCCAAGCGGCGCCGAGCCACTGTTACAGCTGATCAGCAGGTCATTTGCTTCCGATGATCGACCATCCCTTGCCGTAAGGGTTCGTAGGGCTGTCGGGAGAGAATCGGTTTCCGGCTCCGTAAGGGTTGTTAATGCTGTCGGGTGAATATCGGCTGCCGTATCGCCCGTACGGGTTGGATATGGACTCCGGGTCGTGTTTATTAGCCGACAGCTTTCCCCGGTAGTTGCCCTGTGCGTCGTACAGCCTCGGTGCATCCGTGGCGTAGGGGTTATTGGCGCTCTTGCTGCTATACCGGCTTCCATAGGCGCCGTATGAATTATTGATGCTCTTCGAGTCAAACCGGCTGCCGGCCCCGAATGGATTGGACACGGAGTTCGGATCGTATTTGTTGGCGCTCAATTGACCCAGGTATACGCCGCACGGTGTCTCCTGGCCGAAACGGGTTGTCGGCGTGACGCATTTGAAGCCGGAGTCCCCGATCTTCGGAAGCGTACTGCCAAACGACGGCGAAACAGATGGAAGCGAGGGGGTGAATGGGTTGGCGCACATCGGCATGGCGGCCGTGACAGCGCCGAGTATGGCGCTCAGACAGATGACGGTTCGGCTCATTGTTGATGCCTCCTTGTGGCTGTGTACAT
>CAZHSN010000118.1:0-12449 GCA_964535125.1 uncultured bacterium
CTGGGTGTCGTTATTTACCTTCACCTGGCGGGTCCCTTCTACCAACAGGGTGCCGTCCGGGTTCACCCGCGTGATGCGTGCGCTGATGCGTGCGGTCAGGTTGGTGCTGCGGGTCGTGGCGCCGGTTCCGCTTGTGGTGCTGCCGGCTTCGTAAGCCAGTTCCGGAATCTTGTTGAGTATGGGGCCGGTTCCCGGTCCTGCGGTGGTCTTTGTCTTGCGCGCTGTGGAGCTGGTTGCCTGCTGATTGGCGCTGGATACTTCACTGATCAAGATGGTTACCACGTCACCTACCTGACTTGCTTTCAAGTCGGTGGTCAGCGATCGGTTGGTATCCGATGGCCAAAGTGATTGTGCGCCGGCGGACTGGGCATAGAACGCCGCCAACAGCAGCAAGACGCTGGTCATTAGGTTCGTTGTACGCATCAGCGCACCTCCACTTCGTTATCGCGTGTCACCGTGCCGGTAACTGTCTGGCCAGAAGCAACGCGGACTCGGCATGGGTAGCCGGGAGCGGCGTCATCCATCGCGGCGCCTTGCGCCTGGATACGGACCGCGCCTCGCTGTGTGCGCACGATGACCGACTGACCCCGGCGGACTGTGGGCAATGGACGGGTGTTCCGTCGCGTCAGGACGGTTCCCTGTCCCACATGCATGGCGGCGCTGAGACCGGCGAGCGGTGTGTCCGCGGTCAGCGCTTCACCCGTCAGGCTGGACGCATCGATCCGTGTGACTGTAACCGCGTCGGGTGTGATCGGCGTGTCCACTGAGAGTGCGCGTACCGCGGTCAGAGCGTCCACCATGCGTCGTACGCGTATGGTTACGGTTGGCTCGGCGATCTGCACGCCGTCGACACGTACGGTGACCGCCACACGCTGCAACGCTCCTGACGGCGGCCCCATGAGACGCGGCGCCAGCTGCAGTGTTCCTTCGGGGCATGTTACTGCCGGCGGACGTCCTGCGGGCACGGCGGTGACTTCACCGCCGGTTTCTGCTTGTTGCTCAATGACGAACTGGCAGGCAGCCTCAGCCAGCATGTCGGGTGTAACCAAGATCGCTTCGCGCCGAACGGTACATGTGGAGGCCGAACTGGACGCCATTTCGGTGGTGATTCCGGCTTGGCGCAGTCGGTAACGGACGCTCTCCGCGGGGATGCGCACCGTGCTTCCCGCGGCAGGGGCACGTCCAATCGGTATCGCGCGCCAGGTAGAGGCGGCTGGCGCCGGCGCGATCTCCGCGATGTCGCCGACGGTGACCTCCGCGCGCTGCACGGTCACCTCAGGCTTCAGCACCAGCCGATAGGGCACCGGCGCGGCGTATAACGGTGTGACACTAGCGGCGCAGGCCGCCAGCAATACCCAGCATCTCATCTGCAGCTTGAATCGCTTTCGAGTTGATCTCGTAGGCCCGCTGCGCTACGATCATGTTAACCATCTCTTCGACGACTTGTACATTAGACCGTTCGAGCATGCCCTGGGCCAGGGTGCCCAACCCGTCGCGCCCGGGCGTGCCCTGTATCGGTTCCCCGGAAGCAGCGGTGGGAAGCACGATGTTGCGGCCGATATTGTTCAGTCCGGCAGGATTGACAAACCGGGCCAACTGGATCTGCCCGACCTCTTGCGGCGCGGTCTGACCGGCGATCGAGACCGTGACCGTGCCATCCGTGCCAATCGATACCTTGGTCGACTCGGCTGGGATGGTGATCTCCGGCTGCAGCACAAAACCGTCACCGGTGACCAGACGTCCTTGGCTGTCCGTCTTGAGGCTGCCATCCCGCGTGAACCCCATGCTTCCATCGGGCATGGTTACCTGGAAGAAACCGTCTCCCTCAATCGCGATGTCCAGCGGGTTATCTGTCTGTTGAAACTCACCCTGTGAGTGGATTTTAAGGATGGCTGTGGGGCGTGAGCCCAGTCCGACTTGAGTGCCTGCCGGCACCTGCGATCCCTGCGCTGCGGTGGATCCTGCAGCCCGGGTCGTCTGATACAGCAGGTCCTGAAAGTCCACGCGGCTGCGCTTAAACCCTGTGGTGTTGACGTTCGCCAGGTTGTTGGCGATGACATCCATGTTGAGTTGTTGCGACATCATGCCTGTGGCCGATGTCCATAAGGCGCGCATCATGTGTGGTTATCTCCTTCAGGGCGTACGCCCGACGTCGTTAACGGCTTTGTCGAGTGTTTCATCGGCGGCTTGGACGCACTTCTGTATCGCCTCCATACCGCGGTATGTCTGGATCATGGCGGTCATCTCATGCACCACGCTGGTGTTAGACTCTTCCAGGGAACCCTGGACAACACGCGTCGCGCTTGCATCAGCGATGGGTGTACCTCCCCGCAGCAGTCCATGTCCGACTGGCGTGGGGGCAGCGCCCGGGGCGAAACGCACCAGTGTCAGCCTGCCGATCGGGGCGTTGTCCACGCGGATCGTACCGTCAGTCGCCACATCCCATTGGGATCCGGCTGGTATGGTGACCGGTCCGCTGTCCGACACAAGCGGAAACCCTTGGGGATTGCACACGCGTCCTTGGCCGTCCAGGTGAAATGATCCGCTGCGCGTATAGGCCGGGCCCTGCGGTGTCTGAACGGTGAAGAACCCCGGCCCTTCCGGCGCCAGATGCCACACATCACCGGTGTGGCGCATGCCTCCCTGGCTGAAGTCGGTGACCCCGGTCGCCTGCGGCGTTCCTGGGGCGCCGTCCGGACCGCCACCGGCATGCAGTGCCGCCAACTGGCGTTTGAAGCCGGAAGATGCCGCATTGGCAAGATTGTTGGCGGTGATATCGGCCATCGCCATGCGCGCGTTTAGCCCGGCTGCGGCTGTATTGAGTCCACGGATCATCGCTGCCTCCGAAGTGGTCAGTGTGAGTTGCGCATGCAAGTCTTGTGCCATCCACGTCAATGCGTCACGGAGATGACGCCTTTCCTGTTGACGGTAGACCGCCTGATGTGGTCACAATGTACGTGTGCAGACAGACGCATAGCGGACCGGTAAAGTGGCCATCGCATGCCACATCGGTGTCAGGGGTGACCGGATGCGCGTACTACTGGTTGATGATGAACCATCGATCTGTGAGGTCCTGGAGGCGTTCCTCAGTGACCTGGGATACGATGTGGTCGTATCACAAAACGGGCGTGAAGCGATCGGCTTAGTCGACCAACCGTTTGACCTGGCGCTGCTGGACCTGAGTCTGCCGGGCGCGACTGGTCTGGAGGTGCTTCACGCGTTCAAACGGGTGCATCGCCGCAGTCCTGCCATCATGCTGACCGCATACGCGACGCTGCAATCGGCGCTGCAGGCGTTGCGCGAAGGTGCGTACGATTTCGTCACCAAACCGTTCGACCTGCAGGAACTGCAGACGTTGATCGAACGCGCCATGGACGGGCATCGCTTGATAGACGAAAACCGGTATATCAACGATCAGCTCCGAACACGGTACAGTTTCGATAACTTCATCGGAGACAGTCCGCTGGTGCAGCGGGCCTATGTGCTTGCGACCCGGGTTGCTCCCAGCAGCGCCACCGTACTCCTGCGTGGGGAGACGGGCACCGGCAAGGAGTTTCTGGCGCGCACGATTCATTACGCCAGTTCGCGGGCGGAGCAGCCGTTCGTGTGCGTCAACTGTTCCGCCTTGCCCGAGTCGCTTCTGGAGAGCGAGCTTTTTGGGCACGAGAAGGGCGCATTTACCAACGCGCTGACGCGTCACATCGGCCGATTCGAACTGGCGGACAAAGGGACGTTGTTCCTGGATGAGATCGGCGACATCAGCGCCTCGGTACAGGTGAAACTGCTGCGAGTGCTGCAGGACAAGCAATTCGAGCGTGTCGGCGGTACCGAGACGGTACGCGTGGATGTCCGGATCATCGCCGCAACCAATAAGGACCTGGAGGCGGCCATGAAGTCCGGCGACTTCCGTGACGACCTGTACTACCGCCTGAGTACGGTGACGCTGCATTTGCCGCCGTTACGCGAACGGCAGGAAGACATTCCTCGCCTGGTGCAGCACTTCGTGAAACGGCACGGCGAGGCGGAAGGCAAGAACCATATACAGGTGACCCCTGAAGCCATGGATATGCTGACGTCTTGTCACTGGCCCGGAAACATGCGCGAACTAAGCAATTGCATTCACCGCGCAGTCATACTGGCGCATGACGACTTGATCACCGCCGATGATCTGATGTTGGATGCGATGGAGACCGCACCCGTTGTCAACGGCTCCTTTTCAGCGCCTGCCGAGTCTGCTGAGTCTGCTGGGGGTATGGCTGAGATGGCCGGCCTCCCACTGCGGGAAGTGGAGCAGCGGCACATCTTGGCCACGCTGACCCAATGCAACGGCAATCAGACACAGGCGGCGCGTCTGCTGGGCATTGACCGCAAGACACTGCGTGCGAAGATCAAGGCGTATGGGCTGCCGGATGACGCTGGGGACGAGTAGCCTCGGAGATACCCGCCGATGAGGCTGAACGGCTCCCAAATTCAGAGCGCCGCGCAGACACAGCGCACCACGCTGCGGCAAATCATGCTCGGTCAGATCCTGCAACTGCCGTATGTGGAACTGGAACAGCGTCTCCTGTCGGCGTTTGAACAAAATCCTGCCCTCGAACTCAGCGAAAGCCCTGATGTCTGCCCTTCATGCAACGCTGCGGTGTCCCGCTGGCCATGTCCCGTATGCGGCCACCGACAGATGCTTCGGGATGATGTGCCGGTGCGGATCGCTCCTGAGGAGTGCGTTCCCGGCGAACCCCGGTGTGATGAGGAAGAGTTTGACCGGTTCGACACCGTCTGCAGCGGGATGACATTGAACGAGCATCTGTTGGACCAATGGGGTCTATTGAACCGACCGGCCACGGAGATGGCGCTGGGTGCGGAGTTGATCGACATGCTCGACGAACGCGGGTACCTTCGGGAACCCCTGATTGAGATCGCAACCTTGCACCGATGCAGTGTGCCCGAAGTGGAACATGTGTTGCGTCATGTACAGCAACTGGACCCCGCCGGCGTTGGTGCGCGTGACCTGCAGGAATGCCTTTGGCTGCAGGCGGTGCGCCATGCGGAGGATGACGTTACCGCGGCACGAGCCGCGAGCATTCTGCAGCATCACTTTGAGGATCTGTGCAAGCAGCGCTTCCCGCGCATCCAGCGGGCGTTGCACTGTCGGGAATCTGATGTCACGGATGCGGTAACTTGGATCCGTGACCGCACCAATCCGGCCCCGGGGAGAGCGTTCTGCGATCGATGGTCGCGGATGGCGCCGCTGGACGCACCACGTGTGGCCCCTGACGTGATCATCTCTGAGCGAGGTGACGCGTACTTTGTGGAGATTGTTGAAACCGGCCGCTTCGCCCTGCGGCTCGATCCGGTGTTTCTTCAGATGATGACCGAGGGGCTCGACACCTCGGGTGATCCCATGCGTGACTCGGCCAAGCGTCTGCTGGCGGAGGCGCGTATCCTGGTAGACGCCGTGGGGCAGCGCCGACAGACGCTGTACCGCATCATGTGCGCGTTGGTGGAGCATCAGCAGGCGTTCTTACGCCATGGGCGCGCGGCATTGCGCCCGCTGATGCAGAAAGACCTGGCGGCGCAGTTAAATCTTCATGAGAGTACGGTCTGCCGGGCGCTAGCTGGGAAGCTGGTGCGGCTGCCCAATGGTGAAACCGTCAGCCCGGATGTCTTTTTTGAGCAGGCAGGACAGGTGAAAGAGGCGCTCGCGGCGTTAATCCGCGAAGAGGACCCCGCTGCCCCCTTCAGCGACGGGCAGTTGGCAACGCTGCTGGCCGAGCAGGGCCATGTGATCGCCCGTCGGACGGTGTCCAAGTACCGTGAAATGATGCAGATCCCGTCCGTAGATATGCGGCGGCGGCGCGCGCGGTAAGCCTTACCCGAGACTGACCGGGCGCTTGTGGATCGCCCGGAACAACGCCTGCAGCACCCGATGGGGAATGAATGGTTTCTGCACCACTTCACAGATGCCCAACTCCGCGCAGCGGTCGGCGTTTACTTCTGTGTCGCTGCCGGTGATCATGACCACAGCGGGACGATTGATAGCCGGCAGTTTTCGGATGTGTTCGACGAACTGTTCTCCATTCATCTTGGGCATAAACACATCAACCAGTGCGGCCGAGATCGCTTCATGCATGCACAAGCTCAGCGCCGTATGGCCGTCATCGGTGATCCGGGCGATGTACCCGTGGGTCTCCAGTATCTCTTTCAGCACCAGTTGGATGTCGGGTTCGTCCTCCAGTACCAGAATACTGGCGTTCTGAAAGACTTGAACCGTGGTGTCTGTGTCATCCAATGTGACTGTATGGATGTCAGCGTGGTGCTTGGGCAGTGTGATGGTGAAGACCGCACCCTGATCGGGCGCGGATGTCGCCAGTATCCGCCCGCCGTGCGCTTCGATAATGCGCTGTGAGA
This sequence comes from uncultured bacterium, assembly GCA_964535125.1. Classification (GTDB taxonomy): domain Bacteria; phylum Armatimonadota; class HRBIN16; order HRBIN16; family HRBIN16; genus CAZHSN01. The sequence continues at coordinate 6,409 of CAZHSN010000118.1, forward strand.
TGGGCAGTCCCAACCCGGTGCCTTTGATGCGGGATTGGGGGCTGTCCGCCATGCCCATTCCGGAGGCCTTTTCCCCCTTGGTGGTGAAGAACGGCCGGAACACGCGCGACAGGTGCTCCGCTGCGATCCCATGACCAGTGTCCGCGAACATGGTTTGCACCACGCTGCCGGCCGAGTTCACCGTAATGGTAAGAGAGCGCTCCTCTTGACCCAGCATCGCGTGGATGGCGTTGATGGTCAGGTTCAACACAACCTGCGATATCTGCGATCGGTCAACACAGACAGGATCGCGCTCATCGGCCTTGATCACGGTCACCTGAATGCCTTGACTGCGGCACTCAGGCGCGACCAGGCGCAGCACATCTTCGATGATGTCGCTCATCATACAGACCTGCCGGTTGTTGCTTTCCAGACGCGTGTAGACCAACAACCCGTTGGTGATATCCGATGCCCGGCGTAACAACGCATGAATCCGATTCAGGCGTTCTATCACCGGTTCCGGCAAGTCCTTTCGCTGCAGCAGCAGGCTGAGGAAACCCATGGCGCCCGCGTTGATGTTGTTGAACTCATGGGCCACCCCGGCTGCAAGAGTGCCCACAGCGGCCATCTGATCAGACCGCGTCAATGCCTCCTCAGACTGGCGTCGGCTCGTGATGTCACTGATGACTCCGACCATGCGCACCGGCAGGTGGTCGGCGTTGGTTGCGGTGACGCGTCCGTGAATAGCGCACCAGTGGTCGGTGCCGTCAGCAAACGCGATGCGGCTCTCCGCATGCCACTCCGGTGTCGCACCCAGCAGATGGCGGCGTAGACCCTCCTGGAAAGATCCAAGATCATCCGGGTGCACGCGTTCGGTCAGCGTTTGCATGCTGTGAGGCTGACGCGGCATATCGACTCCCAACCATTGCCAGACCTCCTCTGCCTGGAACAGGTCGTCGGTCATCTGCCAGTCCCACACAGACAAGCCGCCTGTGTCCAGAGCCAGCGCGAGCCTCTGTTCACTGTCACGCAACGCAGCCTCTGTCCTGCGCCAGTCGCTGACATCCAGTCCGACGGCCCAACTGTGCCAGCCAGCAATGGGCGCCTCTGCGTGCGCCCGGTGCCAGGCGATGGTGTGGTACGCTCCGGAAGCCGTTGGCATCTCCTGTTCGTAAGGCTGTCCCGCCGGCAGGTTCTGCAGGTCGGGCAGACCCAGAGTGGGCATGATGGTGCGGAATGCCTGCGGTGTAACTCCGCTTAACCGCTCAAACTGTTTGTTCCAGAACACCACTTGGCCGTTCGCGTCTGTTGCCAGCAGGAGCACCGGCATGGCGTCAATGATCTGCAGCAGGCGGTCACGACCGATCAGTGCCAGGTTATCCGGTTGGTTCTCTGTACCGGTCTCCTGCACCTCAACGGCCAGCAGTCGCCGGTCGAGTCCCTCGATACGTCTGGCGATGACGTTGATCACGGCTGCATGGCTGCCGGGTGTCGCCATGCGGAGGTGGACCCTGCGGAACAGCGCGGTTTCAGGGCCGTTCAGCATCTGTTCGATCGGGATCAAATCGATTGGCGTGACCCATTGGCTCAACGGTGTGTTCATCAGGGTTTGCCGCGGACTGCCGAACAATCGGGCTGCTGCGCTGTTGGCGGCATGGATGGTCAGCGCGCCCGATTCGTCCGGTTCCAGCAGAAGCATCGCAGTGGACATCGCTTGAAACAGCACTTTGTACAGGTCCCGTTCCTGTAGACTGACGCGGTCAGCACGACGTTCAGACGTACGGTCTATACCGGTTGAGACAACGCCCACATACGTACCGTTCACCTCAACAGGGTGGCACCACCAGTCCAAGGACAAGTCAGGCGCAGCTTCGAGTGCATCCAGTTTCATGTATACCGGGGCGCCGGAGTGCAGCGCCTGCCGCCTGAGCGATGTCAGGCGTGTCGCAAGCGACGACGGGTACGTCTCAGCATCCGTACGGCCTATATGTCCGGTTGACTCGCCTGGCTTATAGATGTTATACGCCAGCCGGCACCGCAGGGTGGCGTCATGGGCCGTCACCATGACGCCCAGATGGGAACACGCCTGTTGATGCCAGAACAGAGATTGCCTGTCGCTCTCGGCTTGAGCCAGACGGCACGTTCGCGCCAGCGTCAGAGCCAGTCGTTCGGCTTTTATGTCGTCCGGCAGCCACACATCCAGCGCACCGGCGTTCAACCAGGAAGCGGCGTCGTGAGGCGTCTGGAGATAGGTCACAAACAGGCCGGACGGAGGCGATGCCATATCTGGCTGGAGGTCAATCCAGATGACCGCGGTCTCGGCGCCGTCCGTCGCGACGGAATAACCAGCTTCCTTGATCCGGTCAGCGAAACCGCGTGTATCAGGTAATTCGCCGCGGATACGAAACGGCCATGCGGTGTCGTTCACTGGGATCCCCTCTGCCATCCGTGTTCTCCACCTCCATGATGTCGCCCGCGGGAACGGCATGTCAATACGGCGCTTCCATGTCGGCGCGGGGACCTGCAGCGGCACACCAACCACGCCCCGGCCGATCCCGCGACCACCCGGGTCTGGATTTTACGGATTGTACCAGACCAAGGCCCTGAAAAGGGTGTTGCATTTCCACGCCAGTCTATATACTTGTGGTGCCTGTGGTTTCCGAATCGCGGCAGCCGTTTTGTAGCGGAGGTGGTACTGGTGATACGTACGGTCGTGATCTGGCGACGCGTCCTGCCGGTGCTGTGTGCGGGCGCGTTGGGTCTGGCAGCCGCGGCGGCGTGGTCTGCGCCGCAGTTGCTTCGTGTGAGTTATCTGGGGGGATCCGCCGAAGACGCTGGCCGAGCGGTGGCTCGCGCTGCGGGCGGTGTGACATGGATCGGCGGGTACACGCTGTCGCCTGACTGTCCCGTTACCGCGGGAGCCTCATGGTCGGGCGGCACTTCGTTTGGTGACGTGTTTCTCGCGCGTTTTGGTCCTACTGGTACAGCGCCTGTCGTGTGTCTGCTGGGCGGAACCGGCGATGACCGGTGTCTGGCCATGGCCGCCGCCCCCGATGGCGGAGTGTATGCGTGTGGCATCACGAACAGCGCGGATTTTCCTGCCACGGCGGTGCTGGGGTCACGAGGCGGAGATGATGCATGGGTGGCCCGGTTCAACGCACAAGGGCAGCTTCAGTGGTGTTTGGTGGCAGGAGGCGATCAAGCGGATGCCATGACCGCCTTGTGCCTGGATGGCGACACGTTGTTGTTGACTGGATACACAGAATCTACAGCGTTCCCCACAACGCCGGGCGTGCTGGTGGGCCAACGGTATGCGGATGCCGGTGATGCGTTCATCCTGCGCGTCCGCGCCAATGGACAACCCATATGGAGTACCCTGCTGCCCGGCGAAGGCGGCCGCGATGAAGGCTGGGCCATATCGCGTACCTCTGAAGGCAAAGTGCTGTGCGCCGGAATGACACAGTCGACCGGCTTCACGATGACCGCCGACGCTTGGAGGCCGGAGCGCCCCAGCACGTTGAGTGAGGATATCTTCGTGGTGATACTGTCGGCTGACGGCGCGTCGTTGGACTATGGCACCTGGTCCGGTGGACGCGGCGTTGATGTGCCCTGCTTCGTGGCAGAAGACGCCCTGGGGCGGATCGTTTTGGCAGGCTCCACAGAGAGTAACAATCTGCCGGTGACTGACGACGCGACGCAAAAGAAGCTTGGCGGGGGACGTGATGCGTTTGTGCAGGTAATTGATCGTGCGGGGAAGGCGCTGGCGTACGGAACCTATCTGGGAGGGAGCGGCGCCGATGACTGCCGAGGCGGGACGCTCAGGCCGAATGGTGATCTCTGGCTGGTGGGGCGGACGAAATCCGCGGCCTTTCCCCAAGCGGATCCCTGGGTGGCGTCCAAGCCCGGAGACGCCGATGGTTGGATCGGGTGCATCCGCTTGGCCTCGCACGCGCTGCGGTGCTGCAGCTGGTATGGCGGTCTGCATGCCGATGATGCATCAGCGATATCGGCGGGGGTTGACGGTTATCTCTCGGTGACCGGTCAGTCACTGTCGGCCGACATCCCGTTGGTCTCCCCCTGGCAGGCGAACTTAGCCGATCCCACGGGAGACGCCTGGTGGATGGAGATAGATCCCGATGAGCCGCGTGGTGTGGTGGAGTGCCGTGTGGTCTGTCAGCGTCTTGCTGATAGCGCACCCCCGCCGCTGGTAACGATTGAGGCCCGGGCTTGCGGAATGCCCGGAACAGTGCTGGCCTCAGCCGTTGCGACTCCCGATGCCGAGGGCTGGTGCCGCGTCTCGCTGAGTGCGACCGGCTTGGTGGATCTGGCCGTTAACGCTGCGCACTTCTTGCGTACAGTGGCGCCGGACTGCCTGCTGGGCGTGGAGCCTTGGACAGGCGCAGTGGCGTTGATCAACGGTGACGCGGACGGCGACAACGCGATCACCCTGTTTGACTATCTGGTTCTGGATGGTGCGTTCGGTACGGCCTCGCCGATGGCCGATCTGGATGGTGACGGTTCCGTGACGCTGTTCGACTACCTGGTTATCGATGCCAGCTTTGGTGCGGTGGGCAGCCTGTGACACCGGTACGGTGGCGCTCAGTGATCTGCAGAGCAGTGATCGCAGTGGCGCTGTTCAGCCTGGTGGGCAGTGTTGCGGTGCGTCAAGGGTACGCACCGGTATCCAGCGCGCTGGTCACACTGAGCGCCGCACTGGGCTGGATATTCATTGCCCTGTGCGCGGTTTGGGGCTGGTTGATCATCCGCGACCAGTACGCTCCGAGGCGTTCCGCTTTCCTGCTGCTGGTCGTGTTGGTCCTCAGCGGTGCAGCGGAGGCAGCAGGCGTCGCTACCGGTTATGTGTTTGGCGCCTACCGGTACGATCCGTCCATGGGGCCGGGTATTCACGGGGTACCATGGGCGATCCCGCTGGCCTGGTGGGGCATGCTGGCGCCCGTGCATCTGGCCGTGGCTCAGGCGTCCGGCGCATGTATAGGCAGTCGTACATCCTTGCGACTGATGCAGGCAGCGTGGGTGGGAGCCTGTATGGCCAGTTGGGATCTTCTTCTGGAACCGGTGATGAGCGCTTCTCACCCGTTGCTGACCCGCTGGACCTGGTTGACAGCCTCAGGTTCGCCCCCGGTGTTGAACGGTGTGTCCTGGTTCGCCGTCTCCCTGCTGATCGGATGGATCATTGCGCCGTCTGCAGACGTCATCAGGCGTGTCCCGCATGATCTTGATCGGCTGATCTGGATTCAGGCGCTGTTTCCGGCGGCCATGGGTTTCGTGTTTGGTTTGCCGGTCTGGTGGCCGCTGGTGGTCTGGCTCACTGTGTGGACAGCGACAGCATTGCTGAGGCGACGCGCCCGTGACTGGTACAATCAGGCGGACACACAGGCCGGAACAGGAGGGTGACATGAAGCGTATCGAATGCATTATCAGACCGCACAGGCTGGACGACGTCAAAGTGGCGTTGGCCGAAATGGGGGTGGTGGGCATGACCGTTGAGGATGTACGCGGTTGTGGAAGCCACGAAGAGATGCGCGACAGTTATCGAGGAGCAGACTATACGGTCTATCTGCTTCCCCGCATCCGGCTGACGATGGTAGTGCCGGATGAGGATGTGGATGAAGTGCTGGATACCGTCTGCCAGTACGCACGTACCGGCGAACCCGGTGACGGCAAGATCTTTATCTACCCCATGGATGACGCCGTGAGGGTGCGCACGGAGGAGAGGGGCGACGCCGTGCTGTAGCGCCGCCCGATGATCGTATGGCGCGAGGAGGCGCATATGCGGAAGGGCTTTACGCTGACAGAGATGCTTGTGGTGGTTGCCGTGATTGCTGTGCTTGCGGCGATCCTGATGCCTGTACTGATTGGTGCGCGTGAGCGGGCCTGGATGGCGACCTGCGCCAGCAACCTGAAACAGATTGGTGAGGCGTTTCTGCTGTACGCTGCGGACTATGATGACCGGTTGCCCACGCCTGGAGGGCGTGCGGAGCACGGTCCCGACGGCGTCTGCGAGTCCCCGCGTGACGGGTGGGTGCAGTGGTGCGGCGCTG
>CAZHSN010000119.1:0-12333 GCA_964535125.1 uncultured bacterium
GCCCGCATGGGCCTCCTCACCCCCGCGTTGAGCGCAGCGAAACGCCTCACCCCCCCTATCGCTTGCCCGCGGCCCTTGCGGGCCGCATCGCCTTACGGTGTAGCCGCCAGTTGGACAATCGCCTGCGATGCGGCGCGGCCCCAGTCGGAATCCGGAGCCGCATCCACGCACTTCCTCAGCCACTCCATTGACTGCGCCTTGTCACCGCGCTGCAGCGCGGCTTCCGCTTGGCGGTACGCCTGCTCGGCCGCGTTCAGGTCCTGCGGTGCGGCCGGCGGTATCCACTCACCCGACGCGCTCTTCTGCGGCCGGACAACGGGATCAGGAGGCGCAGCCGCACCCAGCGCCTGTTTGGCGGTCTCCAGCCCCTGGCGTGCGCCTTCATGCTCGGGTTGGATCTGCAGCGCGTCCGCATACCGTTGCCAGGCCCGCTGGTAGTCGTTTTCGGCAATCGCCTGGTTCCCCTGCATCACCAGCGTGTTCGCCAGCAGTTGTTCGGCAGATCGCTTCGCCTCCGGGGTCGCCCGCGTATCGTTCAGCACCTGACGCGCGACGGTTTCGGCAGTGTCCAGCTGACCGTAGTTCATCGCCTCGATCCCGCCGTTCAGCAATTGCGCCATCGCGGCCTGCGCCTTGTCGGCGGCCTGCTGATGATAGACCCGTTGGATACCCCAGACGATACCCCCGATCATCGCCGCCAACAAACCCACCAATAGAATGCCTTGCATCACGGTCAACAGCAGGCGCGCCGGTGACATGTACGAACCCACAGGCTCATGGACAACGGGCGCATTTTGGGCCGCCGGCTGTGGCGCGGCCGGCGCTGGCGGAGGCGCCATCACCGTCGGTTGAGCAACCGGAGCGACAGCAGGCGCAGCCGGTTGCGGAGTGTAGACCGGCTGAGGAGCCGCGGGCTGAATAGGCTGCGGACGCGCATCCAAACGATCCAAAGCCTGCAGAAACGCCTCTGCCGACGCGAAACGTCGCGAAGGATCTTTCTGCAGCGCCTGCTCCACCACCGCACGAAGCTGCGGGGCGAAGTCTGACGGCCAAACCGGCTGTGCGTTCAGGATATTGTGTGTGACGGTGGCCAGGGTATCCCCGGGGAAAGGACGCAACCCGGCCACCATCTCGAACAGCACGACACCGGCGGAGAACAGATCGCTGCGCGCGTCCACCTCTTCCCCGCGCACCTGCTCCGGCGACATATAGCTGGGCGTGCCGAACACCTGCCCGGCCACGGTGATGTGGGGATCCCGCAGGATGCGCGCGATGCCAAAGTCGGTCAACTTCACCCGTCCATCGGGCAGCAGGTGTATGTTCTCGGGTTTTATGTCCCGGTGCACGATGCCGCGCGCATGCGTGTGTTTCAGTGCCTGCAGTACATCCCGAATCACCTTTACGGCGTCGGCAGGCGCCAGGCGCACGACATGCTGCAGACGGCGGCGCAGGTTTTCGCCCTCCAGGTATTCCATTACGAGGTAATGCACACCTTGGCGCTCGCCGGCTTCGAACACCGTGACGATGTTGGGGTGCTGCGCCTGGCCGGCGGCGCGCGCCTCGGCCACAAACCGGCGGATACGCTCCTGCGCTTCGGGGCCGGAGCCGGGCATCTGAAGCTCTTTCACCGCCACCCGACGTCCCAGCGACTCGTCCCAGGCCTCCCAGACGACATCATTGCTGCGTGCGATCTCCCGCAGCAGTCGATAGTGACCCAGCGCATCGCCGGTCTTCAGCGGCACCTGATCTCTCCCCTCCCCGTTGCGCGGTTGACGTTGTGTTCTCTCTCAGTATGACGGATCGCCGGCCGAACGGGTTTCCGGGGTTGGGCCGGATCCACGCATCCGATATGATGCAGGTAGACGCGGAGAACATGCCGCGAACATGAACACGAGGAGGCCCGTACGCTGTGCCCAAAATAGCCATTATCGGCGCCGGCAGTGTGGTGTTCACCCGCAACCTGCTCGGTGACATCCTGGGATTTCCCGAACTGGCGGACAGCCACATTGCGCTGATGGATATCGATCCCGCCCGTCTCCATACCGCGGGCCGGGTAGCCCAGAAGGTGGGTGTCGCCGTCAATGCCCGCCCTATCATTTCGGAACACACGGACCGGCGCGCCGCGTTGGACGGCGCCGACTACGTCATTAACACCATCCAAGTCGGCGGGTATAAACCCTCCACGGTCGTCGACTTCGAGGTGCCGAAGCGATACGGTCTGCGCCAGACGATCGCCGACACGCTGGGCATCGGCGGCATCATGCGGGCGCTCCGCACCATCCCGGTCATGCTGGATATGGCGCACGACATGGAGGAGCTGTGTCCCGGCGCGTTGCTGTTGAACTACACCAACCCCATGGCAATGCTGACCTGGGCGGTGCTGCGCGGCAGCCGGATCCGAGCGGTGGGGCTGTGTCACAGTGTCCAAGGCACAGCACACTACCTGGCGCACCTGCTGGGCATACCGGGTAACGAAGTGAACTATGTCTGCTCCGGCATCAACCACATGGCGTTCTTCCTGCGGCTGGAGCACAACGGCGTCAGCCTCTATCCGGGACTGCGCCAACTGTATCTGGACGGCCGTGTGCCGGACTATGATCGGGTGCGGTTCGAGATGATGATGCGCCTGGGCTACTTCGTCACCGAATCCAGCGAACACTTTTCCGAGTACGTGCCCTGGTTCATCAAGCGCACCCATCCCGACCTGATTGAGCGCTTCAACATCCCCTTGGATGAGTACATCCGCCGCTGCGAGTCGCAGAACGCCGACTGGGAGCGCATGCGCCTAGAGTTCGAAGGGGATGAACCGATTGAGGTGCACCGCAGCGCCGAGTATGGTTCGCTGATCATCCACAGCGAAGTCACCAATACGCCGCGTACGGTCAACGCCAGCGTGTTGAACCACAGCCTGATCGACAACCTGCTGCCCAGCTGTGCCGTAGAGGTACCCTGTCTGGTGGACCGCAACGGCGTGCAGCCGATCCCCACGGGACCGTTGCCCGTGCAGCTCGCCGCGTTAATCAGCTCCAATGTGGCAGTACAAAGTCTGGTAGTTGAGGCCGCACTCACGGGCAAGAAGGACTACATCTACCAAGCGGCCATGATGGACCCGCATACCGCCAGTGAACTGTCACTGGATGAGATCACCGCGCTGGTCGACGATCTGATCCGCGAGCATGGAGACTACCTGCCGGAGTACCACTGAGCACCCCTGCCCCGATGGCTGGCCCGCCGCTCACGCTGATCACAGCCGCCGACTCCAGAGCGCTGGATGCGGCCTGTGGCCGTCTCTTGCGGCAGGCCGGCCGCTCCGCAGTCCTGCTTACCGCAGATCCTCCGAGAGTTGAGAGGTTACAGCCTGGCGAGGACCAGCCTGCTGGATGGGCGGTCCACTCCTTCGCCTCCTTCAGCCGGCGCCTGTTGGAGCAGGCAGGATCGCCGCTGCGGGTGGCTTCGCCACTGCAGCGGCGCTGGCTGATTTACCGTCATGCGCCGCAATGGTTTCCTGCTGCCGCAGGCGGCGGGCCGGCTCCTTCCGGCTTAAGGCGCCTGCTGCACGCCTGGTGGCTTCGTATGGAGGCGCACGGCATCACGCCCGACCAACTGAGCACCGCAGCGCCGGAGTGCGACTACCCGAAGCGCGCGGAGGACCTGTCCGGACTGCTCACCGCATTGCAATGCGGCCTGACGGGACAGGGGTTAATCACCGACGCCGCATTGCCGGCCGCCGCCGCATCTGTGGTGGCCCAAGGCGGCATCGATACACCGATGACCGTGATCCTGCATCGGTTGGAACGGTTGACCAAGCCTCAGATAGAGCTGCTGGCGGCACTCGCGCGTGCAGGAACGGCAATCACCATGACCGCCTGGTACGATCCAGCCCGTCCGGCGGTTTCCACCGATCTCGAACCGACCCGAGACGCACTCGACCGCCGGTTCGCATTGACGCTCATCGACGCCAGCGAACAACCTGAACCCGCGGCGCCTGAGGCATTGGTGCATCTGAGCCGATCCCTCTGGAGCCCAGAGCCGACGGCTATCTGCGCTGCTGGCCGGATCCACTGTGTGGAGGCGCCGGACAGCTTGAGTGAAGCCGAGCAGGTCGCACGCATGTGCCTGGCCTTGCACGCGCGCGGCACAGACTGGCGGCAGATCACCGTCTGCGCGACGACATGGGACGCCGCGCTGCCGATGCTGACGGATCAGTTCACCCGGTTCCATATCCCGTGGACAGCTCCGGAAGCTCGCACACTGCCTGTCCGCCATCCGGCCCGCATGCTGCGCACCTTGTGGATGATGACCAGTCAGGGGCTGTCTCATCACACTCTGAGTGAACTGCTCGACAGCATACCCGGTCGTTTGCCGCATCGTGAACGGCAACGACTGCTGGAATGGAGTGTTCAGATCGACTCCACAACACCTCCTCAAGCCGTTCTGGAGTCACTCGACGACGGCTTGCTTGATGAGCCTGCCAGGCAGATGGTGCGTCGACTGCTTCAATGGGTGAATGGGTCTCGGCTGTGTCAGACACTGGCACAGCGGTGTGTGCTGCTGCGGACGACGGCGGCCGCGCTGGCGCCCGGCGAACGATCCGATGTGGACCCGCTGTCGCGGCTGCTTGACGCGGCCCAGTCGGCTGCGCGCATCGTTGACACACACTATCTGCCCGACGAAGGGGAGGCGTTCGTCCGCGAGGTCTGGGATGACGATCATCCGGCGGCGCCGGAGATCACAGACGCAGTGGCCATCGTCTCGATGCAGCTGGCGCGCACGATGACGTGTACGCACATGCATCTGTTCGGCATGCAGGAGGGGGCGCTGCCATCCCGGCCTACCGATGATCCCATCCTCGGCGCGGACTTGGGCCGGTTATTGAATGAACGGTTCCAAGCGCTGCTGCCCACCGCGTCCGACGAAGCGGCTGCGGAACGCCGCCGGTTCCTGCAAGTCTGTGAACGCACCACAGGTACGCTCTCCTTCAGTTGGTCGCGCCTCTCCGGAGACACCGATCTGCAGCGCTCCTCCTGGATGGAGCCGTTATTGCAGCTCTTCGACTCTCACAGCGTACCAGTCCGAACGATCCGCCAGCACCAGCTCACCTCTGCACCTGATGAAGCGGTCGATACACCAGACCGCTGGCTGACCAGCGTCGACCGTCTGTTCGACCGCTCGGTTCATACCCGTCCGGCGGTCTCCCTTGAGGACATCCGTACCGTGAGTGCTTGGATGACAGCCTGGCTGGCGGACACCCCCGAGGTCATCTCTCAGTGGCTCAGTTGGCATGTGGGACCGCGGCGCCCCCGTCTCCAGACGCACACGGCACTCCCTGATGATCTGTGCGTAACGGCAGGCGAACTGCAGGATCTGATTGCCTGTCCGTTCCGCTGGTTCGCCCTGCACCGGTTGGGGCTTACCTCTCAGGACTACAGGTATACGGCGGCTCAGGCGCGCTGGCTGCGCCGTGCAGCGACCACCGCCGCGTCAGACGCTCCCGAAACCCTGTGGATGCACATCATCCGCACCGAGCCCCCGCGCTGCAGTCCCGGCGAACGGACACTGCTGTTGGAAGACACCCTGCGGCTGATGCAAACCGGCGCCGCACGGGAACAGCGTTGGGAGCAACGGGCACCCCGTCAGTCGATCGGCAGACGGGTGCGGTACGGTCAGCGGCCTCCAGGTTCCGATGAACCGCCCAATCCGCCGTTGGCGCTTCCCCTGACAGCCGAGACGCGCCTGCAGATCAGCGGGCAGTTGGACAGGTTGGACCGATTATCCGATGGCCACGCCGTGCTGACCGTATACTTCCGGCAACTCCCCGCAGACTGGTGGGAACTGTTGGCTCAGGGGTTGCTGCTGGAGGTGACACTGGGCGTGTCAGCAACCCGGCACTCGATCCGCCAGCTTCCGGCGGCTGTCTGGTTGGACTGCGCCGTGAGTGACACCCGGTGCAGCGTGCTGCTGGTGAATACTGGCAGCGCCAGCGCAACAGAGGCCTGTCGCCGTCAACCCGGCGAACCGGCCGGATTGCACCGGTTCGCCGGAGAGGCGATCTGGAACCGGGCGCTGCAGCAGACCGCCACGCGCATCCGGTCTGCCGTCAACGCCGTGCAGACCGGAGAGGTGCGTCCACACCCCGAGGTACTGCGGTGCGCAGGATGTCCCTGGCGCATACTGTGCCGAACCCGTCCCGCTCCGCACGGCGCCACTCACGACGGAGAGCCGCTGGACGACACCGACCTCTGGGACGCTCAGACACATACTAATACCAGTTAGTGGGCTTACAGAACGCGCATATGGCATGCCATAATGAGCCGTCGGTGTGGACCGTCTCCGGTATCATAGCCCGGGCGACCATGCATGTGCACGCCGGGACCTCATCCATGCCTTCACCATACACAGGCGCCCCGGGAGTCTCCCCGGGGCGTCTGGTCGATAGACGGAAAGGTGTTGGCGTTCTTCAGGGCGACTCCGGCGCACCCGGCATGGTGATCGCGACGAACGGATTGGCGGCAAGCCGGCGCGCCAGCCGCATGACATCGGCGCTGGTTACCGCCATCACCCGAGTCGGGAAGTCGCGGTCACGTTGCCATCCGCCCCCTACGGCCTCCATCAGTCCCAGCCAGTAGGCGCGTTCCCGCAACCGCTGCCGCTGCATCGCATAGTTGCCTACCACCAACCGGCGCGCCCGTTCCAACTCCTTTTCGGCGGGCGGTGATCCAACGACGCCAGTCACCGTCTCCACCAGGCGGTTCTGCGCCTGTCCAGCCAGTGAAGAGCCGCGCGCCTGAGCGGTCTCCACATAGCACATCAGAAAGGAATCCTGTGCCATCGGCGGTACGATTGCCCCCACTTCATACCCGATGCCATCGGTTTCCCGCAGCGCTTTGAAGATCCGGCTGGTCTTGCCTCCGCCGAGAACGGCCTCCAGCACCAGCAGCGTCGGGTAGTCCGCCGAGAGCAGACCCGGAGCCGGTCCGCCGGCGATGGTGTAGGTGGTCTGTATGGGCATCTCCTGTACCGCGGTTCCGCCCGGCTCGCGGGATGCGCTGTTGATCGCCGTGGGGCGCACCGAACGGCCAACTGCGTTCCAATCTCCCAACAGAGTGGCCAGTTTCGTGCGGACATGTTCCGGTTCGATGTTACCGGCCACCACTATCACCAGATTCTGCGGCACGAAGACCTCGCGGTGGTACTTTTCTATATCTTGGGCAGACAGACCGGCGATCACATCCGGATCACCCACCAGATTGCCGTGATATGGATGGTTTACCGGTAGTGTACGCTCGCGCAGCAGCGCGAAGGTGCTGCGAAACGCCCGCAACCGCTCCTCGCGTGCGCTCTCCACGGTCTGGAACCGGGCGCGTGCGACGGTGGTTTCATCAAACCGGGCGTTCTTCAACCCTTCGGTCAACACATACAGCGCGTTATCCAGTTGGTCGGGGACTGTCGCCACGCCGATCTCAATAAAGTCGGGCTGCACGGTGGAGACAATCGAGCCGCCGACACGGTCGATCTCCATCGCCATCGTCTGCAGCGTCTGGTTCTCGGTCGCGCCAAACAGGCACCGCGCGGTCACGCTGCGTACACCGCGCTGAGTCGGCGGCTCGGAGGCCAGACCGGCACGGATAAACGCCTCAATCGACACCGTACGCGCCACCGGTTCCTGCAGACACAGGACAACGATGCCGTTACTCATCACCTCTTTGGTGACACGGGAGTTCTGCGCTCCCGCAGTGAGCGTGCAGATCATCAGGACGAGCAGCCAGAGGGATCGTTTCATCGCCCCACCTCTGCGACGCGCGCCTTGCGTTGGTCGGCCCCTGCCGGCGATGGCGGCGCCTGCGGAGCCACCGGACGCACTCCCTGGACCACCACGGTCACCCGCCGATTTGGATCCAGATAGGTCTCCGCCGCGTGTCGGATCTCTTCGGGCGTCAGCGCCATCACGTTCTCTTCATACGCGATACCAAACGGCAACGCGCTCAACGACTCATAGAAACCCAGATTGTGCGCCAGTCCCTCGGTTGTCTCGATATCGAACAGCCAGGTGCCGATCAACTCACGCCGGGCGCGCGTCAGATCAGCAGCGGTAGGCGGTTCCGCGGCGGCGCGGGTGAACGCCGCAAGGACCTCGTCTTCCACCTGCTTCGGATCGGCATCGGGCGCCAAGGCCACCGACACGGTGAACAGCGACCGATCGCGCTGCGTCAGGAAGTCGCCGTCTATCACCCGCGCCAGGCGGCGCTCATTTACCAACCGTTCGTTCAATACGCCCCCCTTGCCGGTCAGCAGAAACAGCAGCGAATCCATGGCCAATACATCCTTGGGATCGCTCATCGCCGGCCCCATCACGCCGACAACCATCACGGTCACCGGAAGCCGGCCCGTCAGATCCGTCCGAACCGGTGCGGCAGGCGGATTGTCCATCCGCGCGAATGGCGGCACGGCGCCTGCTGGCTTCCATCCGGCAAACTGGGCGGTTACCGCGGCGACCGCATCCGCAGACGCGACATTGCCAACCACCACCACCGCCGCGTTGTTGGGCACATACCACTGACGGTAGAACTCACGGACGCTCTCGGCAGTAAGCCCTAAAACCGACACCCGGGTTCCGCCTTCCGGAAAGCGGTACGGGTGCGTGGGGTACATGGCCTCCCAGGCGGCGCGGGTGGCCACACGTACGGGGTCGTTTTGCTCCCGGGCCAGCTCATCCAGCACCACCATCTGTTCGCGCTCAAAGTCAGCGTCCCGCAACGCGGCGTTCTGCACCGCATCGGCCACCACATCCAACGCTTCCTTCCACCAGGCGGTGGGTACGGTAGCGCGGATCTGCATCCAGTCGCGGCTGGTGTTGGCCTTGAGTTGACTGCCCAACGCCTCAATCGCCTCGTCCAGTTCGCCCGCAGCGCGTCTGGTGGTGCCCTTGAACAGCAGATGCTCCAGCATGTGCGCACTGCCATTGGTCTCTGCGGTTTCGCGCGATGATCCGGCACGCACCCAGACACCGACGGTTACCAGCGGCGACTCCGGCGCCTCCTGGATTATCACCCGCAGTCCGTTATCCAGGGTCACCGTGGTTGGACTGGTCGCCGCCGTTGCAGACCACCCCAAACACACCACAGCCAGTCCGCACAGGACCAGCCGAGAGATCCATGCATGCAATACGCCACCTCCGGGCTCGAGAGCCACTGTAATGGTACCGCCTCCGACACCCGCGCGCGGCGTCACCGGCAGACAGGACGGGCCGCACTTCAGCGCTTGTCGCTCACGTACCGGGCATACAGCCAGCTGACACCCACCAACGATAGACCGAGACCAAACAACGACACCATGCGCATGGTATCGGGGAGATAGGCCAGGTCAGACCCAAAGACCTTCAGCACGGTAATGCAGATCCATCCCAGCGCGCCAACCCGCAGCCAACGATACTGGCTGTGAATACCCTTGATCAGCATGACGGCCCCCAGCAGACACCACACCAGCGAGGTAATCAACGATGCCAGATTGTCGGCGCGTGACGCGTCGCGAACCGCCAGATGCACGGCCTGCCGCGTCTCAATGGAGAGTGCGAACGCTGCGGCCAGCCAGGCCATGAGCGCCAACGCCACCGACCACCCCCTGTCGCTGCCTTCATCACGTGCCCGCAGCACCATGGATAGGAACCCGAACGCACCGATCACGCTCAGGTGCATGACACCGCGCGCGCTGAGCAACGGCCATACATTACTATACGGTTGGCTGCTCTCAACGAGCCGCATGAGCGCGACAGCCAGAACCAGTCCGCCACCGAACCGAGCGCCGGCGTTCACATGCCGAAGACCCGTCAACACAGCGACGGCGCCGATTACCGCCGCTCCTGCGGTCGCGATCCAATCGCCGTAGACAATCCAACTGGTCGCCGCTGTCGCCGCGTCCGCGCCGACCGACCGTTGCCACTCGGCCAGCAACCGCATGGTGTGGTTCCACCACCACACCGCTCCGAGTGCGGCGTACGCACCGTATATGGCCGATCCGTTACCGGTAACCGGCAGCAAACAGCGACGCGCCAGCAACGCGCCCGAGACGGCGGTACTGAGGATCGCCAGTCCCTGCACATCGATCAGCCCCTGCACATCGCCGCGCGCAGCCGACTGAAACAGCTGATAAAGCACGGCCCAGGACCACAACACTTGACCGGATATGGACAAGACACGCAGAGATCGTCGACAGCCAATCCACACGGACAGGTACCCAAGCGCCGCCCAGCCAACGACCATCAATCCCGCGACCCCGCCGGAGGCGCAGGCCAGCGCAGCCGCTATCAGCGCGACGATGAACAGCACGCCGGTCCGCAGATCGTCGTGTACCGCATGGCACCAGCGTTCAAGCGCCAGCAGTATCAACCCGCTTCCGGCCAGCCACCAGGCGCTCCACCGCGTAAACTGCAGCAGCAGATAGCTTTCCGACATCAAGCCGATGCCCGCAACCGCTACCAACCACGCCTCAGGGCCGCTCAACACGCGGCGCTGCAGCCGCACCATCGCCAGCAGGCCCACCAGCACCGTCCAACTGGGCAACGCCAGCGCCGCAAACCGCCCGCCGCCCCAGTCATACCGGCTGGCATCCGCCCAGCATCCCGCGTATGCTCCCCAAGCGCCGAGCAAGACCGACCACCAGACCACCGTCCAATCGCGCCGCATGGCCAGCCAGCCGAACGCTGCGGCCAGCGCCGAAAGGTACACCGGGATCAACACCGAACCGTATACAGATCCGACAGCGCCCAACGCCCAGGGCGCCAGATACCCGCCAGCCACCGAGGCGACCGCAAGGGTCTGACTGCGTTGGCGCGCAGACATCGACGCCCCCAGAGCCACACACGCGGCCAACATCACCAGCGCCAGTTCGACCGTGACGGGGCCGTGTCGGACCGCCGCCAGCACATCGGCATACAGCACACCCAGGCCCAACGCTCCGGCTGCTTCACCAAACGGTGATCGGCGGGTCCGGAGCATACGGTCGCCCCAAACAACCAGACCGATCCCAACAGCCGCCGCCAGCAGGAACTGAACGGCAGCACTCAACTCCTGCCAATGGATCAGCAGCAGCGATACGGCTGCCACCAGCAGCGTAGCGGCTCCCAGCCATAACGCTCCCCGTGTGCCCACCAGTTGCTCCCAGTCGGACCGGTTCAGCCACCGCCCAGGCTCAGGACGGGGCGGAGCGGCGTGTATCAGCACTGGAGGTATGTTAGTGGCCGGGGTGCGATGTGTCTGCGGTTGTGGACGAGGTTCGGCCAATCGGCGCTCCAGCGCGGCCACACGCCGCTCCAGTTGGTCGATCCGTTCACTCAGAGAACTCGGTTCCGGCTCATTCATGGCAGTGCTCCTTTGATCCACCGGCGATGGTTCCCGCACTCACTGTTACCATACCTGCCAGGCAGCACATACTGTGGACGCGCCGGATCTGTGTCAGACGGTCCCGCGCGGCAGTTATCAGTATTCCTGCGATAATCATCAAGGCGCGGGACAGATACGTGCGCGGACGGCGCTACCCTCATGCGTCCGCTGAAGCAGGGGTCCGGCACGTCTGCGGCGAAGTTGATATACATATAAACTTCAGGAGACACACCGCGCATGCGTTCCGACACCCACGCCTCGCCGCGATGGCGCATATCTTCCGACCGCGACGCCCGGACGGGCCTGCAGTTGAGCACATCGACCGCTATCGAATCGCTCTGCTATCGTGGGCTGTGGATCCGTCACGAACAGGTGACTCCCCTGCCAAAGGACGCCATCCGCGTGGCAGAAGGCGCCCGGCGCGTCGATATCCGGCTGCCGCAAGGATGCACCGAGATGCTGTGGCCGATCGACTTCGGGCTGTCGGGCTATTGGGACCGGATGACGGGCTGCACCACCGGAGCGGACCGACCGGATGCGCCGGCGCTGACCCGCTTCATCGCCGGAGGAACAGGCCACACCATCATGCTGGAGTCACTCAAGCGGATCAAGCCGGAAGTGGTAGCCGAAGGCGGAGGTTACACGCTCCATCCGCGCCCCACCGGCTCCCGATCGGTACTGATCGACACACGGCAAGGGCATCGCATACGCCTGGAGCATGGCGATGGCGGCTGGGTCCGACTGCTGCCCGACGGCGATCGGGTGCAGGTGTCCGTACAGGCGCCATCCGGGCTGATCACGCTGACGGTGGTGACACCCGGACCGGTTGTCCTGGACGACGGCGCCTGTCTACCCGTCTTCCGGTTCGGCGCCGATACACGGATCACACGCCGTGACGGCGCATCGACTACGCTGAACGCGACATTGCTGGAGTTCTGCCAGCAAGCAGCGTTCTGGT
>CAZHSN010000120.1:0-12123 GCA_964535125.1 uncultured bacterium
GTGTATCAGTCCACAGCGGATTCATGGCAACAGGATACCGCGACGGGAGCGCCGCCAACCTCGGCACCGTCACCCTGCGACCGGGCAGCCAAACGGTTCAAGTCAATGCCGTTCCCGAACCCGCCAGCATGATCGCTGTTGCGACCGGTCTGGTTGGTCTGCTGGGCATCGGCCGACGCCGCCGCACCAAGTAGCTCCGAAGGACGTATCCTTCTCGGGAGTCCAGCCTGGCTGGACTCCTTTTTTTGCGCTACTGGACTCTCTGCTTTGGCGTCACACAGACTGTTTTGGCGTCACACAAAGAGGCCTCCTGCCCAAATGGGTAGGAGGCCTTCTGTACGCGACTGATGTTAGCTGCTCATCGGCGCTGCTCGGTGTACGTACACCCTTCGGGTAAAGGCGACACATCCAACATCACCTCGGAAGGAGCGTTCACCAGCAGGCGATGCAGCGTCCCTTCCTGCGCCTCCCATCGGATGTGGATGTCGCCCTGAGGAGTGGGAACCACGCCGCGGGCCCAGCGCAAGTCACCAGGATGCGGATCGATCACCACAGTCCGAAAACCGGGAGCACCAGGACGTACGCCCAGCACCCAACTGCACAGGAAATAGGTGGGAGCGGCAGACCAACCATGGCAGTAACTGCGGGTGATGCGCCCGTGTTCGCCACCGGCGTTCTGCTCCGCATCTCCCACTGTCCACATCTCCCAGAATGTAGTGGCGCCAAGATCCACCATGAATCCCCAGTCCTTGCGGATGATGTCCAAGAAGCGCGTGTCCTGCCGGTCATTCTGCAACGCTTCCAACAGGAAGAACTCGAAGAACGGACTGCCTGCCTTAACGAAGTGCGGCGGCGGGTTGTACAGGATATCGATACACCGCCTCTCCCTATCACCGGAAGCGACACCGCACATCAAGGCCGCGGTTTGCGTCTGTTGACTGAACACGGGACTGTGGACGTCCCCGCGGAGGCAGTCGGTATACGCCTGCTCTGTATCACTCCACAGGTAAGCATCGATTGATGCGCGTATACTGTCTGCGAGCTGGTTCCAGTCGGAACTTAAGTCCGCTCGGTTGAGCTGGTCGGCCAGCCAAGCCGCGTCGCGTAATGCGCCGACCGCGAAACAGTTTTGATGAGTCACTACGCCATGTCCGGGGGTGTCCATCGCCGCCCAATCGAACATGTTCCAGGCCCGAATGGAAAACAGACCGCGCTCATCCAAGTGATCACGTACGCCTTGAATATTCCGCGAAAGAAAGCCCAGCAGCCGTTGCGCCCCCTCCACATCGCCTGTGTGCCAGTAGTACTCACGGCACGACTTCATCCACAGGAAACTCCATGCCGGTATAACATTCACCCAGGAACTGGGCACATGCGACTCGGTAATGGGTGAACGTTCCAGGCTGTCGCCAGCCTGTTCCAGGCAGTGGAACCACAGACGCGGATCGCCGTTGATGGTGTAATCGACCAACGCCTCGTTACGGGCGTCACCAACCCAATGGGTGCGCTCATACGTCGGACAGTCGGTATAAGTGTCCTCGGCACAGCACCGCAACGTTTGAGCGCCGACCTGCCATATCCGATCCAGTTGCGCATCCGAGCAGGCGAAACGGCCTCGACGCGTCTGCGGATAGGTGTTCTCCAGCGCCATCACTCCGCGCAACCGGATGGGTTCTTTCAACCCTCGTATGATCAGCTGGCTGTAGCGGAATCCATGACGCCACGTGTTCTGAAACACCTGGCGACCTGCGCGAGTGGTATACCGAAACGAGTTGTTCATACCTTCGGCTAGATCGCATCGTCCGTTCGGCGCCATGAACTCGAAGTTATGCAGGTCGATCTGTACACCCTCGGGCGCCTCGACTTCAAACCGTTGCAGAGCCAGTATCTCCTGTCCGTAGTCCAGTAAAATCCGTATATCGGTGTTAGGTGCGCCCGGATACACCACAGACCAGTCATCGGCGCCGAGCAGCGCCTCCGGGTGATCGATCTGAGCGGCAGCGCCTGTCGGGACATCCGCCACTGCTTGAACGAATACGTCATTTGACGTTACATACGGCTTCTCGATGAACCGCAGCCAAGGTGCGTCCTGAGCAAACGCCAGACACCCCGACTCCCAGAACGCCTCTCCCTCGCTGGCGGTCGCCTCGGGGCAAACAGGTGGAGCGAACACCTGCGCGTGGAATACATCCTTCACGGCGTCCATTTCAGCATCGGTCAGGGCGAATGGCCCGACCACAGCCCACTCAGGGTCGTTCGGCTGTCCGGTACAGCGCAACGTGATCGGCTCTGTACACTCCACGCTGACCACGGTATGCAGCAAGTGCGTTAATGTGTGTTGGTTCAACACCACATCGTTCCAACCAGCGCGTAACTTCCAGACCCCCTCAGTGACTGCATCACCATTGATCTTCGCTGCGCGTGGATGATAGTGCGATACCAAGAAACGGGCTTCACAGTCGTTAGGAACCCAGGCGCGCGTGGCCAGGTATACATGCGCCATGATGCCATTGCTCTCCCGGTCGTCCGGAAGTACGTACCGCTTGTAGTCGATCGTCCAGTGCTGACCGCGTGCTCGCACCTGCTCCATGCTCTCAACACGTACCGGCAGCCGGGGTTCCATCGTTAAAAACGGGATGTCCCTGGCGCTGAGGTTGGTGTGTACGCCATCCTCGGCCGGCCTCAACACCCGGGCCGGATGCCAACGGCTGTCATCATACCCTGCGGTACGCCAGCCATCGTCCAGACGGGCGTCATATTGCTCTTCGTACGGTTGCTGAACCGCCATGCGCGGCGCATCCACAGCATAACAGGGATCCGGCTCGGCCACCCAGAGCGGATCCGTTCCCAGGCGGACATCCCCGAGTTGCAGTTCAGCCAGCAGTCCTTGCGGCCGATGCAGATAGTGGAAACTACCGTTTCCATAATGCTGCACATTGACGGCTATCACGTTCTGCCCGTCTGTCATCCAAGGGGTGATATCGTACGTATCGTAGCGCCAACGCCAGGGCCACCCGCGTACCGGTCCCTCACCCACATACTCGCCGTTAACCCACAGCAGGTAACGGGAGTCGGCGGTGATGTTCAGTTGAACGGCCCCCCCGGTATACACGAAGGTACGCCGGAACCGCGCCCATGCGTTGCGCTCCCCGGTATCCAGTTCCGGCCAGATCCAACCGCCAGTCCATTCTCTATCCATTGGTAACTACCTCATTGGTCTGAAGTCTCGCCCATCAGCATACCGCAACTTCGGTACCGGTTACCCGCTTCTTTGAGGCAGGATGTGTCAGTTCCCGGCGTTTGGCTGTGGATGGCGCCGTTGGCAGGAGGGACACAACGGGGCGCCGTAACGTTTGGCGCTCATCTCGTGAACCGCGGTGGTAATCGGCCTGGAGCATTCACTGCAGGCGCTCATGGCCTCTCCTGGACTCTGTGCGCCTTCCAGCAACTCGGGGGCAAACTGGGTTCCATAACCGGCCACCAACAGTGCGCGACCGATCGCGCCGGTTTCGGCCTTCTCCACGAAATCCACGAAGTTGGCGCGCAGTTCCATCTTGGTGCCCGTCGATATCACCCGTTCCTGCTCATCATATATCAACGCTTTGAAGACCGCCACGCCCTTATCCAAGTCCAGCGTGATCGCTTCGGTCTCGATGCGCCATGTCGGGTGCTCCTCGCGAAACCACACCAGACGGCCTGCAACGGGCAGGTACTTCACATCGCCCTTCAGGCGAATGACATACTTCGACACATCAAATGACATCGCTGACCTCCTAAGTGATCGCCTCTACCCGAACAGGCCGATTCGTCCATCCGGGTGTATGGTAGACATATATATACTGAGTATAGCGGGATCTGTCAAGCGTTTTCACCCGGATGGACGAGTATTAATATTGGTATTTTATGCGCCCATTACCGCATCCGCCGCCAGTACACGCCATCGTCTTCGGAGCGCCGCAGAACGAATACCGATATCTCCGGTCGGCTGCCAAACCGCAGCGGAAGCACCGTCATGCCAATCCCGCGGTTCACATACAGCGCGTGTCCCCCAACCCGGTACCAGCCTCTCGTGAATGGCATATTGTGAGTCCAAACACGGTACTTGCGAGGTAAAAACGGCAGATGCACTTGGCCGCCATGCGAATGCCCAGCCAGTGTCAGTATGCCGCGCCCCGGCAGTTCCTTCACAGGATCACCGGCATGTGTCAGGAAGATCACCGAGTCCTGGGCAGGCACAGCCCGTAACGCCTTGTGTACATCGTAGCCACCCCAGTAGTAGTCCTCTACCCCGGCCACCGAAAGACCCGGCATTACGGAGCGGCTGGAGTTGCTCAGCACATGGAAGCCGGCCTTGCGCAGACTGGCTCGAACCGCGCCCGGAGCTGTGGCGCAGTCATGGTTGCCGGTTACAGCAACCACGCCATACCGGGGAGACAACGCCGACAGCATGCGCGTGCAGGCATCCATGTCGGCTTTGTTGTCCTCTATGTAGTCGCCAGCCAAACACACCAAGTCCGGCTCTTCGGCGTTGGCCAGTCTCACTGCTTTTTGAATGATGGGATCCATTTTGGTCCCTGAGCGGTGAAGATCCGCAAGCAACACCACGCGGATGCCGTCTGCGGATTGCGGGAGGTTGGGTAAACGGGCTTCCCATCGGGTAACCTGAATCCAGCCGGGTTCCACGCTGGTCGCGTACAGAAACACCAGCACGGGAGTCAACAGCACGATCAATATCATATACAGGCAGCCGCAGCCGCGGCGTCGCTTCATCGGAATACCTCTCCGGGCAATACCGCAGCACGCCAGGTACTGCGGAAATGAGTATCGACCTATAGTATACGGAGAAGATATGCCTTGGCGTTCCCTCATCCCCTGTAAGCCGTCATCGACACACGAAGGCCGCGAGTGGCTGTTGACCAACTCCACAGGTTCGCTCGCGTGCGGATGCGTGGATGGCACACGCACGCGGCGGTACCACGGACTGTTGACCGTTGCCCACCGCCCCCCTGCGGAACGCCGCATGGAACTGGCAACTGTGGAAGCATGGCTGCTGAACGGCGATCAGCCATGGCCTATCTCGATGAATCGGTATAAAGATTGTCTCTATCCTGATACACGCACGTCGCTGCTTCGGTTCGCGTCGGGCGCAGCGTACGCCGAATGGCAATACGCTGCCGGCGGCACACGAGTCCATTTCACCGTACAGTTGGCGAACAACGGTAACGGGGTGCATCTTACATGGACAGTCATTGGGGCCTCATCAAACGCGCGGTTGCGCCTCATACCATTACTGGCCATGCGAGACGCACATGGCGTGCTGTATGCGGGGCAAACAACCTTTCACCGGGAGAACGACAACCAGCCATTTACTCACGCGCGTGTAACAGCAAACCCTGGCGGTCGGATGGACTTCTCCATCTCATCGGCCGCCTGCTGGAGATCGGATCCCGACTGGTATTACCGGTTCGACTACCCCATCGAGCGCGAACGCGGTCTGGAGGACACGGAGGACCTGTGGACACCCGGAACGATTGAGTGCTCTATCCCTCCATCCGGGCGGGTCACACTTGACGTTCAGGTCGAGACACCCCGCAAGGCGTTCCGCACATCGCGACACCGATGGCAGGGTCACTCGGCCAACCCACTACTGCAGCAGCTGATCCGAGCCTTGACACAGTTCCTGATGGTTCGTGACAACGCGTTGAGTGTCGTCGCCGGATATCCGTGGTTTGTCGACTGGGGACGGGACAGCATGATTGTGTTGCGCGGCGTGCTGTGTCTCGAGGGAGGGTTGCACGTGGCCACGCAGGTGCTGCGTGTGTTCGCCAGCGCCATGCGTCACGGGCTGCTGCCTAATCGTTATCCCGATGTCGGGGAAACACCCGAGTACAACACAGTGGATGCGACGCTCTGGTTTGGCGTCGTTGTCGACAGTTGGATGCGCCGAGGAGGCAGCCGCTGCATCGCCGCGAATACGCTGCTGCCGGCCATGCGACATGCATTCGAGGCGCACCTGCAAGGAACCATCCACGGCATCCGCGTCGATCCGCACGACGGGCTGCTGATGGCCGGCAATGCGGACACACAACTGACCTGGATGGATGCGCGTGCCTTCGGTGCGCCGGTCACCCCCCGCTTTGGCAAGCCAATCGAAGTCGCGGCGCTGTGGATCGCATTTTGCGAGGCATACGCCCGGATGGAACGGCGTGTGGGAGAGAGTTTCCGTGCACAGCTGGCTTCAAGTGTGGCAGAACAGGCGCGCGCGGCGTTTGTACCCGCATTCTGGGACAACGACTTGGGGTGGTTCGTTGACTGCATCTATCCGGATGGAACACGCGATGCAGCGCTGCGCCCCAATCAGCTGATCGCGTTAGGCCTGTGGCCACGCCTCGCTCCGCATCGTGAAGCCTGTCAAGCCCTGACAGCAGTGCGCACGCATCTGCTGACACCGGTCGGCCTGCGCACGCTCGATCCCTCGCACCCTGCTTATCACGGCGCCTATCTGGGGCCACCGGACATACGCGACCAGGCATACCACCAGGGATGTGTCTGGCCTTGGTTGTGGGGCCCTTGGCTGGATGCCGTGGCGGTCAACGAGGGCGGCCAGGCGGCACGCCGTGAGGCAAACGCACTGGCTCGGGTAGTGCATACTGAGCTGATACGCAACGGTTTGGGCACACTGCCTGAGATCTACGATGGCGACGCACCGCACACACCCCGGGGTTGTTTCGCCCAGGCATGGAGCGTATCGGAGACACTGCGCGCACTCATCCAGTATGGGGCGCCGCAGCGCTGTTATGGAAAGGAGACTGGGGACACAGTACAGTAAAACCATGAAGCACACATTTCACACTTTAGTTACGGCTACGCTGGCCGTCTGTTGCGGGCTCTACGCCACGTCGGCACAGGCCGCTTGGTCGACCACCATCATCCATGTAAACGACACGCACTCACATATCGATGCATCCATGGTGAACGGGCAACCCTTGGGCGGATATGACCGAATGGCGGCTGTTGTTAAACAGATCCGCCAACGCGACCCGTCTGCTCTGTTCCTGCACGCGGGCGATACGTTCCAGGGAACGGCGTACTTCAGCCTGTTCCTGGCGCAGCCCGATGCCCGACTCTACAACCATCTGGGATTAACCGCGATGGTAGTCGGTAACCATGAGTTTGATAGGGGGCCAGGGGTACTCCAGTCGTTCATGAACACGGCGCGCTTCCCGGTCATCGCGGCAAACCTGGATGTGCGCCGCGATCCCCGTCTGCGGAACCTCCGTCCGTCCACCGTCATTAATGTGAAGGGGCGCCGCGTGGGGATCATCGGGGCGGTGACACCCGAACTGCCGGCTATCAGCTCTCCCGGTCCCACCGTACGGATGCGCGATGCGCTGCCGGCTGTACAGGCCGAAGCCGACCGCCTGACGCGTAACGGTGTGCGCTACATCATCCTGCTGTCTCATATGGGCTATGAGGAAGACGTGAAAGCCGCAGCGCAGTTAAGGCACATCGATGTCATCGTCGGCGGGCACTCACACACCTTGCTGGGGCAGCCCATTGCCGGCATCAACCCGGCGGGGCCATACCCCACCCGATGCACCGCGGCCAATGGAGCGCCGGTGTTTGTGGTGCAATCTTGGGAGTGGGCCAAAGCGGTTGGCGCGCTGACAGTCACGTTCAACGATGCCGGCCAGGTTCTTGCGGCGTCTGGACAATTGACGCCGCTCACAGCAGACATCACACCGGATCCGGCTGCCAAGGCGTTGTTGGCGCCATATAGAATGAAGCTGGCCAGCCGTCAGAAGCAGGTGTTGTGCCAGGTAACAGAGCCACTCACCCGCGACACCGTACGTACCGGCGCCAACGCGCTCGCAGCACACCTCGCCGATTCCGCTCAGATGTTCGCCCAACGATCGACCGGCGCGGTCGCTTCCTTCGTTAACGCGGGAGGTGTGCGCGCCGACATCGCCGCAGGCCCGCTGACTTGGACAGACGCGGTAGCCGTAGCGCCTTTTGAGAACCCGTTGGTAGCCGTACAGCTGACCGGCGCGGAGATCATGAAGGTGCTGTCGCATGGATGCGCCGGTGCGCGCGGTGCGCTGCTGCACCCGTCTAAAGGGTTCGAATACACCATCGACATGAATGCACCGTCCAATGCCCGGGTGACCGCGTTACGGTTGAACGGTCAGCCGTTGCGACCGGAAGGTCTGTACACCGTGGTGTTCTCGGCATACATCGTGAACGGCGGCGATGGGCACATCTATCTCAAAGCACAGGCACGCAACGCACGCCCCGTAGGCATTGATGACACAACTGCCTTCACGCAGTATCTGGACAGTATGAAGACGATAGATGCCTCGATGACTCCGCGTATTACGGTGATCCCGGATACCAATGGTTCTGGATATGTGCCCAATGCGAACTGAACGTCCCAATATCCTTTTCCTGATCGCTGAAGACCTGGGGAAACACTTGGGCTGCTACGGCCTGCCGTATGTTCACACGCCCAACCTGGACCGTCTGGCCGCCGGCGGAGAGCGCTTCGACAACGCGTTCTGCACAGCGCCGGTCTGTTCTCCCGCACGATCGGCGGTGATCACTGGTATGTATCAAACGGCCATCGGATGCCATCACCATCGCAGTCATCGTGAGGATGGGTACCTGCTTCCGGCGCCCGTTCAACCGTTCACCCGAATGCTGCGGGAAGCGGGTTACTTCTGCTGTAACGGCGCCCATTACGCCCCCAACGCCCCGGGGAAGACCGACTTCAACTTCAACGATCCCGATGTATGGGACGGACATCACTACAACCAGCGCGCCCAGGGGCAGCCGTTCTTCATGATGATGAACTTCATCGAAGTCCACCGCGCGCCTTCCTGGCGCGAAGAGCCGCCAGCCGGCGCATTCCGCGTCGACCGCAACGCATTGCGAATACCCAAGTACTATCCCGACCACCCGGTTACCCGCAAGGACTTGGCCACCTACCTCGAGTCGGCGACCACTCTGGATGAAAAAGTCGGCGAAGTACTGGCGCAACTGGAACGCGATGGACTGAAGGACAATACCATCATCGTATTCTACGGTGACAACGGCGCATGCTTGCTACGCTGCAAACAGTGGCTCTATGACGGCGGTCTGTCAGTGGCGATGATCGTGCGATATCCCGACGGGAGGCGGGCCGGTACGGTCAATCGATCTCTGGTATCTCTGATCGACCTGGCGCCCACCGTGCTGAACTGGGCGGGTGTGAAACCGCCCGCTTGGATGCAGGGGATCCCGTTTGACGGACCGGGCGCCCGGCGCCGGGATATGATCTTTGCCGCAAGAGACCGTTGCGATGAAACAGTGGATTGGATCCGCTGCTGTCGGGACCATCGGTTCAAGTACATCCGCAACTACATGCCGGAGCGCCCCTATACCCAGCCAAACGGCTACATCGAAGAGTGGTATCCCGTTCTGGGCGTGCTGAAGGAACTTCACGCAAGGAACCGGCTGACACTGGAACAAGCGGCCTTTATGGCGCCCACGCGCCCCGTCGAGGAACTGTACGATCTGCAGCGTGATCCCGATGAGGTACACAACCTGGCGGATGATCCAAAGCACCAAACAGTACTGAACCGCATGCGCAACCGACTGGAACGGTGGAGACGGGATACCGGCGACATGGGCAACGGCGCCGGCTGATCTGACGCGTCAGGCCCCACGCAATACCGTGTTCAGATCGTTGACATAGCGCTCGATCCGCGGGGAATCGACAGGATGGATCCCGCCTCCCCACCGGCGCGCCATGAGCGCCGCCATGCGGGTGAGGCGGGTCATATCTTGCCGCACCCATTGCGCCAGTTGACGACGCTCCGCCTGGGACGCGGGCGAATCG
Organism: uncultured bacterium; assembly: GCA_964535125.1. GTDB lineage: Bacteria > Armatimonadota > HRBIN16 > HRBIN16 > HRBIN16 > CAZHSN01. Next base: position 9,878 of record CAZHSN010000120.1, read on the forward strand.
CCCAGATTGCGCCACCGTAGCGCCCGAAAAAATGACCGGTGATGCAGTTCGCAGACATCCAACGCGTCCTGAGCCAGCACCAACTGGTTGCGCCACTCATCAAACGCCTGACGGGGCAGAGCATCTTTCACCGACTGCAAGTCCGCCTGCGACGCGCGCACCAAGGTGCGCGCCAGGTTTTTCTCGGAAGCGGCAATGCGGACCACATCCTCGTCGGGATATCGCATTTGGTGTGCGCGCCGCTGATAATGCGGTGAGTCGATCCAGCGGGCTACGGAGTACCCTTTCACATCGTCCACATGACGGAAAGCATACTCGAATCGCGGCAGCCGGCTGTGATCCATCAGCCATTCTCCCAGGGGAAACAAAGTCATGTTGGTGGTATCGTGGGTGCGTGTCAGGATACGCGACATAGGGGCTGCAGCCCGGGCGCCATATCGGGCGGCGCACCAGCGCAGCAGCTCATCGCTGGCTGATCGCTCCGGGTCGCGCGACAGGATGGAGAACAGGTCGATATTGACTTCATTGGGAGTGCCGAACACACGCCAATCCATCCGCTCGATTCTGCACACGGCGCCGACACACCCTTTGTCACGGGCAAACTTCATTACGTTCGCCACATAATCCCCATCATAATGAAGCAAATGGCTCAAACCGGTATACTCTTGGCCCATGTCAACCTCCACCACTTGTGGAAGTCCATGCACACGGCCCAGCAGCGGATGGTACGGGTAATACGGATGCCAATCATGAGGAACACACTTCTCCATCACCACCACGCTGCCATCGCGGGGAAGCTGGTCGGCTACCGACCGCATCGCGTCGGTCATAAACTGCAATTCGATCGGACGATGAACAAACGGCCGAATGTACAGCGTCCAGCCGTGCCGCCGGCAGATATCCACCATCACATGGGTCAGCCAGCCTATCCGATCTGGAGCGCCCCGTTCATCCGCCACCGAGGCATCCATGTAGACCGGATGGGATGTTTCCGAATAGGTCAACACCAGTCCGTCCAGTTCCGGCAGTATTTGAGCCACACGGGCGTACTTGTCCTGCAGCCACGATACAGTCTGCTCATCGAGAACGACTCGATTGCCTCGAAGCAATGACGCTGGCGGGCTGCTGATTTCGTGCGTCCACAAATCGGCTTTCATACCCAGTGAGCGTATCTGCCGACACGCCCTGCGCAACAGGGCAGCCCGTTGACGGCTGCCCTCGCCATCCCAGAGTTGCTCGGCATACATGATCAGGTTGTGCGACAGCTGCACGCGCTGTATGCCAACGCGGGCGGCCTTGGTTACCGCCTCTGACACCCATTCGGGCCGGGCAGATTGCAGCTGCCAACTCAGTTCTTGAAGTCCGCTCATCGCTGTACGCCCGGCCAGTCGATGGCCCGCGGATAGTTGCGCGCCCGCTCTCTCTCCACACGCCGTTTCAGTGTTGGCGGATCGTTCTTGGCAAAGTAGAGCCGGCCTCGCCAGACGCGCCCTTTTTGCGCCGGGGCATGCGTCCGCAACGGATCGGAATGCAGGCACGGTATCGCACTGTTGGTCATCACATACTGCGCCGTCCGGTCCAAAGTGACAGCCACCAGCCACTTCTCATCCCGCGTGGTGCGTGCAATCAGATCATGTTCCTGTGTCTGGTCCGCGATCCACCAGGGGAACTGCTCCTCGATGCTTCGGTTGAACTCACGGCCGCGAGAGGCATTCATCACCAATATCCAGGGATAACCGGCCTTCTCGGCCTTCCACGGAGTCACCTTGCTCAAGGGCTGCCATTCACCCTTCAGCCATGCAAAGGTGCGCGTCACATCCTGAGAAGGCCCCAAAGTTGGGCATGCCGACAGGTCGATGCAGATCTGGGCGTACAGGTCGTCCGGCGTGTCGGAAGCGTTACCCATTGCAAACTCCATTTCCACGGCGCCATCGCGCCCCAGCCAGATCTGACCGCTCCAGCCTGGCCCCTCCGGCGTTTGGATCCGATAGCTCAGGCGGCCGCGGATGAGCCGCCACTCCGGCGCAGACACAGTGGACACCCGAGGGACTTCCGGTTGAACGTTATCCAGAAAGTGCGTACCCCGTCGGCTCATCACATTCTCGGGGAAGCGCACCCGCACATATCCGTCCAGCCACGGGGTTCGCACTTCAACCCCCATATACTGGTTCTGTCCAGCTGGCTGAGACGGGATCGGACTGACCCGGATCCCCGTGCCGCGATCATGCAGTTCCATCGCTGATTCC
>CAZHSN010000121.1:0-8748 GCA_964535125.1 uncultured bacterium
GTGTTGCCTGACCCACAGCTGCCGCTCAATACGATCCTGCCGTCCGCTGCCGTGCAGCTGGCGCACATCGCGTATTACCCGGACCACAACATCGGCATCATCGAGACAACCGGTATCGGAGCCGACTACTTGCTGGACTTTGTGGATGTGACCGACATCAGCATCGGCCGGCATCACGGCCATGGCATTCAAAGCGAGCGGTTTTTCGATGTAGGCATCGACATTGTCGGTTCGGGCGGCGAGTGTAAGGTGCGCAACATCGCTCGGCTGGACGCCCGGATCGGCGTCCGTCTGGACAACGGCAACCATTGCGGCCAAGGTGGATATTACTTTGACAATCTGGAGATGATCGGCCGACATGGGGTGACCGACGGCGGTGTGTTCTTCGACTGGGTGGGCGGACAGGCGCCTTTCATCCGTAACTGCACGGTGGGGTTCACCAGCGGACTGCATATCGGGCCTTTAGGCGTCAACGGCGACCGGCTGGAGCCGTATCTGGAGGCGGAAGTCGTCCGCAGATCCGAAGCGACTTGGGATTGGATGACGCTGCACGCGCACGTCGTGCCGGATCACCCCAACCACGCGCAACGCACAGAGTGGTACGGGCTGCCCCGACATGCCGTGATCACCCGCATCGGCTCACAGCCGCGCACCGGCGGCAAAGAATGGCGCGAGGGGGAACACTACCGGGTGGAGCGGGGCCAGGAACCGGATGATCTGCGTGACGCCACGCGCATTCACTGGGTCAAGGATGGCCCTGCGCCAGGCCAGGTGTACTACGTGGAGTTTCAACAGCCCATCGCGTATCGGGTACACGATCTGCAGTGGGGATACCTGATCAACTGCCAGCTGGGTGAGGCGCTCCAGAGCGGCGACAATGCCTTTACGGTGAAGGTAACCGATCAGGAATACGGTCATCTGAACCCGGACTTTGATTTCAGCGCCGGATATGGGTTCTTCATCACCGGCAACATGATCCTGAACGGACCGCTGGTGTTCGACGGACGCGTCGACTTCATGCGGATTGAGGGCAACACGGCTGGCGTGTGTGACATCGTCGTCAAGGGACAGGCCGCCGACCGGCGAGCGACGCGACTGTCCTTCCGGAACAACACGTTCAACAATGCGCTGGTTGGTGACTGGGTGTCGCAGGTTCAGTTCGATGGTAACGAGACCGGCGGCTCCATTCGCGTGGATGCGCCTCACGCTGCCGAGTTCATCTCAGTCACCGGTAACACCTTTATCACTGGAGAGCGCAGCGCGTTAGCGGTCATGGGCGCCGTTCGTTCCGTTCGTGTGGAGGGCAATACCCTGCGCCTGACGGGGCGGGATGGAGTGGTTCTGACCGGCTGTACCGATGTGATCGCCGCCCGCAACATGCTCAGCGGCGCACCAGGACGGGGACTCAGCCTTGAGAACTGTGATCGGTTTCTGGTGACCGACAACATGCTGCACGACTGCGGCGAAGGACTGGTGATCACCGGCAACTCCGAAATGACCGGACAGGTTCGTGGTAACAGCGTCCTGGGTTATCGCACGGTCGGCTTGCGCATTGATCCCGCGCCGGGGGTTCAGCACTGACGGGTGACGCCTCAGTCCGGCTGCCACACCGGGCCGGTCCGGGTGATCTGTTGGAGACTGGCGGGCGGCTGGTGCAATAGCGCCGCCAGTCTTCGGCCATCGGGCGTGGTCAGGTCCTGATCGATCTCCAGTAAGGGCGCCAGTACGAAGGCACGCTGGTCCATGCGGGGATGCGGCAGCATCAGCGTCGGTGAGGCCATGACTACTGCATCAAACAGGATCAGGTCGATATCGATGGTTCGAGGGCTGCCAGCCCATTCCCGTTCCCGGCCGCCGCGTGTCTCCACGCTCAGGCAGTGCTGCAGCAGCGCTTCCGGATCAAGCGAGGTGCGGATCTGTGCGCCGATGTTCAGATAGGCGGGCTGCGGCGTGTCATATCCCACGGGTTCGGTTTCGTAGACGCTTGATACGGCTGTGACATGCACCTGAGGCGTGTTCAACCGCTCCAACGCCCGGCGGAGGTGCGCCAGGCGGTCATCGATATTGGAACCGAGGCTGAGAAAGGCGACGTGGTACACAGATTATTATACTGAGCCAGCTTCCGCACACACCGGCGCCGGAGGCTGGCTTTGTCTGCGAATGGTCAGGCGTTGCGGTGGTAGTCTTGCAACGCCTTCACCTGCAACGCGTCTCCGGATGAGCGCGCCGCCCGAATACCGTCGGCGGCGGCGCGTGCAGCAGCCGCAGTGGTGATGTAGGGCAGCCGGTGACGTACAGCCGCCTTGCGGATGTAGCTGTCATCGGTCTTGCCTTCCGGTCCGGCTGGGGTGTTAATCACCAGCTGTACACGGCCCTCCGTGACGGCGTCCAGAATATTGGGGCTGCCTTCACGCAGCTTGTTCAACGCTTCCACCTGCAATCCGTTGGCCTCCAGGTAGGCGACCGTTCCCCGGGTCGCCATCAAGTGGAATCCCTCCGCCGACAGGGTCCGGGCGACCGGCAGGATGTCGTCCTTGTCGCGATCGGCCACGGTGATCAAGACGCATCCCTGCAGCGGTAAAGGCTGTCCGGCCGCCATATAGGCCTTGTAGAAGGCCAACCCAAAGTCCGGAGCGATCCCCAGCACCTCTCCGGTGGAGCGCATCTCCGGTCCCAGCACGGGGTCCACTTCCGGGAACATGGTGAACGGCAGCACGGCCTCCTTGACGCCCACGTGGCTGACATGGCTGCGGGTGAGTGCCTGCTGGGCCAGTGTTTCACCCATCAACAGGCGCGTCGCGATGCTGGCCATGGAGACACCGGTAACTTTGGAGACCAGCGGCACGGTGCGCGAGGCACGCGGATTGGCTTCCAGCACGTAGACGGTGTCATCCGCAATCGCATACTGGATGTTCATTAACCCCACAACGCCCAGTTGCACGGCGATGCGCCGGGTGTAGTCTTCGATGGTGGCCACATGGCATTCGGGCAGAGAGACCGGCGGAATGGCGCATGCGCTGTCGCCGGAGTGTATTCCCGCCAGTTCGATGTGCTCCATGATCGATGGCACAAACGCGTCTTTGCCATCGGCCAGCGCATCAGCCTCGACTTCCAGTGCGTGCTCCAGGAAGCGGTCGATGAGGATCGGCCGCTCATCGGAGACTTCCACCGCGGCCGCAACATACCGGCGCAGCGCGGCTTCGTCGTATACTATTTCCATGCCGCGTCCGCCCAGCACATATGAGGGACGCACGATGACCGGGTAACCGATCCGCGCCGCCACCGAGACCGCTTGGTCCACGGTGACCGCGGTGCCGGCTTCCGGTTGGGGGATGCCCAGCTGCTGCATAATGGCCGAGAAACGCTTGCGGTCCTCCGCCAGGTCGATGCTGTCAGGAGATGTCCCCAGAACACGCACCCCCGCTGCTTCCAGTTCCGCCGCGATGTTGAGCGGCGTCTGCCCGCCGAACTGGCAGATCGCCCCGACCGGCTGCTCTTTCTCATAGATGGACAGCACGTCTTCCACCGTAAGCGGTTCGAAGTAGAGCTTGTCGGAGGTGTCGTAGTCGGTGGAGACCGTCTCGGGGTTGCAGTTCACCATGATGGTTTCGTAGCCCATCTCGCGCAACGTGAAGGCAGCGTGCACGCAGGTATAGTCGAACTCGATTCCCTGGCCAATTCGATTCGGTCCGCCACCCAAGATCATGACCTTGGGGCGGTCCGATACGGGTACTTCATCGGGCTGGTTATAGGTGGAGTAGTAATAGGCCGCATCAACGGCTCCGCTGACCGGCACACGCCGCCACGCCTGCCGGATGCCCAATTGGTACCGGCGGGCGCGCACGTCGCTCTCCTTCACGCCCAGCAGTTGGGCCAGGTAACGGTCACTGAATCCGTCGCGCTTGGCCTGCGCCAGAAGCGCATCCGGAAGCATTCCGCCTGTGTGCTGCAGGATCTGCTCTTCCAGGTCCACCAGTTCACGCATCTGCTGCAGGAACCATACGCCGATATGCGTCAGCCGATGGGCCTCCTCAATGGACAGGCCCTTTCGCAACGCTTCATACAGGATGAACTGCCGTTCGGATGTGGCGTGCCGCAGCATCTCACGCAGTTCGTCCAGTGACCGCTCGTGGAAGTCGCGTGCGAATCCCAGACCATAGCGCCGGATCTCCAAGGAACGGATTGCCTTCTGGAACGCCTCATTGTAGTTCGCGCCAATGCTCATCACTTCGCCGACGGCTTTCATTTGCGTGCCCAGCCGATCCACCGACCCGGGCAGCTTCTCGAACGCCCACCGGGCGAACTTCACCACCACGTAGTCGCCGGACGGCGTGTACTTATCCAACGTACCATCGCGCCAATAGGGTATGTCGCGCAGTTGCAAGCCGGCGGCCAGCCGGGCGGACACCAGCGCGATGGGGAATCCGGTCGCTTTGGATGCCAGCGCGGAAGAGCGTGATGTGCGCGGGTTGATTTCAATGACCACCAACCGGTCAGTCTTCGGGTCATGGGCGAACTGAACGTTGGTGCCGCCCACCACGCCGATCGCCTCGACGATGCGCCAGGCCACGTCCTGCAGCCGTTGCTGCAGCGCCTGCGGCACCGTCAACATCGGCGCCACGCAGTAGCTGTCGCCGGTATGCACGCCCATCGCATCCACGTTTTCGATGAAACAGACGGTGATGATGTTGTCTTCGCTGTCGCGCACCACCTCCAGTTCCAGCTCTTCCCACCCGATGACACACTCTTCAATGAGGATCTGCCCTACCAGGCTGGCGGCGATGCCACGCGCGCCGATGGTGCGTAGTTCATCTGGTGTCTCGGCAATGCCGCCGCCGGTGCCGCCCATGGTATAGGCTGGCCGGATCACCACCGGGTACCCCAGTTCATCCGCTACACGCAGCGCATCCTCGATGGTGTAGACAGCTTCGCTGCGGGGCATTTCCACGCCCAGTCGGTTCATGGTCTCTTTAAACGCCGTACGGTCTTCGCCCCGCTCAATGGCGTCTGCCTGCACGCCGATTACCTGCACGCCGTACTTGTCCAGCACTCCAGTGCGCACCAGTTCAGCGGTCAAGTTTAGACCGGTCTGGCCTCCCAGATTGGGCAGCACCGCATCGGGGCGCTCGGCCGCGATAATGCGTTCCAACGCGTGAGCATTCAGCGGTTCAATATAGGTGCGGTCCGCCATGCCGGGATCGGTCATGATGGTGGCGGGATTGCTGTTGACCAGCACGATCTCGAAGCCCGCTTCGCGCAGCGCTTTGCATGCCTGTGTGCCGCTGTAGTCAAACTCGCACGCTTGACCGATGACGATGGGGCCGGAGCCGATGATGAGGACTTTGTGTATATCTGAGCGGACGGGCATGAGCTGCTTCCTCGCAGATCTAAGGGGTACGGGGGCAGGAGCATCGGACAGCCGGCCGCCATGGCCAGTCCGTTCCGGGCGCACCGTAAGCCGGAGACCGTTCACGATACAGTGTGACGTACTGACGGCTTAGTTGGCAACTTAGCCGTCAGTACGGATCGGATCCGTCCCGTCCGCGCACTAACCGTCAAACATCAGGCGGTGATGGCTTCGGCGATCGCGCGGCAACGTGTCAGTGTGTCCGCACTTGGCTCCGCGCCGGTCTCGGCCAGCGGGCCCGCCAGCGTCCAACCAATTCGTTCGGCAAATGCGCTTAATGACTTGACGCCGCTGCGGTTCCATCCCGAACTGCCGAACAGCGCCAGCGTCCGGTTGGTCAACTCCAATGCTTCCAACCGGTCGGTCAGCGCCGCCATACCGGGGAACATGCCTCCGTTGTACGCGCTGCTGCCCAGGATCACGGTGGAGTAGCGCCAGATGTCGCGGACGATCTCAGAGAGATCCGATACGGACACGTCATGTATCCGAACGGTACGCACGCCGCGGTCATACAGAGCGCGGGCAATGACATCGGCCAGGTGCGCGGTGTACCCGTACATCGACCCGTAGGCGATGACCACCCCCGGATCGGCTTCATGCGCGGCCCACTTGCGGTAGCGCTCCACCACCACCTCGGGATGGACGCGCCAGACCGGGCCATGGGTGGCGCCGATTGTCTGGACCGGCAGAACGGACAGTTTGTCGATGGCGCGGGTGACGTGCTTGCTGAACTTGCCCACGATATTTGCGTAATAACGCAGCATCTCCGGCTCGGTGCGGTCGATATCGATCTCATCGTCGAATACACCGCCCTCATGGGCTCCGAAACTGCCGAAAGCGTCACCGGAGAACAGCATGTTCGCCTCAGGCAGCCAGGTCACCATGGTCTCCGGCCAATGCAGCCAGGGGGCCGTGAAGAACTGGAGCGATGCGCCGTCCAGGTCTATCACGTCGCCGTCGCTCACGGTCTGAAGTCCGTCAGATATTCCGTAGAACGCCTTGAGCATGTTGAAGGTCATCTTGTTGCCGATTAGTTTGACGTTCGGCCAGCGACGGGTGACCGCGCGAATGCCGGCAGAGTGGTCGGGCTCCATGTGGTTGATCACCAGGTAGTCAACCTGCCCGTCGGGTCCGATGATCTCCTGTACGCGCTCCAGATAGGCGTCCACATAACCGCGCTCCATGGTGTCAATCAACGCGGTGCGGCCGGCGCGCACCACATAGGCGTTGTAACTGACACCCTGCGGGATGGGCCACAGCGACTCGAACAGGTGCGTTCGACGGTCGTTGGCGGTGAGCAGTGTGACGCGCTCGTTAACCGGAATGGCCAGCGGCATGTTATCCCTCCTGTGCGGCCAAGGCGTTCCAGGCAGAGTCGTCTGCCAACCGTTCCGCGATACACACGCCGAAGTGCGCTTCGATGGGTTCAAGCACCCATGGCGCATGCTGCCAGACCTGTGCCGCAGCCTGACGCACCGTGTTCACTCCGGCGGCGCTCATCCGACCCAGCGGTTCACGACATCCGCCGGCTGGCATGCCCAGGCCTGCCATGAGCGTTTTCACCGGCAGTGGGTTGCGGTACCGGTCTTCGACGGTGATCTGCGATCCGTCAGGAAGTGTGCGTACATTAGGGGTTTTCACGGTGACGATTGAGAACAACGGCGCCAGCGCGTCACGCACTTGCGACGCCTCGTCCAGTTGGCCGGCTGCCAGCAGGGTCACCATGCGGCTGATAGCCGCCGGTGCGATGTTGCTCATCACGCTGATCACGCCGTTTGCGCGAATCTGGGGATCGGCCATCATAGCGAAGGTGCGGTCATCGTCGCCCGACATAATGGAAAACGCCTCACCGCACAATGCGCGTGTCTGCCGCATCCGCTCCAGATCGCCTGTGGCCTCTTTCACAGTGGTTATATTGGGGTGGCGGGCGGCCAGCAGCGCCAGGTCGGCCACTTCCAGCGCGGTGCCGGTGCGCCCCGGGATGACATACGGCACCACCAGCGTATCCGGGATCCGCGCGGCCACCGCGGCGTAGTAGTGATCGCGGAGTTCCGCGGAGGACGGGCCGTTGTAATAGCAATCGACCATCAGCACGGCGTCAGCGCCTTCGTGCGCCGCGCGCAGCGAATGGGTGATCGCTTCGTGCGTGGCGTTGCTGCCGGTTCCTGCCAGCACCGGCCGTTTCCCGTGGGCCGTCCGGATGACGCGGTCAATCAACCCGTTGTGCTCATCCCATGACAGTGTGGGTGACTCCCCGGTGGTGCCCACAGGCAGCAGTCCGGAGATGCCCTGTTCCATCTGGAAGGCCACCAGTTTGTCATAACCGCTCCAGTCCAAATCCATTTCAGCGGTGAACGGTGTGACCAACGCGGTCCAGGTGTGTTCCAGTCTCTCCAAAGGTGCCTCCCTGTATTCGCCCTGCGGGGCGTTTTCGTTTTTGTTTGAAAGCGTTATTGTGCGGCCAGCCAGCGCTCGGCATCAATCGCCGCCATGCAGCCCACTCCGGCGGCGGTGGTTGCCTGCCTGTACACATGATCCTGAACATCGCCTGCGGCGAACACGCCTTCCACACTGGTGTACGTGCCGTTCCGGGTGATGATATAGCCTTGGTCATCGGTGTCCAACTGCCCGCGTAAGAAGCCGGTGTTGGGTACATGCCCTATCGCCAGGAACACGCCGTCGGTGCCCAGAAACGATGTGTCTCCGGTCACCGTGTTGCGCAGTGTCACGCCGGTGACCTTCCCGGCCTCTACATCATGAATCTCTTCAATGACACTGTTCCACTGGAACCGGATCTTGGGGTTGGCTCGGGCGCGCGCCTCCATAATACGGCTGGCGCGCAGCGCATCCCGCCGATGCACGATGGTGACCGACGCGCAGAAACGGGTCAGGTACGTGGCCTCCTCCATGGCGGTATCCCCGCCGCCTACCACCAGCACATGCCGATCACGGAAGAAGAAACCGTCACACGTGGCGCAGGCGGAGACTCCGCGTCCCAGTAGCTGCTGCTCTGACTCCAGTCCCAGCCATCGGGCGGATGCTCCGGTCGCGATGATCAACGCGTGGGCGGACGCTTCATCCGAGTCGGTGCGGACGGTGAACGGGCGGTTGGACAGGTCGACCGAGGTGACCACGTCCGTCACAAACTGGGCGCCAAATCGCTCCGCCTGCGTTCGGCATCGCATCATCAACTCGGGTCCATCAATGCCTTCCGGAAAACCGGGGAAGTTCTCCACTTCGCTGGTGATGGTTAACTGGCCACCGGGCTGTGTCCCTTCGTAGACCAGTGGCGCCAGTCCTGCGCGGGCGGTATAGATGGCAGCGGTGTACCCCGCCGCGCC
>CAZHSN010000121.1:8848-11921 GCA_964535125.1 uncultured bacterium
GTGGCGCCAGTCCTGCGCGGGCGGTATAGATGGCAGCGGTGTACCCCGCCGCGCCGGCGCCGATGATGATGATATTGTGTGTCACGTTATACGCCTCCTGATGAGTCCGGCACGCCGATGATCCGACGTACCAATGCGCTGAGGGGGACGATCAGTATGATGTGATATCCGGCTTTACCCAGTGTCAGCCAGCCCCATCTCGGGATATCGTTAGCGAACTGTTCAGGGGAGAACACGAAAAACACCCCTTCACTGAATAGAGTACCCAGAAGCGCCGCTCCGGCGGATATCAGCGGGTTGGCGCGGTAAAACCGCAACTCCAGCAGCCCCAGTCCGGCGCCCAGCAACAGGCGCGTCACGATGAAGCTGCCCACGGAACGGCCGACCAACGCTCCGGTAAACCAGCCTCCCAGCAATCCCACGGCTGCGGCGCCAGCGGGAGGAAGCACCAGCGCCAGTGCTGTTAATGTGACCAGCAACAGATCAGGTGAAGCGCCATAGATCGACAGTGCCGATCCCCAGGCTCCTTGTAAGCCCGCAGCCATCACCAGCAGCAAGACTGCCCGCAGCCAGACGGGAACCCAGCGCATCATGGTGCGACGCTTCGCTGCCGGGGCGGATAGATGTAGACGTACTCCAAACTCCCTGCGGTGGTGAGCGGCCGGATGGTGGCTGAACGCTCACCGCTGGGGAGCTTTTGAGGGCGTGTCTGGACTACTCCGACAGGCAGACCTGCCGGAAACACGCCGCCGACGCCGGAAGTGATGACGACATCACCCGGCTGGATCGTGACGGTGTCATCAATCAGCGAGATGTCCATGTCGCGATCGCCTCGGCCGCGTACGATGCCCAGCATCCGGTCGCCGTCACGCGCCAGGCGTACGGAGACGCCGAAACTGGGGTCGGTAATCAAGGTGACGATCGCCGCGCCATGACCGGTGGCGGTCACCAGTCCGACCAATCCGCCTCCCTCGGCCGTGACAGCGCTTCCCACGGCAGCCGCGCCGCCGCGAGGGCGCACCGTGATGGTGGCGAAGTAGCTGGATGGCTGTACCGTGATGACCTCAGCGATCTGCGGGGCGCTTGGCGAGGAGGCCATTCCCAGCGCCGCCCGCAGTTGGGCGTTTTCGCGGCGCATACCTTCCAGCCGTATGCCCAGCGCTTCGGCGGCAGACGCCTGTTGCTTCAACCTGCGGTTTTCACGCAGCAGTCCACGCCCAAACCGCAACCCGAACCAGATGTCGCTGGCGGTTCGGCCAACGGCATTCAACGCGCTGCGAACGGGAGCAATGATTACCTCGGGCAAGGCGATGGTGGGTGAGTCGCGATGAGCCGGACGGGTCTGTGTCTGCAGATCAGCGGACGCATCGATACTGGCTGAGCGATGCCAAATGCCCAGCGTCAGTGCGGCCAATGCGAGCACCACATAGATGACAATGACCCAGGGATTATGCTGGCGCCTGTCACCCATGAAGCTCCATACCTGTCTAGCGCGTCGCGCTGATCAGCACTTTACGCAGTGCGGAGTTAGTTTCCAACTCCTCCAGCATGCGTCCGGTGCCCACGGCTACGCAACTGAGGGGATCGGGAGCGATATACACCGGCATACCGGTCTCCTCATGTAACAGGATGTCCAACCCGCGCAACAACGCGCCGCCTCCCGCCAAGTGAATTCCGTTGTTCATGATGTCCGCTGCGAGTTCGGGAGGTGTCTCCTCCAGACTCTGCTTAACGACCTCGATGATCTTGTTGACCGGCTCAGAGATCGCCTGGCGGATCTCATCAGAGTTGATGTTGGCGCTGCGGGGCAGACCCGACAGCAGGTCCCGCCCTCGGATATCCATCTCCATTTCGACATCCTGAGGAACCGCGGAGCCGATGGTGGTTTTGATCTCTTCGGCGGTACGGTCACCGATGAACAGATTGTAGGCGCGTCGCACGTAAGCGATGATCGCTTCGTCGATCTTGTCGCCGGCTGTCCGCTCCGACTTAGGCGCGACGATGCCGGACAGTGACAGCACCGCTACCTCGGTGGTTCCGCCGCCGATATCGACGATCATGGAACCGCAGGCTTGGTCGACAGGCAGTCCGGCGCCGATGGCGGCCGCCATCGGCTCTTCCAGCAGGTACGCCTCGCGGGCGCCCGCCTTGCGCGCCGCATCAATCACCGCACGCTGCTCGACATCGGTGGCGCCGCTGGGAATGCCGATCACCACGCGCGGAGCTGCCCAGGTGCGCCGATGCACCTTTTGTATGAAATACCGCAGCATCTTCTCGGTCTGTGCGAAATCGGCGATCACTCCATCTTTCAATGGCCGGATGGCGGTGATGCTGCCGGGGGTACGACCGATCATACGCTTGGCCTCTTCACCAACCGCCAGCACCTTGCGCGAGTCCGTCTCAATCGCCACCACCGACGGCTCCCGGAGTACGATGTTCTTACCCTTGACGTAGACCACCGTGTTAGCGGTGCCGAGGTCGATACCCATATCACGGGACATATTGGCGAACAGGCGGTTCCAGATGGACATGAGGGGAATGTGGTCCTCCAGACGATATCCCGTACATTATATACCGATTCCGAAGCCTTCCCTCACGTTTCTGAGCGTAATACACGCACGAATAAGCGTCTGTGGGCGCCTCTCGCGTTCACATTCTTCCCGCGTTCTTCCCGCGACCGGTTCACTGGAGGACTCAAGTAATGGCACTACGTGGCGCCTTAACACACCGCAAAACCCGACGACTCGCCAAGCTACTCGACATCCCACTGCCCTACGCTCTCGGCGTCGTCGAGGCGCTCTGGGCCGTCACCCGAGACCGCACACCACGCGGCGACATCGGACACATGACCAACCAGGACATCGCCGACGAAATGTGGATCGACGACCCCGCCGACGCGCTCATCGACGCACTCGTCCAATCCGGATGGCTCGACATCCACCCGACCTACCGCCTCGTCGTACACGACTGGTCCGTGCACGCCGACGACACCACACGTAAACGCCTCCACCGGGCCAAACTGACCTTCGCCGACGGCATGCCGCCACTGCGAACCGCGCAGATCGACCAACGC
>CAZHSN010000122.1:0-11754 GCA_964535125.1 uncultured bacterium
AGGCGATTTACTCGGCCCGGTGGGCGCTTTGGTATGAGTTCGCACGCTGGGAACGGGATCCGCATCGGTCACTGCAGGGATTCCCGGCGGCTCCCGTCAATCCGCTGTGGCTGGCAGCGCAACCCGGTTCGCGATCAACCGGGTTTAACCTGGATGATGTGCCGCGCTTTCCGTTGCTCTGTGCCGAGGCGATGCGGTTGACCAAGCTGCCCTGGGGACGTGCGTCTATTCGGTCGGGTGTGAGCAGCCTGCTGTCGTATCTTCGTCCGGATGGATCGATGCCCTATCTGTTGGCTCCCTGGAGCGGCGCGCATATGGAGGAGGACGCGCCGTTTCACACCTACCACAGTCTGCGGATGCTGGGCGAGACACTGTTGATGGATTGGGACAACAGACTCACACAACAGATGCTGACAGCGTTCGAGCGGCTGTTCCGTCACGCGATGCAACGCACGACAGACGGGCTGTTTCATGGGCGGGCGTCTGCTACGGGCGCGATACTGGATGCCCTCTGGCGCAGGTCTCTGCGTCATGATGATCCGGTGCGCTGGCGCCGGATAGTCGGGACATTGGCGGACGCGCTCTGCCGGCCGGATGCGCAGGCGCAGCAGGACGACTTTGCCGAGTACCTGCCCTGGACGCCTGTCGGATTGATCCATGCGGCGCGCATGTTTCCAAACAGGCCCTACAGACAGGCCGCGTTGAACTGGCTGGAGCACTCGTGGACGGCGCTGCTGCGTGACCGCCGGTTCTATCTGCCGGAGCCGCGCTTCACACCGTCAAACCCGCATGGTGCGCCCGGCGCCAATCCGCTTTCGGTGTGGTACCACACCGACGCGATGATGCTGTACGCCGAATTTACGGAGAACGCGCTCTGGGAACGGCGTGCGGAGTGGGTATGGAACGACTATTATGATGACACGCGGTATAAGGACCATCCGGCGTGGCGGATCGTGGATACCGGAGACCCGGACACCGAACGCTGGGGCGGCGCCAGCGCAGAAGACGCCTTGCGGATGCTGGCCAAGTGGACGTGGCAATGCCGGCGTCCCGGCCTGTATCAGCGGATCCGGGCGGCCCGCGGAGTGCCGGAATGACCGCGGGCTCTCTTGACACCGTGCAAAACCAGAAGGTATATTGGCAACGTTGCCTGCGGTGCTTACCGCTCGGGCCTCCACGCGAACACTCACCAAACTCACGAACCACAAAGGCGATCCCATGGCATACACATCACCCGACAATGAACTGATCCTGGTCCTCGATTTTGGCGCGCAATATACCCAACTGATTGCACGGCGGATCCGTGAGTGTTCGGTGTACTGCGAGATCATCGGTTCGGACACCCCGGTGGACACGATCCGCGCGCGCGCCCCGAAGGGGCTGGTGCTTTCCGGTGGACCGAGCAGCGTCTATGAACCCGCTGCCCCTCAGGTAGACCCGGCGGTGTTTGAGCTGGGTGTGCCCGTGCTGGGCATCTGCTACGGACATCAGTTGATGACGCATCTGCTGGGCGGGACGGTGGAGCCGAGTGAACGGCGGGAGTACGGGCGCACCGCTGTCACCGTGTGTACCGGGGCGCCGTTGTTCAACGGCGTGAGCGGAGAGCAGACCTGCTGGATGAGCCATGGCGATCTGGTGCTGGCGCCGCCTCCCGGATTCGCGGTTACCGCTGCCACCCCGTCGACGCCGGTTGCGGCCATGGCTGACACTGCGCGCCGGCTGTATGGTGTGCAGTTCCACCCGGAGGTTAAACACACGCCGTTTGGCTTGGAATTGCTCCGTCAGTTTGTCATCGATGTCTGCGGCTGTTCCGGTACCTGGACCATGGGGTCGTTCATTGAGCAGAGCGTGGCCAGCCTGCGCGAGCAGATCGGGACCGATCGGGTGCTGTGCGCGGTGAGTGGCGGTGTGGACTCCATGACCCTCGCCGCATTGCTGTATCGGGCCGTCGGCGCGGATCAACTAACGTGTGTGTTTGTGGACCATGGGCTGCTGCGTCAGGGTGAAGCGGAGCAGGTGCGCCAGACGTTTCGGGAGCACTACAGAGTTCATCTGGTGGCGGTGGACGCACGCGAGCGGTTTCTGGAACGGCTGCGCGGCGTGATCGAGCCGGAGCGTAAACGCAAGATCATCGGTGAAGAGTTTGTGCGGGTGTTCGAGGAACACGCCGATGAACTGCGCGATTGCGCATTCCTGGCGCAGGGAACGCTGTACCCTGACGTGATTGAGAGCGGCGGCAGCAGCAATGCAGCCACCATCAAGACCCATCACAATGTGGGTGGGTTGCCGGATGACATGCGGTTGAAACTGGTGGAACCGTTCCGCTGGTTGTTTAAGGACGAAGTGCGGCGCGTCGCGGATGGACTGGGACTTCCGGAGTCGATCGTATGGCGTCAGCCGTTTCCGGGGCCCGGGCTGGCGGTCCGTATCGCCGGTGAAGTTACCGAAGAGCGTCTGGAGATGCTGCGCGCGGCCGACCGTATTGTGCTGGATGAGATCTGGTCGGCCGGTTTATACCGGGAGATCTGGCAATCCTTCGCGGTGCTGCCTGCCGTACGCAGCGTGGGGGTAATGGGCGATCAGCGGACGTATGGACATCCGATTGTGGTGCGTGCGGTGGTCAGTGATGACGCCATGACAGCGGACTGGGCTCGTTTGCCGGATGCGGTGCTGGAGCGCATATCCAACCGGATTGTGGGGGAGGTGCCTGGCATCAATCGGGTGTTGTACGACATTACGTCCAAACCTCCGGCCACCATCGAATGGGAGTGAGGCCGGCCTTGCGTGTACGTGCTGACTACGGGAGGATCGCATGACCAGCGACACACCGTCCATCACCCCCTGGATCACGAGTGAACAGATCAGCCACCGCGTTCGGGAACTGGGCGAGCAGATTCGAGCCGACAGCGACGCCGACCAGCCGTTGCTGTTGGTGGGTGTGCTGAAGGGATCGGCATTCTTTCTGGCCGACTTGGCGCGCGCTGTTCCCGGGCCGGTGGATATCGGGTTCATTACGCTGAGCAGTTGGCAAGGCATGCGCAGCACCGGTGTGGTGCGCATTATCAGCGAACTGGAAGACAGTACGGTAGACCGCGATGTGGTGGTGGTTGAAGACATCGTGGATACCGGCCACACGTTGAGGTTTCTGCTGGACAATACCAGCGTCTACAAAGCCCGTCGGCTCAGGGTATGCGCATTGCTGGACAAGCCGTCACAGCGCACCGTGGATGTTCCCATTGATTATGTGGGGTTTACCATACCCAATCTATTCGTTGTGGGGTACGGAATGGATTATAACGAACAGTATCGGAGCCTGCCCTATGTGGGGTTGATGGATGAGATAGACTGCCCTCCGCCGCCGATGACTGGCCGCGGAGAGTGTTGAAGGTGTATAATAGGCTTGACTCGACTTGGAGTCGGCGTCAACGGCACGTTGCTGCCGGCACGCCTTTTTTCCCAATGACCTGTCCGCCCCGGGCCCTGTTTGCTGGATAGGGTCTGCCGGCAACGCCAATCGCGTCATCACGCGAAACAATCTCCTCACCAACCAGGTGGAATGTATGGAACAACTGGACCTCTCGTTCTTTGACGGACGCAGCCTAGAAGACCTGCACCAAGTCGCCCGCTCGCGTGGCGTCAACGTGGATGACAGTGCGCGCCGCCATGATGTCATCAAGAAAATTCTGCAAGCTCACGCAGACGGCGGGGGCATGATCCGTGCGACCGGCGTACTGGAGTTGATGCCGGATGGTTTCGGTTTCATCCGGCGGGATGTCAACTTTGCTGCGGGCGGAAACGACGATGTCTACGTGTCGATGACGCAGATCAAGCGGTTTGACCTGAAGACAGGCGACAGCATTGTGGGCATGATCCGCCCCCCCAAGGACAATGAGAAGTATTACGGGATGCTGCGCGTGGAGTCGGTGAACGGGCGTGATCCGGAGTCGACGCGGCACCGCTTTTCGTTCGATGACCTGGTGCCTGTATACCCGCAGGATCGGCTGCGTCTGGAAACAGGTCCCGCCAAGGATGTGTCGGCGCGCATGATAGACATCGTGGCGCCGATAGGGAAAGGTCAACGCGGTCTGATTGTGGCGCCGCCCAAGGCGGGTAAGACAATGCTGCTCAAGACCATCGCCAACAGCATTACCATCAACCATCCCGAAGTGTTGCTGATGGTTCTTTTGGTCGACGAAAGACCGGAAGAAGTTACCGATATTCGGCGTTCTGTAAAGGGCCGGGTGGTCAGTTCCACCTTCGATGAGATGCCTGAGAACCACATGCGTGTGAGTGAAATGACGCTGGAGATGGCCAAGCGACTGGTGGAAGCCGGTAACCACGTGGTTATCCTGCTGGACAGCCTGACCCGCATGAGCCGGGCGTCCAACTTGACCGTCAATCCCAGTGGACGCACGCTTTCCGGTGGTCTGGATCCGTCGGCGCTGTACCGGCCTAAGCGGTTCTTCGGCGCGGCGCGGGCGATTGAGCACGGGGGAAGCCTGACGGTGCTGGCCACCGCGTTGGTGGAGACAGGCAGCCGCATGGATGAAGTGATCTTCGAGGAGTTCAAAGGGACGGGTAATATGGAGTTGGTGCTGGATCGGGCGCTCAGCGACCGGCGCATCTTCCCGGCCATCGACGTCAACCGGTCGGGCACCCGTCACGAGGAGTTGCTGTTCTCCGAGTTTGAACGGAAGCAGGTGTGGAAACTGCGCCGGATATTCCAGAAGTATGAAACGATCCAGGGTATAGAACAGCTTAAGAACATGCTGGCGCACACCTCCTCCAATGAAGAGTTTCTGCGCACAGTTGAAAAGATCGCGGACGACGCCTGAACAGGAGGTGCCCTGTGCCGCCTGAGTGGTCCGAGGGATTTGGACCGATCGACGATTGGCAAGAGCCCGATCCGGAGCTTGATGAAGAGCGCCCGGTGACGTTGATGGGCGTGTTTCAGCGGCAGACGTTGCTGGAAGACGTCGAGGTGGCGCATTTCGTGATCCTGGAGGACGAGGATCACCGCTCCATTGATATCTTCATCGGGCGTACAGAGGCGCTGGCGATCCACTTCGGACTGGAGGGCGAGTTGCCCGATCGCCCTTCCACGCATGACCTGATCCGCAATCTGATTGAGCGTACGGGACACAGCGTCGATCGAGTGATCATCGATGACCTGTGGGGCCGCATCTACTATGCGCGGCTGGTGCTGCTGGCGCCGGATGGCAGTGAACTGGTGGTGGATGCGCGCCCCAGTGATGCGATAGCCGTCGCCGTGCGCGTGAAGTGCCCCATCACGGCCACCGAACGGGTGTTACGGAAGGCCAGCACCGATTCGTGAGACCCGGGTACGGGTGCTACATCAGCCTGTGTGCGCCTTGAGAGAACCGGCACACAAACGCGTCCCCCTTGATCTGAGTCGCTGCGGCGTAGTCGCGCAGGACGTCGGCCTGGAAGCGTTCGGTCGATCCCGCGGGCGTCAACGCCAGGATCGCGCCGCCCCAGCCCCCGCCGGTCAACCGGGCGCCCAATGCGCCGTGGTGATGCGCCAATTGCACCAGCAGATCCAGTTCCGGCAGCGAGTTCTCAAACAGGTCCCGCGAGCTGGCATGCGATAGATACATCAACTCCCCCATGGTGCGCACATCGCCGCGCTGCATGGCGGCATACGCCCGTTGTACCCGATCGGTCTCATACACCACATGAGCGGCGCGCCGTCGCAGGATCTCGGGCATGTCGGTCAGGCAGGGCAGCAGCGTATCCGGATCCACATCCCGCAGCGACTCCATCGGACGCTGGAGACGCTCGCTCAGCCAAGCACAAGCCTGCCGGCATTCACTGACGCGCTGGGCATACGGCGCATTCGTCAGCGAATGCGGCGAACGCGAATGGACCAGCACGATCCGCAAATCAGGGGATGCAGGCAGCGGCGCGGCGTGTTGTTCCTCGGAACGGACATCAAGGTACAGCACCGAGTCCTCCTGCCCGAAAACCGACGAAAACTGATCCAGGATGCCGCACGGCATGCCGACGAACTGGTTCTCGGCTCGGCGCGCCAGCTTCGCCACCTCCCAGGGCGGCAGTGTGTCGCCGGTCAGCGCCAGCAGGGCCAGGGCGACGGCAACCTCCAGCGCGGCGCTGGAGCTGAGCCCTGCGCCGCGGGGAATATCGCTGTGGATCAACGCCTGAAAAGGCGGAATCCGTATACCCAGGGTGCTCAGCTCATGCACCACCCCCTGCACATAATCGGCCCATCGGCACTGAGGCAGCGACTGGGGGGCGGCGGGATTGAACACCGCCTCGGTGTCGGTCTGCAGCGACCGCACATGCGCGTGTGCGTCGGAAGACGGTCCGGCGAGCACGAGCGTATGGCGGTCGATGGCGCCGCTCATGACACATCCGAGATTGTAGTCGGTGTGATTGCCCAAGACCTCCACGCGGCCGGGCGCCGCAGCGATGGCGGCGGGTTCGCGGCCATACCGGGAACAAAACGCCTCCGTGGCGGTGTGCAGCAGGGCGGGTGATACGGACATGGGCAGCTCCTCAGTCGAGTGACTCGCCGGCGATCAACAACAGCAGGCGGTCGAGGTCTTCGTGGTCATAAAAGCCGATATGCAGCGTGCCGCCCCGGCCCTGCAGGGAGAGCGTGACGCGCGTGGAGAGCCGCTCGCGCAGCACGTCGCAGACGCGCTGCAGGTCCGGGTCCAAAGCGGATGTTTCACGTGAAACATCCGGCGTCGCCGATGGCATGGCGGCGCGCGCGGCCCGTTCCAGCTCGCGCACGCTCATCTGGGGGGCCCGTTTGGCCAGCGCTTCGCGCTGCGACTCCGGCGCCATCAGCAGTGTTCGGGCGTGACCTTCGCTAAGCGCGCCCTGTTCCACCTGCTGCAGCACGCTGTCCGGCAGCTGCAGCAGCCGCAAGGAGTTGGTCACAGCGGTTCGGCTGCGTCCCACCTGTTTGGCGACTTCATCCTGGGTCAGGCCGAACCGATCGATGAGCTGCTTATAGGCGCGCGCCTGCTCGATCGGGCTGATATCGGTGCGTTGCAGGTTTTCGATCAGTGCGAGCACCAGCCGCTGGTCGCCGGATGCCCTGCGCACGACGGCAGGGATGGTGGTCAGGCCTGCGATGCGCGCTGCGCGCGTGCGCCGTTCGCCCGCAATCAACTGGTAGCGTCCATCGGGCATCTGCTGCAGCACGATCGGCTGCAGTACGCCGTGCTGCCGGATCGATTCGGCCAGATCCTGAAGCGCGGCTTCGTCGAACCGGGTGCGCGGCTGATCGGGGTTGGACACAATCGCATCCAGCGGCGCCTGCATCAGCGTCTCGCCGGTCGGCGCATCGGGCAGCAGCGCGTGGAGTCCTTTACCGAGTCCGCGTTTCGTCATCGTGTATGATCTCCTGGGCGAATTCCCTGTAGGCTTCGGCCCCGCGTGAGCGGGGATCGTACAGCAATACCGGCTGCCCGTAGCTGGGCGCTTCACTGAGGCGTACATTGCGCGGGATCACCACCGAGGAGACCGCGTCCGGGAAGAACTGGCGCACCTCCTCTTCAACCTGCGCCGACAGCCGCACCCGGGGGTCGCGCATCGTCAGCAGCACCCGGGCGATGGAGATGGCCGGATTGATGCTGCGGCGCACCAGGTCGAGCGTTTGAACCAGCTGGCTGATCCCCTCCAGCGCGTAGTATTCACATTGGATCGGCACGATCACCTGATCACAGGCCGCCAGGGTGTTGATGGTCAGCAGCCCCAGAGATGGCGGGGAGTCTATAATAATGTATTGAAAGCGATCCCGAACCGGTTCCAACGCGCGCTTCAGCGCATATTCGCGGCTGAGCTTCGCCATCAGTTCCAGCTCCGCACCGGCCAGGTCGATGGACGCCGGAGATAACGACAGGCCGCCGATCTCCGAGCGCACGATCACCTCCTCCAGAGGGCGCTCATCGACCAGTGCGTCGTATGTGCTGCCGCTCAGGCGCTTCCTGTCGACGCCGAATCCGCTGGTGGCGTTTCCCTGTGGGTCCATGTCCACCAGCAGCACGCTGCGGCCCTCCAGGGCGAGCGCCGCCGCGAGGTTTACCGCCGTGGTGGTTTTACCCACGCCACCCTTCTGGTTGACAATGCCCAGCACCCGTCCCATGGCTGCTCCTTGCCGTTCGATATCCGGTCCGCTTTCAGTGTGACGCAAGCGCCGGTTGTGTGCAACCGGCGATGCATCTGGTACAGCCAAAATGGCTGCCTATGACCGAAAGCCCTTGAAAACGGGTTCAATGAGCAGTATAGTGGCAACTGGTAATACCAGATGCGTACACAATCGTCCCTTCATAGAGTCGCCCGGGCGATCCTCAACCAGGTGATCCGCGCTGCCGGACTTCCGCCCGGTGCGCGGCTGCCTTCGGTGCGCGTGCTGGAGCAGCAGTTCGGAACCTCGCGCACCACCATCGTGCACGCGCTCAGCCTGCTGGAGGCGCAGGGGGTGATCGTACGCCGGCAGCGGTCCGGATGTTATGTCGCCGATCCCTGCAGCGCGGGTATCGCCTCGGTGGATACCGGTACGGCAGTGGGTTTCGCCGCGAGTGATCTGGGATACCGTTCGGAGCTGGTGTGGCGCTGCCTGCAAGGCGCCTCGCACGCCGCAGAACAACTGAGTGCGCAGCTGATCGCCGTGGACACCCGGGGCGCCGCCGATGGCGAGAGGCGCGCGCTGATGCGGCTGGCCGATGCCGGTGTCGACGGGATTGTGCTGTTCCCGTCACCCAGACCGGTGGAGGCGCCGGTGGATGCTGCCTGGATAGCGGTATCGCAACGGATCCCACTGGTGCTGCTGGCGCAGCCGGTTCCCGGGTATCCCGGTCCGCAAGTGGTGATGGACCACATCGGGTGCGGGATGGAGATGGCCGCCCACCTGTTGCGTGCAGGACATCGGCGGGTCGCCTGTCTGTCGCTGAACCTGCCGGGAGTCGGTCCGCTGCTGACGGTGGAACGCAGGCTGGCAGGCCTGCAGCAGGTGTTGAGCGCCGCCGGGTGCGCCGTCCGAAAGGCGGACATCTGCACCTTGCCGTCGCTCCATCCCGCGGAGGTCATGTCGTTGATCACGGACGCGCTCCGCGGATGGATGCAGCAGCGCACGCCGCCGTCGGCCGTGGTGGCCGTCGAGGATGTGACCGCGGTGTGCGCCGTACAGGCCGCGCGGTCTCTTGGTGTCGCAGTCCCGCAGCAGCTGCTGGTGTGCGGGTTTGACGGCGCATCCGTCGCGTCAATGATGGATCCGCCGATCCCGTCCACGCGTCCGGACTTCACGGCCGCCGGCGCGCTGGCTGTCCGACTCGCGTTGTCGACGTCGCCGTCCGACCGGGCGGCCGTCACGCACACACTGCCCGAGCCGATCTACTGGCCGGACACAACGGGCCGCGGCCCGGTTTGTTCGCCCATACAGGGCAACCATCACCCAGACATGAGCATGCCATGAACAGCCCGCTCGAGCGGTTTTACGCGTGTATGGAGTATCGGTCAGCGGACAGACGGCCCAATCACGAACTGGGCGTCTGGCCTCAGACCATCAGTCGCTGGCAGGCCGAGGCGCCGGACGACGTCCGATGTTTCACGTGGAACTGGTTCCACAACGAACCGGAGATTGATCTGGATCCCAGAGAGTACATTCCCGTTCATTATGGCTTCATACCCCCGTTTCCCTTCGAGATGCTGGAAGAGACCGACGTCTACGAGATCTTCCGCGATGGGCTGGGTATCGTCCACAAGGCCCTGAAGGCAGGCACCGTGGCGGGCGGCCGGATGTGCATGGACCAGTATCTGGATCACCCCGTGCATGACCGGGCGAGTTTCGACGCCGTCAAGAAGCGCCTGATTGCGGCCATTCCGGCCCGCTACCCCGCCGATCTGG
The DNA here is from genome assembly GCA_964535125.1 of uncultured bacterium. GTDB lineage: Bacteria > Armatimonadota > HRBIN16 > HRBIN16 > HRBIN16 > CAZHSN01. Next base: position 9,899 of record CAZHSN010000122.1, read on the forward strand.
ACTCCCGGATGGCGGCCTGGGCGGTGCGCGACTGCCCGCTGGTGCTGGGCGAGAATTGCGCGGCCAACGGTTTCTATTGGCGGGCGCGCGAGTTCATGGGCACCGAGAACCTCTCCATGGCCTGGTACGACGAGCCGGAGATGATGCATGAAATGATGGAGTTCATCGCCGACTTCCTGATAGAGACCAGCCGGCCGGTCTTGGATCGGGCGCCGATTGATTACTTCACGTTTAACGAGGACCTGGCGGCCAAAGGCGGGCCGCTGTTGGGTCCTCATACGTTCCGCGAGTTCATCCTGCCCCACATGCGCCGGGTGGTTCGGTTCCTGAAAGAACACGGCGTGCGTTGGGTGGCGCTGGACTCGGACGGTGACCCCACCGTCTTGATCCCCCTGTTCATGGAAGCCGGCATCGACATTATCTGGCCCATCGAGCGTGCGTCCCATGTCAGCCCGATGGAGTGGCGCAGGCAGTTCGGACGGGATTTGCGGTTATGGGGGGGCGTCGACAAGCGGGAACTCGCTAAGGGACCCCAGGCGATCCGTGCGCACCTGCTGGAGATGGCTCCGTTAATCGAAGAGGGCGGTTTCATCCCCACGGTGGATCACTGCGTCTCTCCGGAGATCTCCTGGGACAACTTCCGGTATTATATGGACGCCAAAATGGACCTGCTGAGCGGACGGTTTGACCGTCTGGAGTAAGCCGGTCAACGCCAACGTGTTGCAGGAAACCGTAACACCAGGATGAAACTATGCGGGTGGTGTATGTGTCACCATGTATTGGTATCTTCGCGGGGAGGGTCTGATCGATGGCGCGACCGGCGCGTAAACGGTTCTGGCGGTTCGGGTGCCTGATACTGGCGGTGATTGTACTGGCTGGCGCCGGTGCGGGTTGGTGGTTTTTTATGCGCCCAAAACCGAAACCCGAGAAAACCTATACGGTGAAGAAGGGCGCCATCGCCGTCAGCGTACGCGAGTCCGGTTTCCTGGAGCCCTACAGTAAAGTTGAGATCAAGAGCAAGGCATCGGGCCGCATCTTGAAGTTGACCCTCGAGGCTGGTGACCGGGTGACATCCGGGCAGTTGATCGCTCAGGTCGACAGTGTCGAGACCGAAAGCTCGGTGAATATGGTCCGAAACCAGGTGCGTGCGGCGGAATCCCGCGCCCGCGTCGGCGGTATATCGGCCAACCTGCAGCGTGTAGAGTCACCGGTGACACAGGAACAGGCGGAGCTGGCGCTGAAACAGAGCCAACTGCGTGTGCAGCAGCTGCGGCGTGATCTGGATACCCAGCCGGCCTTGACGGCGGCCAGCCTGGCTCAGGCTGAGTCGGCGGCCACGAACGCTCGGACGCAGTTGGAAACGTTGACTGAGGTGACGCATCCGCAGGCGCGGATTGAGGCGGAAGGCGCTGTGCGTGACGCACAGACAGCCCGAACCGAGGCCGCCAACCAGGCGGCCCGCGCGGCTTCGTTGTACCAAAAGGGGTTCTATGCTCAGCGCGATGTGGATGCCTCCCAAACAGCACTGAGCGCGGCGGAGAACCGGTTGAAACAGGCGCAGCAGCGACTGAGTACACTGACCACCCAGCAGACGGCGGAACGGCGTACCGCCGAGACACGGCTGCGTGAGGCCGAAGCCACGCTGGCCCAGGCCAAAGCGCTGGCCGAGCGGGACGCGCTGAAGCGACTGGAGTTGGACCGCGAATTGGCGGTATTGCGCGACGCGGAGTTGCGTGTGAAGCTGGCGCGTAACGGCATGGCGCAAATCCCGATCCGGCAAGAACAGGCGCTGCAGTCTCAATGTATTGGTTCACCGTAAATTGGAGAAACTCCCCGCATCTTGGTAGCTATTGGGT
>CAZHSN010000123.1:0-8343 GCA_964535125.1 uncultured bacterium
CACGGAGATCGCCCCCGGTATGCCTGCCGCGGAACGCGACAACTACGGGCAGGCAGGCGGGCCTGTTGCAGGGCTGGAGCGGGGGCCTGCCCCTGCGGGATTGCGAATATCCAACAACCACACAACTGGCGTTATCGTCGGATGGGCCTGGTGGTGATGCACCCTGCGGGGAGATCAATTTGGTGTAAACCATCTCAACCGGGTGCATGGCTCGCGTCACGCATCACCGTTAAACTGATGTTAATGCGATCTACACCCACACCGGCCCATCGAGGTGCGTTATGAACCGGTACAGACACCTGCGCATTGTCGGCTTGCCGATGCTGAGCGTGACAGCGCTGCTGTTCGCGCTGACTCAGGCCGCGCGCCAGCAGGCCGATGCACCGCCGGCTCAGAACCTGGCGCCTGCGGCGCAGGTCACGGCGTCCAGTTGCTTTTCGGATGCGTACCAGCCACGCTACGTCACGGATGGACAGGTTCCGTATCCGTTATCCATGGATGATCTGGGGCGCGTCTGGACGGTTGCGGCCGCACACGCCGCCCAGGCCTGGATCCGGTTCGAATGGCCGCAATCCGTACCCGTGCAGCAGGTGGCCATATACAACCGCAACGCCTGGAGCATGGACGAACACTGGCGCCGTGTGGAGCTGTGTGTGAACGACGACACGCAACCAGCAGCTGTGCTGACAGCGCAATCCGGTCACGGCCCCCAGTGCCTGACGCTGCCGGAACCGCAGACGGTGCGTTCACTGACGCTGCGTTTGAGCGAACCGGTAAGCGGCAATCCCGGACTCTCCGAGGTTCAGATATTCGATCGGGCGCTTTCGACAGCACAGCTGCCGGTATTTGCCGGTCCTCATGAGATGTACCGGGTGACGAATCCGATGGTGGACGTGGTCGACGTTCAGCAGCTGCACGAGATGATCGACCGCCTTCAGCGGCTGCACGGCGAGCGGTACCGCCAGGCGGCAGCGCACCGTGAGGCATTACGCGCGCTGCGTCGCCGCGCGGCCTCGGGAGAGGACGTGGCCCAGGCCTTGCTGACGCTGCAGCGTGATGTCATGACCTGGGACATCCCGGCACTGTTGGTGATCGAGCGGCACGAGATCAACCCGTCACATGTGTATACCTACCACTGTGAGGACTTCAAACCCGGCGGTGGACTGCATGTGATCGAGCCGCGACCGCCCTACAAGCGCCGCACACTGGTGAGCAGCCCGGAAGGGCAGATACTGGATTGCGACCTGTCGCCCGACGGCAAGCGGGTGTTGTTCAGCTGGCGCCGAAACGCAGATGAGGGTTACCGCATCTTCTGCATTGATATCGACGGGAAAAACCTGAAGCAGCTGACGCATGGCGACTGGCATGACTATAACGCCTGCTGGCTTCCGGATGGCGGCATTGCGTTCCTCAGCACGCGCGTGGCGCAATTCGCCTATTGCTGGTTCGCTCCGGTGGGCATACTGCACCGCATGGAAGCGGATGGCTCGCACGTCACACAGCTGTCGGCCAACTACTTGAACGACTTCACACCGACCGTGCTGGATGATGGGCGGATCATCTACTCACGCTGGGAGTACGTCGACCGTCCTGCGATTTCCATACAGGGATTGTGGACGATCAATCCGGACGGCACGGGGTTGGCCGGCTTCTTCGGCAACCGGGTTATATCGCCGGGCACCTTCATGGAGGCGCGCAGTGTACCGGGTACCGATGCGGTGCTGTGCATCATGACCGGCCATAATGGTCCCGCACGCGGCGCTGTGGGGCTGCTCGACCGCACTCAGGGGGACAACCATCAAGAGGCCATCGTCAACCTGACGCCGGAAAACCCCATCCCGCCCGTAGATCAAGGGTACGGTAACACCGACGGCATGAAGCAATACAGCGGACCCTATCCGCTGGACTCGGAGCGGTTCCTGGTGTCCATTCGCGGTCCGGTGATCGTCCGTGCGCTGATGGGGGGCTGTGAGACCATGATCTTGCCGCCGCCCGGCAGCCAGATGCAGTATTTGAACGCCATTCCGGTTCGGCCGCGTCCCACTCCCTTCCGCATTGCTTCGATGCTGCCAAAGAAGTCGCCCTGGGGTAACTACGCGCGCGTGTTCCTGCAGGATGTCTACGCCGGCCTGGAACCGACAGTGAAGCGCGGCGCCGTCAAGCGACTGCGCATCGTACGCGAACTGCCCAAAACGGTGCGCATCACGGTGGACAAGCAGGCATTCGGTTTCCAGTTTCCCGTAGTCTCGGCGGGCGCCACCTACGCACCGAAAGAGGTGCTCGGCGAGACGCCCGTACTTCCGGACGGCTCCGCCAGTTTTCTGGTTCCAACGGGTGTACCGGTCTATTTCATGGCCCTGGACGCGCATGGGCGCGCGGTACAACGGATGCGCACGTTCACCCACTTCATGCCGGGTGAAACTCAAAGCTGTATTGGATGTCATGAGCCCCGCAACCGGGCGCCGGCGGCATCCGCCACACCGATGGCGTTCCATCGGCCCATACAGCGGCTGGAACTGCCGGAATGGGGACGTGGCGGCTTCAGTTACGCGCATGTGGTGCAGCCGGTGTGGAACCGGAACTGTATAGGATGCCATTCCGGCCCGAATCCGCCCAACAAAGTGGATTTGACCGGCGACATCACCGATTTCTTTAATATGAGCTACGAGACGCTGGCGCGCGGGCGGGAAGGCGTTCCGTTAATGCATGAGATCAACAATCCATATACCAGCTGGATCCCAACCTATAACGGTTGCGAACAGAACATCCTGGAGATCGCGCCCTACCGCTGGGGTTCACCCGCCAGCACGCTGGGTGACCTGCTGATGGCTGGTCACCCCGATGCGCGTGGCAAAGCCCGCGTGCGGCTGACCGATGCCGAACGGCGCCGCGTCTTCGCCTGGATCGATCTGAACGTGCCCTATTACGGAACCAGTGAGACCGCACATCCCGAGGCGCTGGGATGCCGCCGGCTGTATCCGGAGGCTTTGGATCGGGTGCTGGCCGATGTGGTGTCGCGGCGGTGCGTGGAATGCCACACGTCCGGTAACATCCCACGTCCGAACTGGGTACGCATCGAACGGCCGGAATGGAACCGCTTCCTGACCGCTCCGCTCTCACGGGACGCCGGCGGATCGCAGACATGCGGCCGCGCGGTGTTCCAGTCCACCGCTGACCCGGACTACCAGGCGCTGTTGAAAGCTTTCGAACCGGTGCAAAAACTGGCGCGCGAAAAGCCGCGGATGGATATGCCCGGCGGCCGCCCCGAGCAGCATGTCTGCCGGGACCGCCGGTAGAGGAGGCTTCGATGTACACCGACCATCCTACCGGTTCCCGACGCCGATTCTGGCATGGGCTGGCAGTCACCGGCCTGCTCCTCACGTTGGCGGCCTTCTGGCGTTTGCTGCCATTGGAGAGCGCCGGTGTGGACTGGGGGCCAACGGCCCTGGCCATCAGCACAGAGGGCTCTGATCTGTTCGCAGCGCAGCAGGTCGCACGCCGTGTTGACCGAATCGACGTGACAACGGGAGCCGTGAAGGCTTCATTGCCGCTGTCAGGCCAGCCCGGTGATCTGGCGCTGAGCGCAGACGGGAAGCGTCTGGCGGTCTGTTTGCCGGGCGGCGTCGGTCAGGTGCTGTTGATCGACACCGCACGACTGCGGGTCGTACAGACCGTCGCTGCTGGACCGGGTGTCTGCAGCCCGGTCTTCACTCCCGACGGTACCGGATTGTGGCTGTGCGGCCGATTTGGCGGTGAGGTGATGCGGCTGGATCTGACGTCATGCCGCATTACACAGCGCACGCCTGCCGGAAGGGAGCCGATACGTCTGGCTTATGCGCCTGCCTCGGGGCTGCTGGCCGTCGCTAATCATCTTCCCGAGCAGTCCGCATTGGATCCGTCCGTTGCATCCGCAGTGCGGCTTCTCGAGGCCCGGTCGCTGAAGCCGGTCCGCAGGCTGCTGCTGCCGCCGGGCAGTACATCGGTACGCGGCATCTGTATAGCGCCTGATGGGCAGCATGCGGTGGTGACACACACATTGGGCAGGTTTCAAACACCTACATCCCAGCTGCAGCGCGGCTGGATGAACACCAATGCGCTCTCGATCATCGACCTCGCTCGACAGCGGCGTACCGCAACCGTACTGCTGGACTCCCTGGATCGCGGCGCGCCCAATCCCTGGGCCATCACATCGCTGCCTGCTAATCGGCTGGCGGTCACACTGTCCGGCAGCGGAGAACTGGCCGTCATCGATTGGGCGCGATTGATGGCGCGCCTCGGCCAACCGGATCCTTACGGTCCGCTGCCAATCGATGCGGTGCAAGATGCGCTGATCGCCACTCCCGATTGGCTGCGTCGCCACCGGTTGCCCGATACGGGCCCCCGCACGGTGACCGCGCAGGGAGGGGTTGTATGGACCGCCGGGTATTTCAGCAACACCATCACCCGCTCCGTGGAACAGGCTGACCACGGATGGCGGAGCGTGGAGGCAGCACGCGGCGCCCGCCAACTCAGCCAACTCAGGCATGGCGAAATGCTCTTTCATGACGCAAACGCCTGCTTCCAGCAATGGCAAAGCTGCGCGAGCTGCCATCCGGACGGAAGGGCGGACGGTTTGAACTGGGACCTGTTGAATGACGGCCTGGGCAATCCGAAAAACACGCGCAGTCTGCTGCTGTCGCCGCAGACCCCACCGGTCATGATCACGGGTATTCGCCCGGACGCACGCACTGCGGTAACCACCGGATTACGGTTCATCCAAATGACCGAGCTGCCCGCAGCGGAGGGAGACGCGATTGAGCACTGGTTGCGTTCGTTGAAGCCGCACCCATCGCCCATTGCGCTGAACCCGGCGTTGCGTCCTTCCATCCAGCGAGGCGCGCAGGTATATCGTAAGGCGGGATGTGCAAGCTGCCATCCGGCGCCGCTGTATACGGATTTAAAACGCCATGTGGTCCGCTGCGGTGACGCTCAGGAAGATACGCGCGCGTTCGACACGCCCACGCTTGTTGAAGTCTGGCGCACCGGTCCCTGGCTGTACGACGGCCGTGCGGCAGATATGGAGTCAGTACTGACTCGGAACAACAAGTATCAGCGACATGGCCGCACGTCAAGCCTGACCGCCGAACAGCGGCGTGATCTGGTGAACTATATCCTCTCTCGCTGAGACACCTCACTGACCCGCGGTTGCGCCCCGACACCGGAGCGCAACCGCCAGGCGTCCTCGCATCACGCACAGGCGTTGCACCGGTGCTGACTGGGCGGCAAAGTATTCTATACACACAAACACTATTTGAGATAATTTGCCTGAAATGCGCCGCTATACGCTTGATACCATTGGGCGTATCACATACAATAGCACCATCACCGCCAACCGATGAGGCATCTCAACCGATGAGACCGTTGCTCCACCACACCATAGCCGATCGGATCGTTCAAGACTGCATCGCACGGGCCGGGCTACGTCCCGGTGACCGGCTGCCCAGCATTTCGCAGATGCAGCAGCGGTTCAACGTGTCGCGCAATACGGTGTGGCAGGCGTTGAACATGCTGGAGCAAAAGGGCGTGTTGGAAAATCGACGCGGTTCCGGCTGCTACGTGTTGGACGCCACCCGGATCAGCGGTTCCAGCCAGGTGCGGCTGATCGGTTTCATTGCACCGGCGTCTCACGGCGAGATCCTTTCCAGCGTGTATGCAGGCATCGAGCGCGTCACACGGCGGTTCGGCATGCATGTGCTGATGATGAGCGCCGATCATGACTACCAGACCGAGCGGATGCAGGCGCATCGCGCCGCAGAAGCCGGCTGTGAGGGGCTGGTGATCTTTCCGGTGACGCGCAGTATGTCCCAACTGGCGCATGACTATCTGAACACCGAACTGACAGATCTCCCGATTGTGCTGGTCGATATGGCTGATCCCTCACATCGCCGGCCCAAGGTGGTGTTTGACAACTACCAGGCCGGTTACGATATGACCCAGCTGATGATAGAGCAAGGTCATCGGCGCATCGGGATCATGCAGTTCACCAATGCGGAGGGATCGTACGTCTCGCGCTCGTTGAACGACCGCTACAACGGCTTTACCGACGCCATGCAGCAGGCGGGTCTGCCGGTGTTTTCGGAAGACCACTGGGTGGCTCCCTTTCACTGGGGTGACTACATCCCGGAGATGGTTGCCTTGCTGCAGCGCTGGATGGCGCAGCCTCAACGTCCCACCGCGTTGATCGCTACGGATGATCACATCGCTGTGGCGATCGCACTGGCGGCTAAACGGCTGGGCATCAAGCTGCCCGATGATCTGCAACTGGCCGGGTTCGACAACCTGGTGGTTGCTCGATCCTTCGACCCACCGTTCCCTACGTCCGCACCAGACTTCATCGCCATGGGCGATCAGGCAGTACGTCTGGTGCTTCAGCGGGCCGCCGGCCGGCTGGAACCGGACGCGACCTATGTACTGCCAGCACCTGTTATCCAACGCACGGTCGTCTCGACCAGCCGGGAGTACGACATCAACCCGACGATTCTGGTCCAATCATCGGGCCTGTCCGCCGAACTCCCGGTGTGAGTGCGCACTCGTTCATCTATCCTCTGCAGAAGGAGTAATACGAATGCGACGTCTAGGTTTTACCCTGATTGAGCTGCTGGTTGTGATCGCCATCATCGCGATACTGGCGGCCATCCTGTTCCCCGTGTTCGCCCAGGCGCGTGATAAGGCGCGCGCAACCAGCTGCCTGTCCAACATGAAGCAGATCGGCATGGCCTTAGTGATGTACGGCGAAGACAACGAGGGCTGGTTCCCGCTGGGCTGCTACGACGGAGTCAATGGCCCAAACTTCAGCGACCGCGGGCGAAACTGGGAAGTCAACATGTGGTTCGATGGCCGCAGCTACATCGGCACCGGCCAATGGGACAACGGCTGCTACGGCTGGTTGTTCTACGACTTCCTGATGAACCGCCAACTCGCCAACTACACCAAGACCAAAGTGATTTGGTACTGCCCGTCGGATCGTACCAAACCCACACCGGCGAACATATCGGCAGGCTATCAATCCTACTGGTGGATCCCCAACACCGCTGCGAACACCTGGTGCCCCGGCAGTTCGGCCGGATACCCTGGCGGTGTGCCCTGCTGTAACTATAACCCCGGCGGCGCGGTACCGGAATACCGCAACCTGTGGGATCAGCCGGTCAAAGCGGACACCGAATGGGTCGCCGAGCGGATCGTAATGGGCGAATTGGGTGTGTTCGGCTTCGACGGACCGGACTCGGTAACAGACGACGGCTCCACGTCGCCGTATCCGGGGCGCGAAAACATGCGCAACCATAACAACGGGTACAACTGCATCTACTTCGATGGTCACGCTAAGATGGTCCCCTGGGGACGCAAGTGGAAGAACACCCCGGCCACCGGCTGGCCCTACTCGCAGGTCCCCCAGTAATCCGCACCGAAACATGACCCGACAGGCGGCAGCCGCGCATGGCTGCCGCCCGCCAAGAAAGGACGGGCCATGAGACCGCTGACAGTCTCCCTCTGCCTGCTGTTGCTGATGACCGCCGGATGGACACAGACACCGTGGCGTGACCAGGCGGGCCGTTGGACCGAAACGAGCCACCGATGGAACCGCGCACATCACACCGTGATCAGCGGGTTTCACAACATGTACAACCTGCATGTCATCCATGATCCGGGGGCGCCTTATCCGTTCCAAGGATGGTTCTTCGGATGGGCCGTGAAAGATTGCAACGCCCATCTCGAAAGCTTCACCGGATGTGATGCGATGTTCCATTGCCGCGCCCGTCAGATCGCCGGACCGTGGGAGGTTTGGACCGGTCAGGGTTGGGATGTCGGCGGCAGCACCCCCGGTTCATGGCGTCCCGTGATCGTTCCGGATAACAAACCGTATGACTCCTGGCACAATGGCGATCCCTCGGTGGTGAAACACCGCGGTGTCTACTATATGGCCTATTCCGCGTCCGGTCATGACCTTGACGGCATCCCAGCGCACCTGCCGGGCGACACCGACGGCAGCGCGTTATGCATCATGGGCGCGACATCCCGCGACGGCATCGTCTGGACACGCACCGAGCGCCCCATTCTGATGGCGTCGAACGAACTGGGTACCACCGTTCCGGAAGGCGACTCCGCGCCGGACGGCAGCTACTGCCGACCCAGCCTGATGCGCGACGGGAACCGGTGGAAGCTGTGGTTCGACTACTGGAACGCCCAAACGAAAACCGTGGACATGGGCTATGCGGAGAACCGCGGTGACTTCGCCAACCCAGCCCATTGGAAAGTGATCCGTGCCGGCAACACACCAGCGCTCGGTGCGTTCCCCAATCGCGACGT
>CAZHSN010000123.1:8353-11671 GCA_964535125.1 uncultured bacterium
GTACCATGCGTTCGGTGATCCGCCCGGTTACGGCGAAGGGTGGGCCAGCCGTCAGATCTGCGAAGCGGTGTCACCCGACGGGGTGAACTGGACACCAGCAGGTTGGTTGAAGCCCGATCCCGACACGCCGGCACAGCACACACCCGAAGCGTTGGTTGTGTCGTCGCGCGGGCGCACCACACTGTACCTGTTTTATGCCTGCCAGATCGGCGGGGAGCCGGACTATAACTGGCGCTACGACCGCATACGGGTCATTTCACGATCACTTGATAGCAAGGAGCCCCAATGAAACGATGGATCTTGTCCGCCGCTTGCCTGGCGGCTGTCACCATAACGAGCGCGCAACAGCCCGTCTGGAGGTCGCAAACCGGCCGTTGGCAGGAACAGAGCGCCCGCTGGGAGCGGAACACGCACAATCTGCTGAGCGGATTCGGCAATATGTACAACCTGCATGTCGTTCACGAGCCGGGCGAGGCCTATCCCTTCAAGGGCTGGTTCTTCGGCTGGTCGGTCCAGGACTGCAACTGGCACATCCCCGGTTTCAAGGTCTGTGACGCCATATTCCATTGCCGCGCGCGCTCGATTGACGGGCCATGGGAGGTTTGGACTGGAAGCGGATGGGATGTGGGAGGCATAAATCCAGGGACCTGGCAGCCGGTACTGGCTGCACAGGACAAACCGTATGACGAGTGGCACAACGGCGACCCCTCCGTGGTGAAGTACAAGGGCCAGTATTACATGGCGTACAGCGCCACCGGCCATGACCTGGACCGTATCCCGGCAGGCATTGCCGGCGACACCGACGGCAGCGTGCTGTGCGTGATGGGCGCGACATCAGCAGACGGCATCCACTGGAAGCGGACCACTGCACCGATACTGATCGCCCCCCATGAGATGGGCCGCACCGAGCCCGAGGGCGATGTGGTCAAGCACGGCAGCTACCACCGGCCCAGCCTGATGCGCGACGGCAACCGCTGGAAACTCTGGTTCGACTATTGGACAGGGCACAGTGTGGCGATGGGATACGCGGAGAACCGGGGCGACTTCACCAATCCCGCTCACTGGAAGATCATACGCGCCGGAGACAACCCGGCGCTGGACGAGTTCCCCAACCCGGATGTGGTGAAGATCGGATCGGTGTATCATGCGTTCGGTGACCCCTCTGGATATGGCGAGGGTTGGGCCGGGCGTCAGATCTGCGAAGCGGTATCAACCAACGGCCTGGACTGGACTCCGGTCGGCTGGTTAAAACCCGACCCAGACACCCCGGCGCTGCATGTACCCGAAGCGCTGGTGATCCGCGAACGGCAAGAACCGGTGCTCTACCTGTTTTATGCCTGTCAGATCGGGGGGGAGCCGGACTACAACTACCGGTATGACCGGATCCGCGTGATGTCGCGGCGCGTGTCACGCAACCCGGCGCCGGTTGGCGCGAAAGGACCCTGAACACCGAATGGCTCTGTGTGAACTCAGATACTACTCCAAGGCGCTTGGCAAGCAGACCGGCGCGCAGGTGATCCTGCCCGAATCAGGAGAAGGCCCGTATCCCGTGCTGTATCTGCTGCACGGTCTGTCGGATGACTACACCGCCTGGGGGCGTCGCAGCTCCATCGAACGGCATCTGGACGGTCTGCCGCTGATCGTGGTCATGCCCGACGGCGGACGCAGCTTCTATCTGGACGCCGTACACGGACCGGCGTACGGCACCGCACTGGCCATCGAACTGCCCGAGCGCATCGAACGCACGTTTCCGGCACGCACCGACCGTGACGGGCGTTTCGTAGCCGGCTTATCCATGGGCGGATTCGGCGCAATGCGGTTCGCACTGGGATACCCGGAACGTTTCGGAGCCGCCAGCAGCCACAGCGGCGCGGTTGGGTTCGGCCATTTCATCGAACGCTGGCGCGATGATCCCCGCCTGGAGGAGTTCCGCCTGATACTGGGAGACGACCCGGTGGGCGGTCCCAACGACTTGTTCACACTGGCCGAACAGTGTGCCCATGCCAGTGACATCCCCAGGCTGCGTCTGGACTGCGGCGCCGAGGACTTCCTGCTGGAGGACAACCGGGCGTTCCATGATCACCTGACTGCACTGGGCATCACACACACCTACGATGAATACCCCGGCGCTCACGAATGGGGTTATTGGGATCTGCATATCCAGGACACCTTACGCTTTCTGATGCCGTCCTGACTCTCTCGGTTCGCGTATCCGGACAACGTTCGGGTACGCGAGCCGCACCGGCACGTGCGGGCATCCTGAACGCAATGCCCGTATTATATGTATGCTATGAACATTTCTACCAAGCATGGTGTCACCTGGCGTTCTGTTCTGCTGGGTTTCCTGATCGTTCCACTGATGGCCGGCTTCAACATGTCGGTGGAAACCATCCGGTATGCCGGCCAGCCCAGCACCATCGCTGTGTTCCCGCATGTGGTGTTTGTGCTGCTGCTGCTGCTGGCGGCCAACGGACTGATCGGCCTGCGCAGACCTCAGTGGCGGCTCAGCCCTGCTGAGTTGCTCGTGGTCTACTTCATGGCGTTCATGGGGGCCAATCTGGCTTCGCATGACTTGGTGGAAGTGCTGGTTCCGGTGCTGTCCTACCCGTTCAAGTACGCCAATCCGGCCAACAAGTGGGCCACTGAGGTGCTGCCGTACCTGCCCAAATGGCTGATGGTGTCGGATCCGATGGCGGTGGATCGCTACTGGCTGGGCAACAGCAACCTGCTGCGCAGCGGTGACCTTTGGATCTGGATGAAGCCGGCGCTGATCTGGACCGCGTTTCTGGGCACGTTGAGTTACGGGTTGTTCTGCTTGAACGTGCTGTTGCGCCGCCAATGGGTGGAGCGCGAGAAGCTGGCGTATCCGCTGGTTACGTTCGTTGTTGAACTGGTACAGCCCAAACAACCGTTGTTCCGCAACAAGGCGTTCTGGGTGGCGTTCATCATAGTGGCGCTGATCGACTTCTGGTTTGGGTTGGCGAAGCTGTTCCCGTCCATTCCGGAACCGTTCGTACGCTACCAGGTGCTGCAGACGGGTGCGTTTCCCCCGCCGTGGAACTCGCTGCCCTGGCTTCCGTTGGCGTTCTACCCGTTCCTGGTGGGCATCGGCGTACTGCTTCCTACCGATCTGCTGTTTTCCTGCTGGTTCTTCTTTTGGGTCTGGGCGCTTCAGCCTGTCATCGCAGCCTATTACGGCTGGAATCAAATCCCGGGGTTCCCCTATGTGCCGTTTCAGGCGATGGGCGGATTCATGGCGATCGCTGTGATGACCGTCTATACGGCCCGCAAAGCGTTGGGACGCGGGTTTCGGGCCAT
>CAZHSN010000124.1:0-11563 GCA_964535125.1 uncultured bacterium
CCTGCACTTCGATCTCCCGAACCTGCAGCCGTCGGTGGGACAGATCCTGCAGCATCCCGACTTCCAGGCCGTAACCAGCGGCCAGACGCGGCAGTCGGGTGATCACACTCCAGCGGATGACGCGTTGACCGCTCAATGGGGCGCGAAACACGCGTCCGGTGGTCAGCAGCAACAGGGCGCGGGCCAGACGCACGACGGCTCCATGGCCGGCCCGTCGACCGGCGCGCGGAAACAGAGCAATCGTGACGTCCACCTGACCGGACCGTACCGGATCGATCAGCAGATGGAGTTGAGATGCGGTACCGCCGACATCCGCGTCCGCCAGCAGCAGCAAGTCTCCGGGATTAGGGTTGCATGACGCCGCAATGCGGCGTATGCCCATCGCCACTGCGGCGGCTTTATCACCTTTTCCCTGACGCTCTTCAACGATGACCCCCATACGCCGTGCCGAGGCGGCTGTCGTGTCGGTGCAGGCGTCGGCCACCACGACGATATTGGCTATGTCGGGTATGCTGCGCAACGACGAAATGGTCGCCTCCAGCCGGTCGGCTTCGTTATGGGCCGGCACTACGGCGAAGATACGGCTCATGGCGCACTCTCAAGCTGCGGTGGCAATAACCTGTCCGCCATGGATCCGATTCCGTACACCGCGGGCGGGGCGTCAAACAGCCAGGTGAAACAGATGGCGCCGATGGCTGTGTCGATGGCATCAATGCACCCAATGCCGCTTTCACGGAACACGGGAATATGGGACACATAAGCGGTGGACTGCTCTACACCAGCGACTGGGAGTCCGATGGACTTCCATTGCCTCAAGAGCGGCCTGTCCAGTTCTATGGGACGGTCTCCGCCATAACGGGAACTGCCACCTACTACGATCACGCAATTTGCCAGCGTGTTGGTCTGGTTGGCGATACGGATCAATCCATCCCGGTGCAGAGTATCCAGCGCTGGCTGGAACTCAGGCAGGCAGATGCTGTTGGCCAATGACTTAATGAGCGCATCTGATCCTTCCGGCAGCTTGGGCGAGACCTTTCGCAGGGCATTGGAGATACGCACGCGGTCGCTGTCTTTCAACTTCATCCACCGGTCGGTGACACTGACGATGACGACCGGGTCGGTTCCACTGTTACGCAGCAGGCTCAGCACTTCAGAGAGCGCGTCGGCATCGTCACCTGTCTGGATGACCGCAACCCGACGGGTAGACATCTTGGGATTGGCCAGCCTGGGCTGCACTTCACGCAACACGGCGCGCAACCGCTCCACCAACTGACGGTTCTTGGCGTTTTCGGTGTTGATGGTCTCTAGGTCCCGTTTGATGCTGCGGATCAGGCGCTCTTGTATCTCATTGGGTGTCCGGCTGAGGAACAGCCCACCGATCAACAGCCCCACCGACAGCGCCAGGAACACCGCGGTGAGACTCATGACGTGGAATCGAAAACTTGGATACATCGGCGCTCCCTTCGGACTACAGGTTGAACCGCTGCCGGAACCACATCTCCAGCAGCCTCAGCAGGTTGCGCCCGGTGGGTGTCAGCAGGAACGCGACCACTACCGGCGTGACTGCCGCGGCGACCAGCCAGGCGAACTCGCGTTTCAGCGGGCGCGAGGGGTATAACCGGCTGACCCCTTTCGCATCTACCAGCCGATCGCCAACCTTCAAACGCGTCAGAAATGTGCTGGACATGCCTGCGCGCCCCTTTTGCAGAAAGTCGATCAGGCCGAAGTGCGATCCCACCGCCACGATCAAGTCGGCGCCGCGTTCATAAGCGATCAACAGCGCCAGATCCTCGCTGGTTCCGGGCATTTTCCACACCACATGAGGCAACTTCTCCTGCTGTAACCGCTCCAACGCGGGTGAATGGCGTTTGGATCCCACATACTCATGGGCGACCAGTTCCGCACCGCAGCGCAACGCTCGGTCGCTGACGCTATCCATGTCGCCCACCACCATGTCCGGTCGGAATCCTTGTGCGAGCAGTGCGTCCGCGGCGCCGTCTACCGCCACGATGACCGGTTTGCGTTCGCGGATGTAGGCTGCGATGGCTGCCAGATCGCGGTCAAAGCGTTCCCCGCGCACCACCACTACGGCGTGCCGGTTTTTGAACCGGGTACGCAGTTGGGGCAGGGCCATGGGATCCAGTATCGGCCCGGTCTCTTTCTTAATATAGTCCAGCGTGTTCTCCGCAAATTGCGTCAGCGCAACGTGCAGGTTGTCCCGGGCCGCCTCTATCTCCTGCGTCATCTGCTCCATATCATACGGTTGCAGTGCAAATGAGACATCAGTGCGATCGCGCAGCACGAGGCTGTTCTCAGACAGCGTGACCCGCGGAGAGGTGCTGACTACCTCGGCCAATGTGTTGTCCGTGCAACGGAACATGCGGATCCCAGCCGTGTGCAGCACCCCGGGGCCGGTATTGGGATACTGGCCGGTGACATATGGCGACAGGTTCACAACGGCGGCGACGCCCGCCTCCACCAGGCCCTGAGCGGCGAGTCCATCCAGGTCGACATGGTCGATGACCGCGACTTCACCACGTCGTAGCCGCGGGATGAGTTGCTTGGTGCGCCGGTCATAACGGGCGCGTGTGGTCAGGCTCCAGGAGCCGGAGGTGTCCGTGATGGCTGCCCACAAGCTCATGGTCCTGCAGCGCTCCAGCCTTTCAGCAGCATCAACGGCATCCGGCGGCTCAATGGATGCCTTGCATCGTTGACCCGTCGGTCATCACCGCTCTGCGGGCGCCCAGCACGGTCCAAGTCACCACCGCGATCAGCCATGGAAGCAGCCACAGGGGATGGGCGATCGGTCGGCTGAACAACCAGATGATCCAAAGCAGAACCGTCGGAGCTATGGCAGCAGAGACCGCCACATTCCACCCTTCCGTGAAGCTGACTTGGCGGGGTGTGCTGGCGGTGACCGCCACAGCGACTAACGCTATGAACAGCAGAACCAGCATCCAGACGGGCACGATGAGCAACCAGGCCGCACTGGCTGCAAACCGGGCCACCTGCACGGGCACACCACCTTGCATGAACTCAAGCAGGCTGTTCTTGTCTTTCGGAAAGCGTTCATCGTACTTCAGCGTTTGCGTTCCGCTCTCGTCTTTGGTGATGATTGACTCGGATGTCAGCAGCACCCAGCGGGGATATTGGGTCATCCCCTCCTGAGTGGTCGCCCCCGTCGTGTCGACAACGAGCATCAGGGATTGTCCACCAGGCAGCCGCCACTGGTGCGTGATCGGCTGTTGTGCGTTTACAGCCAGTTTCCCGTTCACAATCTGAAACTCCGGCAGGTTCTGCCGGATCCACTGTGTCTGCTGCGCGGTGAACTGTGTCATGTAACCACCGGCTCTGCCCAGAAAGATGGGCAGAAACGCGGCGATCAGGAGTACAGCGATCAAGGTGCTCTGCCAACCGCTGACAGACAGTATGCGATGATATTCGCTCACGCCTGTCACGCTGGCCTGGATACGGCCCAGAAAACTCACGGTATGGCCTCCTTGCAGCGATGCAGTGCGTGTGCAGCGCGCACCGCGGATGTCATACTATCTCTGATTACATCATACCGCCCGGAGGCGCCAACTAATGAGTAGCCAGCACGCAGAGTGCAATGACACCTGTCCCATGCGGGACCGCAACCGGACTCAATGTCCCTGTACCAACACCGAGTGTGACAACCATGGCCGATGCTGCGACTGTATCGCTGCGCATCGGCTGTACAAGTCACCTCCGGCTT
Source organism: uncultured bacterium (assembly GCA_964535125.1). GTDB lineage: Bacteria > Armatimonadota > HRBIN16 > HRBIN16 > HRBIN16 > CAZHSN01. The sequence goes on from CAZHSN010000124.1 coordinate 3,737, forward strand.
GCATGAAGCAGTTCGCACGCGTGTAGCCTGTTCGGCTACACGCGCCGGTGACGCTTCAACTCCAGCACGGCAGGGGTATAAGCGGGGATCGTCATCCGCAATCCCTGCGTCACGTCCACGCTGGTCGTGGTTCCCGTGCGGCCATCCATCCAATCCGTCCGCCGGTATGGAACATCAGGCGTCAGCGACCAGTCGGCGATTTCCACAGGGACATTGACGGTGACGGCTGTGTCGGTAGTGTTGCATAGCACCAGGCCCAACTCACCGGACGGCGCTCTGTACGCCGCGCCCATCACCCGGGGCATCTGTACCGGCGCGGGATCATAAGACTCGTATGGGTACTGGCTCCACGGTACGGTATGATGACCGCCGGATCGCAAGTCAGGCGGACGCAGGAAGTCTCCGTAAACTAGATATTTCATGTGCTGCGCCCGGCAACGCGACAGACGACGCAACATGTCCACCTGTTGATCAAGCGCGGGCTTCATCAGGTCGGCTTGATGGAAGTTGATCCATCCCAACTGCCTGCCCAGGCAGAAACAGCGGCCCATCTTGGCGGCGAAGCTGGGCATGTGCTCTATTTCCGGACGCACCATCATCAGGCCAAACTCAATGGTGCGGTCTTTAATGGCAGATTGAAACATCGGAACCATATCGGGATGGATGTCCGACCAGGCCAACTGGCCGGCGACACAGTCAGCATAGGCGTCACTGAACTGCTCACAGGTCAACGCCAGCGGTCCGCGTCGCTGTGAGTGCAACTGCCGATTGGCCATCTGGATCATCGTCCGGTAACCGCGCCCGAAATAGTCACCGCCGATGTCTGCGTGTTCATGGTTGCGGGCGTGGCACGGATATGGGTATACATGCAATTCGTCCAGGTACACGGCGTCTGCGCCGTAGTCCACGGCCAAGCGTGCGATGGTGCGCGCCATCAGTTCGCGCCAGTAGGACGTGCCCGGGCACATATTGACCATCCGCGGCCCTTCGGGCGTCTCCTGCCAAATCACTTTATGCAGCGTTCCATCCGGCTTGCGCGACGCCCACCGTTCCGCCTGATCTTTGGTCCACATTTCGGTCATCGTGTCGAACAGTTCCACATTGATATACGGCATGGCGTATACGCCGCTCTGCCGCAACGCTGCGATCGCATCGGCGAACCCGGGCGCCGCCGGGAAGAAGTCCGGATAGCGCGTATCATGTGTGCGACCTTTTTGCCACAGGTACCAGTGGAAGCCAAAAGGCTGATCAAGACGCTGCCGAAGCGCCTTCAGATACGCCACATGCCGCTGCATCCGGTCGCGCTCAGGCGCTTCGTCCTGTCCCTGCAGCCAGACGTGCGTGTGCAGGAACCACGTGGGTATGTCTGTGCGCCGCGACAGGTGAGGCAGTCTCTTGCGCCGGATGATTGCCGTCCGGTAATAACGGGCCGCCTCGTACCAGTCGCGCTGCAGCGCCGCCAGCGCCACGGGGTAGGGTAAACGCCAGGCGCGCCCTGGCTTGACTCCAGACGGATAGTGTGTGATACGCCACTCGAACGCGTGATCGTTCGGATGGGGCACAGTACAGAAGCACTTGCGATGGATCGATCCGTCCTCAGCGGCCAGATACAGTCCGCCGGCGTCCTCTCCGCCGCAGTACACCATCATCTGCAGCGAACACCCGCTGCTGGGGTACTCCAAATACCCCTCTTCCGCGTGTGCCCGGCTGCGTGGCTCGGCCCATCTGCGGCCGGAACCGAGCGGAACCACCAGGTACTCGCTCTTTGCCGCATCCGGACGGTTCGATCCCAGACGGGGGAACAGAGGAAACCGGCAGATCCCGAGTGGAACAGCGGAACGGTTCACCACACTGATCCCCAGCCTTATGATCGGGTCTCCCTGTGTTGCGGTGGCGTGTATGGTCACATCCAGCCATCCCCCGGGCGCCGGACACCGCTCGTACCGCAGACGCACGGTACGCTGTCGTGCGTCGGATCTCTCTTCTATCCGACGACGCACGGCGTCAGCACCGGTGCAGACCACCGGGCTTCCGGAAGGCGGGGTGAGTGTGATGGAGAACAGCGACCCCGCCGGTTGCGCCAGGTATTGCACGCCTGACTGGTTATCCGTGATCTCCATGAGCGACAGCGTGGTGCGGTCAAACCGCAGCGAGGTGCGTCCTGACGATATCGCGACCAGATCGGGCAATGTTACGCTCCTTCTGCTCTTCGCGTTGCCGGTTCACGCGGCATGCGGATCACCGTGGCCAGGCTGGCCAGCGCTACCAGCATTCCGATCCAGAACGGGATGCGGTAGTCGTGAAAGTAATCCCATAGAAACGCCCCGGAGATGGGGATGACGACTGCGGCGACGTGGTTCATGGTGGTGCCCATCGCCAGGCTGGGTGTGATATCAGCAGGCATTGCGATTCGGTTCAGAAACACCGTGATGGCGTTGCTGCAGGTAAAGAGCAGACTGTCGAGCATGAACAAGGCGATGAGTACGCCGCGCACACCGAATAGCGAATACCCGGCAAACACCGCTATCAACGCCACGTAATAAACCATCAACACGCGGCGCTCACCCAGTCGGTCGATCAACCGACCGGTGATGGGGGCGGCGATCGTGGTGATTAACGCATTCGCCAGCGCCAGCATCAGCATGGACTCAACCCGCATGCCGTACACAAGAATCAACACGAAGGATGCGAAGGTACTGAAGACCTGCCGGCGGCATCCTTCCAGAAAGGTCAGCAGGTAATAGCGTCCATAAGCGCGCCGGAAGATGATCGGCTGGCGTTTCTGACCGGCGCCGTTTGCTGAGATCAGGGATGCGCAGACGGCGGCGGCCAAAATCAATGCGGCGGAGATGTGGAACATGGTCTGATAACTGAGGAACGGTTTGATGAGCCGACTGGTGGCCAGCGCGACCAGCACCGCGCCAGAGCCGAACGCACTGATGCGGCCGAGATGCCGGCCGCCATCGCGTCCCCGGGCCAGCGCCATAACGATGGCTGGAGACAGGCTGAACCACAAGTGCGCTCCCACTGACCAGGCAGCGCTGACCAGAATGAGTTCTCCCACGCCACGCACATGACCTGTGGCAGAGATGCCCACGGCAGTCGCTGCCAGGGCGATGCCCGCCAATCGGGGCTCCGCCAGTCCAACCAACAACGCGGCCGTCAGCGCCGTCATCAGACCCGGCAGCTCGCGAAATGACTCCAGCACTCCCAGCTGCAGTGGGGCGCCGTTCAGCACATCGCGGAAGAAATTCTGGAATATGCCGGTGTAGACTGCAAACCCGAAGGCGAACAGTATGGTAGCCAGTGACAGGAGCGTCCAGTCGTGCCGTCCGTCATGGTTGAATGTCTGTTTGTTCATGATCAGTACAGATTATGCCGTTGTACGCTGCCGCGGGCAAGCGGCGGCGTAACGTGTGGTTTACTGTACACTGTGGCTGTTGACGCACATCCACACTATTGACTGACAGGAGTTACATACATGCCCGAAATCGGTTCGGTGACGATTATTGGCCTGGGATACATCGGGCTGCCTACCGCAGCGGTAATCGCCGGGGTAGGGATTTCGGTCAGCGGGCTTGAGGTGCGGCCCGAAGTGGTCGACATCATCAATTCGGGTGAAATACACATTACAGAACATGGCCTGCGGGCCTTGGTGCATGACGCGGTCGCCTCTGGACGGTTGCGTGCGGTGTTGACACCGCAGCCTTCAGACGCCTGGATTATCGCAGTTCCCACTCCCGTCAATCCGGATAACAGTCCGGACCTTAGCTGTGTCGAGTCAGCCACCCGACAGATCGCCGATGTGCTTCGACCGGGCGATCTGGTGGTTGTGGAGTCTACCATTCCACCCGGTACCTGTGACTCGCTGGTAGGGCCGTTGCTGCTGGAGTTGACAGGCCTGGATCACCGCACCGACTACTACCTGGCGCACTGTCCGGAGCGGGTCATCCCGGGGCGGATTATCGAAGAGATCATTCATAACGACCGGGTGATCGGCGGCACGCGACCAGAGGCAACCGATCGGGCCGCCGGTCTGTACGCCAAGTTTGTGGAAGGCGAGTTGTTGTTGACCGATGCGGTCACCGCCGAGATGTGTAAGCTTGCGGAGAACACCTATCGGGATGTGAACATCGCACTGGCGAATGAGTTCGCCCGCATCTCACGGGAACTGCAGATCAATGTTTATGAGTTGATTGAGCTGGCAAACCACCATCCGCGTGTGAATATTCTGCAGCCTGGCATCGGTGTCGGCGGTCACTGTATCGCCGTTGATCCCTGGTTCCTGGTGTATGCGGCCCCGGATGAAGCGCGGCTCATCCGTACAGCCCGCGAGATCAACGATGACCGTCCGAATGACATCGTGCGTGATATCGTGACGCTGGCCATGGAGAGACCAGATGCCCCTGTTGCATTGTTGGGGTTGGCCTACAAGGCCGATGTGGACGATATGCGCGAGTCGCCTGCAGTCCATATCGTGGCCGCACTCGCCGATCAGTTGTCTCAGCCGTTGCTCGTGGTGGAGCCGTTTGCGCGGGAACTGCCATCCGTGCTCAGCCGGCCGCATGTCCGGCTGGTCACACTGGAAGAGGCGCTGGCCGAGTCCGCCGTGGTGGCTGCATTGGTGGCTCACCGTCCGTTCCGGAATGTGCCAGCCACCGCTCTGCATGGCAAGCTGGTGGCGGACCCGTTGCAGATTTGGGCCAAGGAGAACTGACCACAGCGCCGTCTCGCAGCGATCCGACGTGCAGGATCACACCCAGCAGACGACTCTGTTAAGCGCAGCCAGTAATAATACGCGCCCCTGTTCCGTTGCCGTGTAGTAGCATGTAATATCTCGCAGAGAACAGGGGGCGCCGAGATGCGAAGCGTGTTCCTCACTCTACTGGTATTCGCGGCTTTTGTTCTGCCACAGCGAGCGGACACACAGTCCCTCACCTACAGCCAACTCGTGAACCGTTTACTGGATCTGGAGGCGTTGTCGGTGTTACCGGCGTCTGGAGAGCGTTGCCTGCAGGCGTCCAGTTATGACCGGGCCAGCCGGTATGATGCCATGTCGGACCGTTACCTGCAATGGGATGCCAACGGTGACAGCAACGGCATCATCCGCGAGGAAGGCGGCCGTCAGGTATTGGCAGAGATGGATGGCCCCGGGGTTATTTGGCGCATCTGGTCAGCCAACCCGGGCGATGGCAACGTCAGCATCTATCTGGACGGGGAAGCCACCGCGCAGGTGGAGATGCCGTTCAAGAGCTTGTTTGATGGCCGATCCGAGCCTTTCAACTGGCCTTCGTTGTGCTATGTGGCGGCCCGCGGCAACAACTGTTATCTGCCGATGCCGTTCCAGCGGTCCTGCAAGATCGTGGCAGACAGCGACTGGGGCAGCTATTATCACGTGACTTGGACACGCTATCCGAATACGGTCATCGTTCCCACATTCACATCGGCGCTGGTTCGGTCTCATCGTGCTGATCTTCAGCGCGTGGATGACTGGCTGCGTAGCCGTTTAGGTACCGATCCGCATCCGGCCCGAGCAGGGGAACGGATATTGACGAAGAAGGTCGATGCTGCCCCCGGGGCGTCTGTTTTACTGGCGGCTCCGGAAGGCGCCGGCGCCATTACCGCGATCCGCTTCAAACCGGATGCCTCCAGCCGCTCAGAGGTGTCGTTGCGTTCTGCGGTCCTGCGGATCACTTGGGATGGGGCCAGTCAGCCATCGGTATGGAGTCCGGTGGGGGATTTCTTCGGGTCCGGTCCGGGATGGAATCCGCACCGCACCTTGCCGGTAGGCGTGCATGACGGCACGATGTATGCCTTTTGGTATATGCCGTTTCGCGCTGGCGCGCGTGTCGAGCTGGTCAACGATGGCGGTGCCAGCTTTCGGGGTGAGGCGACTATCCATGTGGCGCCGCTGAGTGGACCGGTAGAGAGTTATGGACGCTTCCACGCCTGGTGGCATCGCGGCGCCAAACCGCATGCGCATCCGGACAGAGCAATTGATTGGCCGATGCTGCGGACAAAGGGGCATGGCCGTTATGTGGGAGTGATGCTGGAAGTCTGGAACCCCAAGGGCGAATGGTGGGGTGAAGGTGACGAGAAACTGCATGTCGATGATGAGCGGTTCCCGTCCATTTTCGGCACAGGTTCTGAGGACTACTTCGGATATGCGTGGGGTGACCCGACGCCGTTTCATAAGCCCTACCATGCACAGACTCGCAACGATGATGACAATACCGGCCACATCTCCGTCAGTCGGTGGCACATCACCGACAATGTGCCGTTCATGAAGTCCTTTGACGGGTTCATTGAGAAGTATTTTTCTGACAGCCGTCCCACCCGGTATGCGGCGTTGGCGTGTTGGTACCAGCGTTCCGTGACGCCGTTGGCTTATCAACCGGTGGGAGCCGCACAACGCATTTTCTACGATCGTGCAGCGGACATGCGGCCTTCTACGGATACTCCCGACACGCCGGAGACATCCACGGACACGCCTCAGGAGTCATTGGACACAGCACAAGCGATTGTGCTTGAAGGTGAGCAGCTGCGAGTGCTGGAGGTCAGCGAAGGCGCCATCGAAGTACAACAGATGGATGAGTTTACGCAGGCCAGCGGAGGCGCACAGGCCTGGTGGATCGGGGCGTCTGCGGGAGCGGTGGCCAGTTGGGAGATCCCCGCGCCCAAAGCAGGCAAGTACCAGGTGGTGCTGGCGTTGACCCGCGGCAATGACTACGCGACGGTCCAGCCCTTGGTGAACGGTGCGACTGCCGGCAGACCGGTGGATCTGTACCTGCAGGAAGGGTGGGATGTGACGACGGCCAACCTGGGTGCGCATCAGTTGAGAGCCGGGGCGAACCGTTTAACCATCCGGATCACCGGCAAGAACGCGGCGGGTATGGGGTCGCTGGTCGGGCTGGACACGGTGACGTTGATACCTTATCGGTGATGGGAGACAGCCTCTCTTCGGCCGGTATGACGAAAAACGCCCCCGGGTTACTCCGGGGGCGCAGGATTCGCGAGGTACTCGAACCTAAAGCAGGATGCTCATCGGTGCTTCCAGCAGTTGCTTGACACGCTGCAGGAATCGGGCCGCCGGTGCGCCATCCAAGACGCGGTGGTCGAATGTCAGGCACAGGTTCATCTTTTTGCGGATGACGATCTGTCCGTCATGCGCGCACACCTTGTCGGCAATACGGCAGACACCCAGGATGCCGACCTGACCCGGCACCAGCACCGGGTTGAAGACGTCGACATCATACGTGCCCAGGTTGGTAATGGTAAACGTACTGCAGGTCAACTCTTCCCGTGATGCCTTCCCGGCGCGCGTGCGAGCGACCAACTCGCGTGTTTCGCGGCAGACTTGTCCCAACGATTTCTGATCGACGTGGCGCAGACCGGGCGCCAGCAGGGTGTCATCCAACGCGACTGCGATACCGATGTTAATGTCGTCATGCATTACGATCTTGTCGCCGGACAGTGTGGCGTTCATCAGCGGGTGTTCGCGCAGAGCGATCGCCACGGCCTTCACGATCAGGTCGGTGTATGTGACGCGGTAGCCATAAGCCTTCTCCACATCGGGCAGTATCTGCTCGCGAAGAGCGACACAGGCGTTCATGTCCACTTCCATGGTTTCGGTGACGGGAACACCCTGAGCCCAACCTTTGGCCACATTGTCGGCCACGATCTTACGCATGCCGGCAAAGGGAATCGTCTGACCGCCGAGGGGAGCGGAGACGTCAACTGTTTGAGGAGCCGGGGCCGGAGCGGGGGCAACCGCCTTGGCGATGTCCTGGCTGGTGACCATGCCGCCAGCGCCCGTACCTGCCACTT
>CAZHSN010000125.1:0-11458 GCA_964535125.1 uncultured bacterium
ATGAATATCTGCCTCCTTGGGCACTGCCGTGGCGTCACGCCTCGTGCTTGGCGGTCTTGCGGGTGGACGACGCAGGCGCGTAGCGCCGGAGGCGGCCACCCGTAAAACCATTGTGCCGGCCCAACACTTCAATTTACAGATGGAGTGTTACACAACTGGCTTATTCGACTAGGTCGTATGGCTGGTTGAAAGGATATATCACTGTGCTCGGACGTGACGATAGCCGCGTGCATGCCCGCTCCCCGAGCAAGGACCATCAGGTACAATGGGCACGCAGCGTCCGGCGTTCCGGATGTGACTTCTACGGTCAGGGTGATCGCTTATGCCGCGTCCGATTGTGCTGGGTAACGGCGCATTGCTGGTCTGTCTCGATGAGGCGTTGACTATCCGCGACCTCTACTTCCCATACGTGGGTCTGCAAAACCATCTGTCTGGCAACAAGCTGCGAACAGGTGTCTGGGTGGACGGGCGATTCGCCTGGTTCGATGACCCCGGTTGGACGCGGCGGCTGGCATACAGGCCCGGTGCGTTGACGTCACAATGCGAGATGGATCACCCGGGTCTGCAGCTGAGTATCCGGACCGCTGATTGTGTAGCCGTACATGACAACCTGCTGCTCCGCTGTATGAAGATCCGCAACCAGGCAGACCATCGCCGTGAGGTGCGTGTGTTTACATCGCACGACTTCTGCATCGCCGAAACCGACATTGGCGACACTGCGTTGTATAACCCGTATCTGCAGGCCGTGATGCACTACAAGCGCGATTGCTGGCTGCTGATCAGCGGTATGGGTCCTCAAGAGGGAATCTGGCAATACACATGCGGCATCAAGGGCTTTGGAGGTGCGGAAGGCACCTGGAGAGACTGCGAGGACGGGTGGCTGGAGGGCCATCCTATCGAGCAGGGATCGGTGGACAGCAGCATTGCGTTTCGGCTGGATACCGATCCGCACCAGGATGTGCAGTTGGACTGGTGGCTGGCCGCGGGACGCAGTCTGGATGAGGTCAGCGCGCTGCACCTGCGCGTGCATGAACGCACGCCCAGCGCGCTGATGGAATTGAGCAGCACCTTCTGGCGCAGTTGGTCGCGCCGCGGCCTGTCGCTGGTCGACAAGCATTGTCCCGAATTGGAAGACGCGGTGCGTCGCAGCCTGTTGATCATGCGGACCCAGATCGACAACCGCGGGGCGATCATCGCCGCCAATGATACCGACATCATGTCCACCGCACGCGCCCATTACAGCTATATGTGGCCGCGTGACGGGGCGTTGGTGGCGCACACACTGGATCAGTTGGGGCATGTGGAGATCACTCAGCGCTTCTTCACGTTTTGCGCCTCTCTGTTACCCGACTGGCAGCCGATGCTGTTGCATAAATACGCGGCCGACGGTACGCTGGGCGCCTCCTGGCATCCCTGGATTGCCGACGGACACCCGCAGATGCCGTTCCAGGAGGACGGCACGGCATCGGTGTTGTGGGCGCTGTGGCGCCACTACGAACGCCACCACGACATCGAGTTCTGCAGCGGATTGTATGAACGCTTCATCCAACCCACCGCGGACTTCATGGCCAGCTACCGCGATGCGCACACCGGCCTGCCGCTGGCCAGTTGGGACCTGTGGGAGGAGCGTCGCGGTGCGCATGCCTGGACCTGCGGCGCGGTCTTCGGCGGACTCACCGCGGCGTCACGATTTGCCCGGCTGTTAGGCGATGACGAACGCCGGGCGCGCTGGACGATGGCGGCGCATGCGATCCGCGACGGCATCTATTCGTGGCTGTGGCGGCCCGATGCGGGGGTGTTCGCCCGCACGCTGCGTCTTCGCGATCAGGATGTGGAAGCGGACACAACCGTTGACAGCAGTGTGGCCGGGCTGTTCCTGTTTGACGCGGTGCCGGCGGATGATCCCTGCATGGTGAAATCCATGCAGGCTGTGGCCGAGCGGCTGCAGGTCACGACGCCGGTGGGCGGCATCGGCAGGTATGAACACGACTATTACCACCGTAAACGCGACGATCAGCCCGGAAATCCCTGGATCATCTGCACGCTGTGGCTGGCGGATCATCGCATCGCCACGGCGCGCACCGCGGAGTCGCTGCGAGCCGTCTATCCGATGCTTCAATGGGTGGTGGAGCGGTCACTGGTGACCGGGGTGATGCCGGAGCAACTGCACCCCACAACCGGCGAACCGCTCTCGGTGGCGCCGTTGACGTGGAGTCATGCCCAGTTTGTCGACTCGGTGTTGCGGTACGCCCATCGGATGGAAGAGTTGAACGTCTGACCGCGCTCGAGGCACGCCACGGCCCGTGGGATACGGGCTTTGTCGGCAGGAATCCGTGCATCCGGTGTGGTACTTTGAGGTGCACAGACAACCGTCCGTCAGCCGGACGTCAGGATGGAACATTAGCCATGCATAAACACCCGGAACAGACACTGCAGCGCCTGCATCGCTTTCAGGAATGGATACTGAGACCACTGCTTTGGGCTGAGCAGACGCCCATGTCCGCGGCTGTATATCGTCCCCAAGAGGGCGACACGCCCGCGCAAGCCGCCACATTCCCGTATGAGCCGGTCACCCCCGGCTTTACCTGGGGACCGGTATGGAGCGACGCCTGGTTTCGGCTGGAAGCGAACATACCGGAAGACTGGACGGGTAAGCCGGTATGTGCGCTGATTGATGTAGGCGCGGAAGCGGTTGTCTGGGATGGCGACAACCCGATACAGGGCATCGACGGTCCGCACTACTGGATGCGTGTCAGTGAGGATGCCGAACCAGGCCAGTCGGTGGTGCTGTACCTGCGAGCGAACGGGATGAACCCCAACGTCAGCGTCTCCACACGTCCAGTTGACCCGGCGCCGGAGCCGTTTACATTCCGTCGTGCCGCTCTGGCGCTGGAGGACCGTGAGCTGCAGGCCTTTGCTCTGGACTTCCGTATGCTGTTTCTGCTGATGCGCGAACTGGCGGATACTGACCAGCCGCGCAAAGGCCAGATCCTGTATGCGCTCAATGAGGCCGTAAATCGGTTCGACGAGTCTGACCGCAGCACGTGGCCGTGGGCTGCCGCCGCGTTGTCCGATGTGCTGCGCTGTCCGGCTGATCCGTCGGCGCACCGTATCAGCGCCATCGGTCACGCGCACATCGATACCGCGTGGCTCTGGCCGCTGGAACGCACACAGCACAAGTGCATCCATACCTTCGCCACGGCGACAACGTACATGGATGACTATCCGGAGTACAAGTTTGTCTGCTCGCAGGCCCAGCAGTACAAATGGATCAAACAGCTGGCGCCGCGTCTGTATGAGCGGATTAAGGAGAAGCACCGCGCGGGACAATGGGAGATCGCGGGATCGATGTGGGTGGAAGCCGACTGCAACATCACCGGCGGTGAGTCGCTGGTGCGGCAGATCCTGTTGGCCAAGCGGTTCTGGCTGCAGGAGTTCGGCTATGAAACCGTGGACCTATGGTTGCCTGACGTGTTTGGCTACGCCGCGTCGCTGCCGCAGATCCTCAAGAAGTCGGGTGTCCAGTACTTCCTGACACAGAAGATCAGTTGGAACCAAGTTAACAAGTTCCCGCACCATACATTCCTGTGGAAGGGAATTGATGGCACCAGCGTGTTCACGCACTTTCCGCCGTCAGACACCTACAACGGCAATATGGAACCGCGAGAGTTGTTATACAGCGTGCGGAACTTCCGAGAGAATGATCGTGCGACCATGTCGCTGTACCCCTTCGGGTTCGGTGATGGCGGCGGTGGACCGGTTGTCGAACACATTGAACTGGCCCGGCGCGCCGCCGATCTGGAAGGTCTTCCGCGGGTGCAGATCCAGGGCGTGCGCGACTTCTTTGAAGCGGCGGTGAAGGATGCGCGGGATCTGCCCGAATGGGTGGGCGAACTCTATCTGGAGATGCATCGCGGTACGCTGACCTCGCAAGCGGCTAACAAAAAAGGAAACCGCAAGAGCGAGTTCCTGCTGCGAGACGCGGAGTTCCTGGCGTCGATCGCCTGCGAGGATATGAGCGAATACCCGCAGCAGACCTTGAATGACGCCTGGGAGACGGTGCTGTGCCACCAGTTCCATGACATCATTCCCGGCAGCTCGGTGCGGGAAGTGTATGAAGACTCAGCTGTCCATTATGCTGAAGTGGCCAACACCGGCCACGCCGTAATAGATGACGCACTGGCTTCGCTGGCGTCACGTATCGACACCAGCGAGTTCTCACGTCCCGCGCTGGTGGTGCGTCACCGCGATGGGTACCTGAATGGTGATCTCATCACATTGCCCTTACCGGAGGGCGCCCGGTTTGCCGCGATGTCGTCGCCTGGCGCCGAGGTGTCCGTTCCGGTGCAGATGACTGTGGATCTGGAGACCGGTCTGCCGTGCGCGATTATGCCGATGCCGGAAGAGATGCCCGAACACGGCTACATGCTGGTCGAGTTGGAAACCCAGGCCGCCGCACCGGATGACGATGGCGAGACCGGCAACGAACCGGAGCTGACGGTGAACAACCGCCTGCTGGATAACGGCATCCTCCGCGTCGAGTTCGACGCCGATGGCCTGATCACGCGCCTGTTTGATCACGAGATCGGCAGAGACGTGCTGGAACCAGGCTGTAAAGGCAACCAGTTGCAGCTGTTCCGTGACATGCCGGCCAACTGGGACGCCTGGGATGTGGACATCTACGACCGCGAGCGTATTGACATCGTCACCGATCTGCTGCGTGTGGATGTGGTGGAGCGCGGTCCGGTGCGCATCGCCCTGCGGTTCGAGTGGAAGGTGGGCGCTGCCAGCCGGCTGGCCCAGATCGTTCGGTTGGCCGCGAACAGCCGGCGGCTGGAGTTCGTTACTGATGTCGACTGGCATGAATCCCACCGGATGCTCAAAGCGGCATTCCCGGTGGCGATCAACGCCACCCGCGCCACGTATGAAATTCAGTACGGCAACGTGGAGCGTCCCACGCACTATAACACCTCCTGGGATCTGGCCCGGTTCGAGGTGGCCGCACAGAAGTGGGCCGACCTGAGCGAGGGCGGATACGGCGTGGCGCTGCTCAACGACTGCAAGTACGGCTACGACATCGCAGGTAATGTGATGCGCCTGTCCCTGCTGCGATCGCCTAAGGCGCCCGATCCGGAGTGCGACATGGGCGTACACCGGTTCACGTACGCCCTGCTGCCGCATCCCGGCGACTACCGGGAGGGCGCCGTCGTGGAGCATGCGTATGCGTTGAACCTCCCCACCAAAGCCCTGTTGATTGAAGGCGGGAACGCAGGCGACTGGCCCGACATCATGTCGTGCTTTGAAGTGGATCGCGAGGGCGTGATCATTGAGGCGATCAAAAAGGCCGAGGACGAAGACGCGTGGATTGTGCGTCTGTATGACGCCTATAACAGCCGCGGCCGGGTGCGGCTGACCACCGAACTTGATGTACAGAGCGCCTGTCTGTGCGATCTGCTGGAACGCGACGAGCAGCCCTTGGTGATTGATCGCGAAGAAGATGGTGTGGCCAGCGTCGAGTTCGCGATAGGGCCGTTCGAGATCATCACGTTGAAACTGAGACGCTAGATCGCCATCTGCGGCCGGATGAGGCGGCTCATCCGGCCGTCGTATCTGTGGAGCGCCCCCATGCAATGTATGCGCAAGCGTTGGATCCCGGGCGTCATCGCGGTGACGCTCTACTGGTACGGAGCGTTGCTCTATATCTGGTGGCCGGCTGGATGGCCGGCCATCGCCCGTGTATGCGCCAAGGCGGCGCCCATCCTGTTGCTGGCGGCCGTGGTGTCAGGGGTGCTGCGTCGGGCGGGCGCGCTGCCTGCCGCAGCGCTGTTGTTTTCGGCGGCAGGTGACATCGCAGGAGATTCCGGGCCGCAGGGATTCCTGCCCAGCATCGCGCTGTTCGGCATGGCGCAAGTGCTGTACACCGTTTACTTCGCCCGCTTCTGGCGTTGGCGTCGCCTGCGGTTGGTCCCGCTGGGCCTGTGTCTGGTATGGGGGGCGTTGATGGCATGGCAACTGGCCGGGGCGCAGGCTCTCGCCGGTCCGGTGTTGAAGTCCATGGTGTTTCTTTATATCGCGGTCATCCTCTGCATGGTGATTACGGCTCTGTTCGCCGCGGGGATGCCGTTTTGGCTCCCTGTCGGTGCGGTGCTGTTTTTCGTCTCTGACTCGTTGATCGCTATGGATCGCTTCCTCTTCGATGTGCCTCATGGCGGTGTGTGGGTGATGCTCACCTACTCCGCGGCGCAGTTCTGCATCGCTCTGGGGGTGATCCTGCGGCGCAGGGAAAGCCGGTCAATGCTGGCTTAGTCGCAACCCTTCCCAGATTTCCGTAATATTACTGGTATTGCTGCGCAGGAGGAGATCGTTTCGTTGGTGTAGTGTGGTAACTAAGCGTACGTGATGTGCGGCGCTGCGGGAACGGCCCGCGCGGGGTGTCTGATACGCGCGGTGACGCTCCATGAGAAGGAGGAACTGCTTGGACACGCAAAGTGCACGCCACTTCGACCCGGATCTGTGTGATTCTGTAATCGGCAAGTACAAAGGTACCCCCGGCGACCTTCTCTCGGTACTGGAGGAGGTCCAGAAACAGACACCTCACAACTATCTCCCCGAAGCGGCGCTCGACTACGTCGCCCGACAGATGGACGTCCCCCTGTCACGCGTCTTCTCCGTGGCGACGTTCTACTCGTTTTTCAACCTGCGACCCCAGGGTGAGCACACCATCACGGTGTGCCGCGGCACCGCGTGCCACACACGCGGTTCACGCGCCCTGCTGGAAGCCCTGAAGGTGCGCCTGGGCGCACAGGACGTGGAGGACGAAGGCGAACCAGCCTTCACCACGCCGGACAACTTCTTTACCGTACGCACGGTGGCCTGCTTTGGTCAGTGCGCACTCGCGCCCGTCATCGCTCTCGACGGCGTGATCTACAGCAACGTCACATTGGAGCAGCTGGAAGCGCTGGTCAAAAAGGTGGCCTCCAAGCGCCGCAAGACGTCAGGAGCAGCCAGATGAACAGTCATGTGACCAAACTGGACGAGGCCCGCGCGCGGGGCATGAGTCGGATTCGGCCGAGTGTGCCGCAGATCTCCGTGGGCATGGGCACATGCGGCATCGGAAACGGTGCGGATGTGCTGTTCGAGACCTTTCAACAAAAGGTAGCCCAAAAAGGGCTGGACTACACCGTACGCAAAGTGGGTTGTATCGGCTTCTGTGCCGAGGAACCGCTGGTCAATGTCACAATCCCCGGATTGCCGATGCTGGTGCTGCATCGGGTGGACAAACGCGATGTCGATCGCGTGCTGGACGGTATAACCAAGGGACGCATACCGGAACGACTGGTGCTCTGTAAGATATCCCGGTGGGATCACCATACAGCGAAGATAAGCTACGGCGAAGGGTATGACCACATCCGTGAATGGAATGAGATACCGTTCTTCCGCCGCCAACATAAAATCGTGCTGCGCGACGCCGGATTGATCGATCCGGAGTCACTCGACGAATACCTGGCCGTGGGCGGATACGGCGCCCTTGTTAAGGCGATCCAAACCATGAGTCCGGAGAGCGTGATTGATGAGGTCAAGCGCTCACGGCTGCGCGGCCGCGGCGGTGCGGGATTCCCAACCGGCGTCAAGTGGGATCTGATGGCGCGTGAGTCCGCTGATGAGAAGTATGTGATCTGCAATGCCGACGAGGGAGACCCCGGCGCCTACATGAACCGGAACGAGATCGAGTCCGATCCGCATATGGTGCTGGAAGGGATGATGATCGGTGCGTTCGCCATGGGCGCAACGCAGGGCATCATCTACTGTCGCGCCGAGTATCCGCTGGCCGTTGAGCGGCTGCAGCATGCGATCGCACAACTGCGCGAGATGGGACTGCTGGGTGAGAACATCCTGGGGTCGCGGTTCTCGTTCGACCTGCACGTGGTGGAGGGCGCCGGGGCGTTCGTCTGCGGTGAGGAAACGTCACTGATCGCCTCCATTGAGGGCAACTCGGGCCGACCCAGACCACGCCCGCCGTTCCCTGCCCAGCGTGGATACCTGAACAAGCCCAGCAACATCAACAACGTGGAAACCTGGAGCAATATTCCTGTTATCATTGCGCGCGGCGGTGACTGGTTCGCGTCGACGGGTACTGAGAAGAGCTCTGGCACCAAGGT
This sequence comes from uncultured bacterium, assembly GCA_964535125.1. Classification (GTDB taxonomy): domain Bacteria; phylum Armatimonadota; class HRBIN16; order HRBIN16; family HRBIN16; genus CAZHSN01. Next base: position 8,160 of record CAZHSN010000125.1, read on the forward strand.
GTTCTCTCTGGTGGGCAAGGTCAAAAACACCGGCCTCGTCGAACTGGCGCTCGGTACGGCGCTGACCACCATCGTGTACGAGATCGGCGGTGGCGCTTCCACGGAGGGCAAGCGGATCAAAGCCGTGCAGACCGGCGGACCTTCCGGCGGGTGTATCCCGGCAAAGCTGTTCGATACGCCGGTCGATTATGAGTCGCTGGCCTCGTTGGGCGCTATCATGGGTTCGGGCGGCATGGTGGTCATGGACCAGGACAACTGCATGGTCGACGTGGCCCGGTACTTCACCGAGTTCACCAATGCCGAGTCCTGCGGCAAGTGCGTTCCCTGCCGGGAAGGTCTGTCCCAACAACTGCGGATGCTGAACCGTATCTGCGATGGTTTCGGCACCGAAGAGGACCTGACAGAGTTGGAGGACCTGGGCCGAACCATTATGGATACCGCACTGTGCGGACTGGGTCAGACAGCACCCAATCCGGTATTGACTACGCTGAAGTACTTCCGTAATGAGTACGAAGAGCATATCCACCGCAAGCACTGCTCTGGCGGAACCTGCGAGACGCTGTTCGAAGCGCTCTGCTCGAACTCCTGTCCGCTGCACATGGACATCCCCGCCTATCTGGCCCTGTTGAAAGAGGATCGGCTGGAAGAGGCGTTCGAGTCGACCCTGCGCGACAATCCGCTGCCCGGCACCATCGGCCGCATCTGCCACTTCCACTGCCAGATGCGCTGCCGGAGAGATACCATTGATGAGCCGGTGCACCAGGGTGAGATCCACCGTTACCTGGCCGACACCATGTATAAAATGGGCCGGGAGTCTGAGATCTACCAGCGGCTGATCGACGAAAAACTGCCGGCCACCGGCAAGAAGATCGCCATCATCGGCTCTGGACCGGCAGGCTTGACAGCCGCGTACTACCTGGTTCGCTTAGGTCACGCGGTGACCATCTATGAGTCGCAGCCCAAGGCCGGCGGTGTGTTGCGGTACGGGATCCCTGCCTATCGCTTGCCTAAGGATGTGCTGGACAAGGAACTGGCGTTTATTGAGCGCCTGGGTGTTAAGTTCGTGTTCAACACGCAGTATGGCCGCGACATCACCAGCGCCGCGCTGTTGAAGAAGTTCGACGCCATCTTCCTGGCGGTGGGCGCGTACGATCATATGGATATGCAGTTGCCAGGGCGTGAACTGGAAGGCGTACTGCAGGGTACCGATCTGCTGGAAGCGCTGGAGAAGCACCAGAAGGTCGCACTGGGCAACCGTGTGGCGATCATCGGCGGCGGCAATGTGGCCATCGATGCCGCACGCACGCTGTGGAGACTGGGGCACGATGTGACCGTCGTCTACCGACGTGACCGTGACAGCATGCCGGCCAACCGTTTGGAGATCGAAGAGGCCGAAGCCGAAGGCATCCGCTTTGTGTACTGGGCCGCGCCCAAGCGGATCGTCGGTAACGCCGATAACCAGGTCCAAGCGTTGGAAGTGACCCAGATGAGCGGGGGTGACTTCGACATCTCCGGCCGTCGGAAACCGGTGGAGACAGGCGATGTACACCAGATCACCTGCGACACCGTGGTGCTGGCCATCGGCGAGCGCGTGGACAGCGGCCTGCTGGAGCGCGAGGGTGTGGCCACCGCGCGAGGAGGCACTGCGTGTATCAACCCCTACAACTTCCATACCAGTGTGGCGCATGTGTATGCCGCAGGTGACATGGTGACCGGACCATCCACTGCAGCGGAAGCGATGGGCATGGCGCGCGACGCCGTGGAAGTGATCGACCTGGATCTGATGGGCGTCCGGCGTTTCGGGCAGCTGTTCCGCGAGTTTGAATACGAGCGGACGGCGCCGCCTCTGGATGTCGTCACCGGAAAGAGCGCTTGTGGCCGCCATCTCTGTGTGGACGAACGCAAGGGCAACTTCCAGGAAGTCAACCAGGGTTACATGGGTGAAGAGGCCCGGCAGGAGGCGTTCCGCTGTCTCCGCTGCGACATCAAGATCAAAGCGTAAGGGGGAGACACAACTATGTGCACGGAAATCCTCAATATCACCATAAACGGCCAGGAACACCATGTGGAACGGGGCAGCACCATCCTGGACGCTTGCCGCACGGCGGGCATCAAGGTGCCCACCCTGTGCTATATGGCGGGTGTGTCGGCAAACGCTTCCTGCGGGATCTGCGTGGTCGAAGTGAAAGGTGCGCGCACGCTGGTGCGCTCCTGTATCCACAAAGTGACCGACAATATGGAGATCACCACCAACTCGCCGCGCGTGCAGAAAGCGCGGCGCACCAACTTGGAACTGATTCTGGCCAACCATCCGCAGGACTGCCTGAACTGTGACCGCAACATGAACTGCGAACTGCAGTCCATGGCGCATCAGCTGGGCATTCGCGAACCCCGCTTCGCCAAAACCAAGCTGAAAGACCTGCCGCTGGACAACTCGTCCACCGCGCTGGTACGTGATCCCAACAAGTGCATCCTGTGCATGCGTTGTGTGGAGGTCTGCTCTCAAGTGCAGTCGGTACACGCCATTGATGTTACCGGCCGCGGTCTGCGCAGCAAGATCACCACATTTATGGACCACGGCTTGGGAAACGTGGCCTGTACCAACTGCGGTCAGTGCGCGTTGGTCTGCCCCACAGCCGCCATCACAGAGCACTCGCAGATCCAGGAAGTCTGGAAGGACATCAACAACCCCGAACTCACGGTAATCATCCAGACGGCTCCGGCCGTCCGGGTGGGTATCGGCGAAGCGATGGGACTGGGACCCGGCGCGCTGGTGACCGGTCAGATGGTCGCCGGACTGCGTCGGCTGGGTTTCGACCGCGTGTTCGACACCCAGTTCACGGCAGACCTGACGATCATGGAAGAGGGCCACGAACTGATCAAGCGGCTGACCACCGGCGGCACATTGCCGATGATCACCTCGTGCTCGCCGGGCTGGATCAAGTTCATTGAGCACTTCTTCCCCGGACAACTCGACCATCTGTCTACCTGCAAGTCGCCGCAGCAGATGTTCGGTGCGCTGGCCAAGACCTATTGGGCGGAGAAGGCAGGCGTAGACCCGCGCAAGCTACGTGTGGTGTCCATCATGCCGTGTACCGCTAAAAAGTTCGAGGCAGGCCGCCCGGAGATGAACGCCGCCACCCATTACTGGCACGACAAACTGGGGCTAACGCCCAATGACGTGATCCCGGATGTGGACTATGCGCTGACCACCCGTGAGCTCTCGCGGATGCTGAAAGAGGCTGGGATCGACTTCGCGTCGCTGCCGTCCGAGCCGTTCGATCATCCGCTGGGCACCT
>CAZHSN010000126.1:0-11388 GCA_964535125.1 uncultured bacterium
CGCGCTGCATCTCACTCAATGCCTGTGTAAAGCTGCCGCGCACCAGAAACACCACACAGAACGTTCCGGCATAGACATCCACATCACAGATACTGAACGGTCTGCTGAACAGCGGTGTGTCGCGCTGCGGCAGCCGCATCTCCACGAACTGTCCGCCGGTCGCTTCGCGGGCGATCGTCGGTTGCTCAAACCACGCGGCATACTGCTCATTGGCGACCTGCTCCAATGACAGCACCCGGCAGGCGGTAACCACTCGTTGTTTCAGTTCATCCCTCCTCAGCACTGTGTGCGGTATCACCTTTTAGTGTAATACAGATGGGTCGCACTCTACGGGCGTATGCGCGCACAGCCTGTACGTTACGCGTGAACCCGTTCAGACGGCAGCGCAGCACTGCAGAACCGGCAAACGTGCGCTGAAACCACTTACCCGTGATCTCCCCGTGCGGCAGGCTGAAGGGACGCATCCCCGCACGAGGCAGCAGCCGTTCACACCGCGCCGACGCGCCACGCAGCGGATGCTCGGGGCTGGGAGTGTTATAGGGACAGACATCCTGACAGGTGTCGCAGCCGAACACCCGGGCGCCGATCACTTGAGCCGTATCTCCTGTCCATGCGCCCCGATGCTCAATGGTCTGGTAGCTCAAACAGCGCCTGCAGTCCACCGTACGGTCTGGACGGATCGCCTGAGCCGGACAGGCATCGACACAGCGCCGGCAGTCGCCGCACCCGTCCGCCACGACTTCCGGTTGAGTCAACGGTGGTTGATCGGAGTAGACGACACCCAGCATCAGACGGCTGCCCCATTCCGGGTGTATCAGCATCGCATTACGTCCGATCCACCCCAACCCGGAGGCGACAGCCAGCGAGCGCTCGCTGACGGGGGTCGTATCGACACTCCAGTCCAGCCGGTGGTGCGGGGCGCAAGCGCGCCAGAGATCGATCAACCGGGCTAAAATGGCGCCCAACACGGCGTGGTAGTCATCGCCCACCGCATAGTCGGCAATGCGCGCCTCTCCCTCACGAAGCGACGGCGGAGGCCCGTGACCGACAGACACAGCAATCACCAGAGCAGAGCGCCACCAGTGTGCTGACGCCTGCAGAGACCGTTGGCCACGCGCGCGTTCCATCCAACCCATCCCGGCGTGCGCTCCCTCGGCCATCCAGCGTGTGAGCACATCCTGCGGATCCTGCGCAGTGGCGCCACAGATGCCTACCAGATCGGCCCCGGCCTCCTTGGCGCACCGCTCCAGAGATTCATACAATCCGGGGGTAATCATGAATGACCCCACCGAGCCCTGATATGCTGCGCCGCCGCTTCGCTATCGGCAGCGGTCAGGTCTCCGCGTATCACAGCATCCTCCAGGTAGCGGATCACCTCACCGACCAGCGGCCCTGGGGCGACGCCCAATATACGCATGATGTCCGTACCGGTCAGCGGTATTCTGGGACGGTACCCCCCCATCTCGCGCCGCAACTGCTCTGCGCGCTCCTCCAAGGCATCGAGATGCGGGTTGGCCAGTTCCGGGCCGACAGCCTGACTGTCCGCCCGGACTACATCAATCACCAGCGGCAGCACGTCGCCTGCATCGCGGACCAGCCGTCTGACGGCGCCGTCTGTCCAACCGGGGGTGTATGATGCAACGCGCATATGCAACCGCACCGCCTGGCTGACACGTTGCGTGATATCACCGGGAAACCGCATGCGAGTCATCCATTCCTGGCTGATCACGCTCCCAGCTTCAGCGTGACCATGGAATGACAGCGACTGACCATCCCCGACGGCTGTGGATGGCTTCCCGACATCATGCAGCAGCACAGCCAAACGCAACGTGATGTCCGCATCAGCATCCAGAGTCTCCAGCGCACACAGCGTGTGCTCCCAGACGGTACGGTCGGTCAATCGATTCTGCGGCGCCCGGGTCATTGCAGACAGCTCCGGCGCGATCTCTGACAACACACCGGTCTCTTGCAGCCTACGCAACCCGGACACACTGCGCGCAGCACACAGGGTCTTAGTAAACTCATCACGCAGCCGTTCTGCGCTTACAATCCTCAGCCTGTGGGCGCAACCGGTCATCGCCTGCAGGACATCGGGATGGATACGGACCGGCAGTTGTGCATGGAACCGGGCCGCACGCAGAATCCGCAACGGATCATCGGAGAAACTCACCTCAGGGTCGGCAGGTGTCCGCAGGACACGTTCCTGAAGGTCCCGCAGCCCTGCTCCCGTAAGGTCGAATAACCGGCCATCGGATAGACGGGCCAACAGCGTGTTCACCGTGAAGTCACGCCGACGCACATCCTCATCCAACGAAGCCGGCTCCACCGAGACCGGTTTGCGGCTGTCTGTGTGATAGCTCTCGCGCCGCGCCAGAGCGATCTCACAGGCCACGCCTCGAAGCACCACACGCACGACGCCAAACCGCCGGTATACCACCGGCTCTCCGTCCACCAATCCGGCTGCAGACAACAACGCCACCAGCGACTCGACGGACCGCGTGCAGACGAGATCCACATCACCCGACGGAGCCCGGCCATACAGCAGCCAGTCGCGAACATATCCCCCCACGGCATACACCGCCTCCGCCCATCCGGTGTTCCGCAGGACATCGGCGACGCGGAGCAGTCCCGCTGGTAGCGGGATTTGCCCGGAATACGGTAGATTCTGTTCTGTGGGGCTACCCATATCGCTCACTGTACGTTACAATCATAGCACGTGCTACGGACAGTACACGCCGCAGACATGTACATATAGGGATCCCATCACACTCACAGCCCAAGGAGGCCAATGGTTCATGGAAGGGTATTGCGTCAAGTGCAAGGCCAAGCGTGAGATCCAGAACGCCACAGCCACCACTTTGAAGAACGGCCGGCCGGCGACAACCGGCACATGCGGCACATGTGGCACGAAGATCTTCAAGATCGGGAAAACCAGCTAACCTCAGCGCACTCGTCCAGATGACGGCGGGTTGCCGGTTGAAGCGACCCGCCGCAGTTTGTGTCACAGGCTGAACCGTATGACGCGTACTCCATACGGCTCAACAGGCACCTCGCCGGAAACTGCTGCGCCAGTGAGTATGTCGGTCCCCGGCTCGGATAAGCTCAGCACAGCCGGTTGATTATCCATCTCCACAGCCACCAGCCCGCGTCCCGCGTCTCCACAGCGCGGCGCCACCAGCAACGAGGAAGTCGCCTCAGCACTTGGGCTGATACGCGCTTTCTCCGAAGTGACGCGCAGCAACCCGATGATGCCGGCTTCATCCAGGCAACTGCCCAGCAGCACGATGGCGCCTTCGCCGTACTCCGCCATCACCATGGCGGCGTATCCCGCAGCCGGGCCGTCAAGATACCGGGCCAGTTCCACCGCACGGTCAGCCTCAAACGCGTCGAACCAGACCGACCCCGTGGTCTCGGTGTCCGCACAGCTGTGGATGGTACAGCTACGCCCGCCATCGCCCGGGAACTGATACACACAGCGCACCGATGTCAAAGACTCCAGCATACCGAACGGAGCGTGCGTCCACTTCGATCCCTGACCATCCATGATGTCGGTCAAAGGTCCGGCCACCCAGATCCCGCCACGCTTCACCCAGTCCACGATCCGCTCGTCCAGCCGGCTTTCACCCAACCAGGGAAGAAACGGCGTAAACACCAGCCTATAGGAACCTAGATCGGCCTCAGGAGAGATCACATCCGGTCGGTACTGCGCGCGGATCATGGGTTGGTAGAACGAATGCATCACGCGCTCCAGATGGGCTGTCCGCTCGGAGAGTGGAGCGTTCTTCAAATACAGATGCGCTTCATTGCTGTAGTGCAGCGCCAATCCCGATGACTCCGGCCGCGTTCCGTTCAGGAACTCCGCCGCCCGCGCCAATCCATCGGACACCTCTTGGATCTCAGGAAATATATGCAGCGGGCGCCCGCAACTGCTCACTACAGCGCCGTGCATCAACTCCTGACCCACCCGATGCTGCCGCCATAGCCAGAACAGGTTGGCTTCACCGCCCAGCGCAATCGGCATCCAGCTGTTGGCCCGGCAGAACCCCTCCGGACTGACTCCGGTGGTGCGGGTGGAACCAGCCCAGTTGGTTGCAGTCTCGGTATTCCAAAACGGCTGGTCCGGCTTGATGGGCCGGAGGTAGTCGAACCAAAAGGCCGCATCGCGCAGTCCCGCACCGAAGTGATAGTGGTTGTACTGCACCACATCCAGTGAGCGGTTGATCTGCCAGTGGTCGATGCCGGGGATCATCATCATATCGGTACCCACCGGCTGGCTCACCCATGCGTGCAGGATATCCGCCTGGAACTCAACATAGTCGACATAACTTGCATTCGTGAACCGATCCCAGGCCAACAGCAGCGACGGGTGATGCCATGTATCCGGACGCGGCGTCGGCACTTGGTCGAAACGCTGGTATTCCTGACTCCATAACGTCGTGCACCAGGCCGCGTTCAACGCCTCAATCGTGCCAAACGTCTGCCGAAGGTACTCGCTGAACCGTGTTTTACAGACTGCACAGCAACAGGCGCGTGACGGATGCAGTGGGTACACCTCATTGTCGATCTGCCATCCGATCACATGCGGATCCTGACCGAACTCGCGCGCCAGCGCGGTCACGATGCGTTCCACGTGCCGGCGGTAGACGGGGCTGTTCGGACAGTGATGGCGCCGCCCGCCATGCTGCGCCAATGTGCCGTCTTCCCGAACGAACAGGCATTCCGGGTAGCGCTCCACCAGCCACATCGGCGGTGTCGGTGTGGGCGTACCCATGATTGTAGCGATCCCCGCTTCAGCGAGGGCGTCGACCACATGATGCAGCCATTCCCACTCAAACCGCCCCTCTTCCGGCTCCATGCGGCTCCAGGCGAACTCGCCGATCCGCATCACATTCATGCCGGCCTGTTGCATGAGCGCTATGTCCTCCGCGATCTGCGACACCGGCCAGTCCTCAGGATAATACGCCGCACCGTACCAGGGCGGTCCAAACGGTTTCAGTGGCATGCTGTCCTCCTGTGTTGTCGGGCGCTCATCCGCCGCACTTTATCGTACCGGACGTTCTGTAAGGCGCACACCCGGGACGCTGCGGGCGGGATAGCAACCCTGCCTGATCGCCGGGTGTCGGTCGGGCAAACGGAAATCGGCGTTCCATGAGTCGACAAAGACCGCGTCCACAATGAACCCGCTTTGCTCGAATCCCAGGTGTGTGCGCAACAGCGCCAGAGAGTTGTACGTCTTGTGGTCATCCCATTGCGGACCCCATCCCCACATCACACCGCCGGGCAGTGCCGTATACAGATTATGGTCAACTGCCAACCGCAAGTCCGGCAGCCTCGCCCGGGTCGGATGGCCCTCGGCATCGACAGCCAGATACCGGTGCGCCATATCTCCCGACTGGTTTATCGGCGCCGGCGCCGTCGTCTGCCAACTGTCGGGCCAGTGGCGGGCATCGCCTTGTGCGAACCAGCCCCATACGTGTACTCCATTGGCAACAAACAGGTTGCGTTCTATCCGATGATCACGGTTCCACACGGGACGCTCGCGGTCACTGATGACTGTCGGTGTGGTGCGTCGCTGCTCTCGAAACGCCAATCCTTCGTGGTTTCCAAAGAACAGGTTGCGCTCCACTCGGCAACGTTCAGAACTGGAGAGCACCAGACCTGCGGTTGCACCCCATGAGCCGTAGCCTGCGTCCCAGCCGTTCTTTATGAAGACATTGTCATGCGCATAGAGTGAGATGGAGATTTCGTAGAACAGACCTGCTTGCTCGTTCTCCGCAAACAGGCTGCGCGAAACCGTACACCGCTCATTGCCGATGTCAAACCATAACCCAAATCCCCGATTGCGCAAAAAACGGCATTGGTCCACAAGCACATTCCGGCTGAGCACAATCTTGTTTACCGCTCCCCACCCACGGTCAAACCCCTTCATGTTGTTCTGCATGATCAAACAGCCGACCAAGCGGAGCCCGTGTGCGCGGACCGCCTCAAACGCCCCATACCCGTTGTCGCGGAACGTGCAGCGGTATATGCGGGCCTCCGGCGCTTCCACCCGTAATCCAACGCCATTGACACGCTCGAACTGGCAATCCTCAAACCGCACATGCGGCGCTTTAACCTGTACCGCACCTTCCTGTGCATGATTGGCGGCATAACGAAAGATCAACCCCTTGGTGTGTATGTGCGGAGCATTCACCACCCAGATGGCGGACCGCACACTGGCCTCGACACGCAGATGCTCCATCTGAACCGGTTCATACCCCACACTGTTAGCCACGGGACAGATGGTGAGTTGCTGAGCATCCATGTCCACCGTGAACGTGCCTGGAGTCAGTTGAGCGGTGTGCTGAGCCTGCAGCAGCGCATACCCCTCAACCAGCACCTGCTCCGCCCTGCCTACCGGCAAAGCGCCCGCGTGTGTGTGATCCCTGCCCCATGTAATGAACCGGTGTGGCCAGTGCGTATAGAACACCCCTGGTCGATCCGTCACCGACTTCCAGTCCGATATCCGATCCGCTCCGGTCACGATGACATGCGCGCCTTCTGCTGCCATCACGCGGACGGGACGGTCCGGTCGCCCGCCGCGATCAAACACCACCGTTTCCCGATAGATACCCGTATGGATCACCACCGTGTCGCCCGGCTGCACGCGATCGGTCACCGATGAGATCGACGGGAGCCGTTGCGGCTCCGGTATGGATGACAGCGGATCCGGACTGACGTGCCACGTTGTGGCGTCGACGGCCGCTGCACAACACATCAGAGGGATCAACAGGTATCCAAGCGGTGTCTTCACGGCGCCACCCGCTTACGGACATACCGAATCGCCTTATACCGAAAGTCCCACGGCGTATCCGGCCGAGTTTCCGGTTTCCAGGCGTAGAACAGATACAGCCAGTCTCCATCGGGTTCTGTACGAAGAAACGCCTCCGGCACATGAGACGAAGCGAGTCCCTCTGGACGGATGTGCCCCAGGGTGTTCCAGTTCAGGCCGTCGATCGATTCCGCCATGGTAATCAGCCGTCCGTCTCCGCCATAGGGCGAGGGGTACCAGGGAGCGTCGGCAAACGCCAGATAGCGTTTGCCGACCCGGATCACGCTGGGGTTGGGCCAGTCCATCAAACAGGGATGACGGCCGCTGCGCAGTACATGCCAGTGTTCCGGCCGGGTGAACTCGCCGCTGCACTCGGCATACCCCATCGCCAGAAACGCCTCCGGATGGTAGTAGTCAAACCACAACTTCCAGCGATTCCCCTCTAGCATTAGGCTCGGCCGATGGTATCCCCCGTAGTAGCCCTTAGGAGGCCGCGCATGCGGATCGTTCAGATCAAACCGGATGGACATCTCGCGGTTCCACAGCGCGATGGGACGCGGCGTCAGTTCCCAGTCGATACCGTTCCGCGATGTCGCCCCCATCACGCTGTTAATCATGTACAGGCGCTGAGGTTTGACGTCTGCATGCGGTTCAAAGCCAACCGCTGATAACGCCATGTAATACCGTCCGCGGTGATACACCACGGAGGGATCGCCGACCGCAGCGTTCGTCCAGGGGCACTCGGATTTGGACCGGACAACCGGAACCCAGCGGGACGCGTCACCCGACCGATCCCAGACCGCGTGCCCGCGGGGATCTCTGCCAGCATACACCTCCCATTGATCCAGCGCACGGGCTCTGGCATGGTAGATAGCGTCCCCAATCAACGTACCGTCCGGCGGTTGTGGATTGTTTTCACCGGTGGCCCAGCCGAAGAACCACATGCGATAGCGCCAGACGGATCCGGGCACTTCCACGATTCGGGGATTGTACAGGTTGTAAAAGTCCTTCAGATTGGTCGGACGAGGCTTCTCCCACTCAGCGGTAAGGTCTGTCTCTCTGCCGCGGTTCCATGGCGCCGACCAGTCGGCAGTGATCGAACTGACCGGGCACAGAAGCCACCACAGCATGGCTAACAGGATCGCACTGCAGCGGACCAGACGTCGCATCACGTGACCTCGTATGCACTGTATGTGCCTACAGCTTAACGGAACCGAACCGTTCGCGCCATAATATACGCATGAAGTACTTGATGCGCCTGATACCCGCAGTGCTATCCATCTGGTTCTCCGGCTCCGCGAGCGCCAACCTGCTGACCAATCCTTCGTTCGAAAAGATAGCGGATGGACAGGCGGTCGGATGGCGTCCCTTTGAGCAGGGATACACTGTCGCCCGAGGCGAGGGACGCACCGGGAATGCGATCCGATGCGTGAACGCATCGGATGCAGACCTGCGCGGAGCGACCTACCGGTTAACCCTGCACCAGACGCGTCCAATACCGGTACTGGTGACCGGTTGGAGCCGTGCAGAAGGCGTATCGGGAGCAAGCGACAGCCACTATTCCATCTACTTGGATGCCTACTACACAGACGGCACGCCGCTCTGGGGAACCATAGCATCATTCCCCACCGGAACGCATGGATGGGTAAAGCGCAGCGTTATCGTGTACCCGGATAAACCCTTGCAAAGTCTGCATATCCATGCGCTGTTCCGCCGTCATAAAGGCGCCGTGTGGTTCGATGACTTCACCGCACAGGAACTGTCCCCGGACCGTCTGTTTGATGGCCAGGCGATCACACCGCCCCGCCTCAGCAAGGGCGCTCCGGCCGGATGGTATGCGCGTGACACAGCAGCCGGCAGTGATGTACTGCCGCCTGATCAATGGAGCAAGCTGGGACTGCGTCAGGTCAGCATGGACCGGCAGCCGGATGGCGATCGACTGGTGGTTCAGGACACCACCGGAACCGACCGCGCCATCACGCTGTATCGTGTGGTGCGAGTCCCCGAAGGACCTGTCACTTGGTGGGAAGATACCGTCGCACACCGGCCGGTTGGTGCAGAGGAGGTCGGTGCACTGGCGCAGATCCCCAACACGGGCGCCATCGGTTGGCACTCCCATTGGCCGTTCATCTGTGTGACCACCCCATCCCGTGGCATGCTGCTGGGAGGGCCGCCTACACAGGGTCCGCGCATCAGCCGGTTTCGGTATCACGGCGGTCAGCGTCTACTGGTCGCCGCATTCGACGTGGCGCTGACGGCATCCAATAAAGCGCACTCCATCCATGGCCGTTACGGCGCTGCATCAGTGACCGCGGTCACAGCGACTTTTGAGCCGCAATGGGGTATGCGCGCCGCTCTGGAGCGTTGGTACTCCCTGTATCCCGAATGGTTCGCACGCCGTGCGACAGCCGAGGGCCAGTGGATCGCGTTCACAGACCCTGCGACAGTGGAAGGACTGGAGGACTTCCACTTCGCCTACCACGAGGGAACGAACAGCGTCGCGTCTGACGACGCCTTGGGGATACTCAGCTTCCACTACACAGAACCCCAGACATGGTGGATGCAGATGAGTCCCGATACGCCTCGAGAGTACGACGCCGCCATGCGTATGGTGTCCGAGTACCGGTCGGGGACACCCGCACAGCGCGGTTGGGCCCAGAGTGTGATCCACAGCGGAGCCCAGGGGGCATCCGGACAGCAGGTGGTTGAGTTCATCAATGCCCCATGGGTGCAAGGGGCTACATGGGTTCTTGATGGTAATCCGCATCTACCCCACCCGGATGGGGAGCACACCAAGTTCACGTGGAGCTTTGGCCCGGAGATTCGCGCCGAGCGGTACTCTGAACAGAAAGGCGTGCTGGACGGCGAGTATCTGGATTCGATTGAGGGATGGGCGGATGTACTGAACTACCGCCCCGACTCGATCGCCTGGTCTCCGGACCCGCCAACCTTCGCTTCAGACAGTTTCCGCCCGGTAATACCCACCTGGTTCAGCGTATGGCAGATGGCCGCCGCGATGCGCCAAGTTCTGCATCCCATGAATAAGCTGTTGATGGCCAACTATACACCGTGGCGGTTTCACCAGTTCATGCCGTTATTGGACGTCGCCGGCACGGAGACCAACTGGTTCCGCGAGGGAAAGTGGACCCCGGATGCGCACAGTGTCTTCGCCCTGCGCCGTGCGCTCAGTGCGACCAAACCGTATTTGCTGCTGCAAAACACCGACTTCACGTTATTCACCACCGACTATGTAGACCGGTATATGCAGCGATGCATGCACTACGGATGCTACCCCGGCATGTTCAGTGAAAACGCCCATTCCAACATGTACTGGACACGGCCCGACTGGTATAACCGCGACCGTCACCTCTTCCGCATGTATCTGCCGGTAATCAAACGGCTGTCAAGCGCAGGCTGGCGACCGATTCCCTTTGCCGTCAGCGCACAGAACGACGTGCGGATTGAGCGGTACGGCGACCGGCTGCTCACTCTGCTCCACGATGGCGACGGCCGTCTCGCCCGCATTACCCTGTCCGCAGCCGACTGGCCGGATGCCCCGCATGGCGCGTCGTTGCGCGACCTGGTCACTGGAGAGGTGTTCGCAGCGTCCAGACGTGCCGACAGCTGGCTCTTCACCGCGCCCATGCGCCCCTATCAGTGCAGGGCGCTGGAGTTTGTAGCAGCGTCTACCGAGTGAACTCCAGATACGTCCACTCTTCGGGAGCGTGGAACCGAACCGCGCTCAGTGGCGCGCTGGCAGAGAGTTCCACGCCTCTCTCAAGATGTATGGAGTAGTCATACCTGCTGGCGAGAAACTTCCATCGATCGCCGGGTTTGGGCGTGCCATTCGCAATTGGCAGAGACGCGAACGGAATGGCCAACACCAGTTCCCACCAGGTGTCTTCAATGTCGGGACGGTTGATCACACCGTTGATCCCGACATGACACTGCAGCTTGTCACAGTTCCAAGCGGCCCACCGATGATCGGACTCTCCGCCCGCCTTCCGACGCAAGCAACAGGCGTCGTAGACCGTACCCAGCGCATTGATCTCGAAATTCACATACCGTTCGCTGCCCGGTTCGGGCTGAAGGAACAACTCCAGGCAGTCCTCCGCGCAGGTACGGCTGTCATGCTCGGTGTACACACTCCAGATGTCTTTGTCCCATGCCCGATAGCCGGCGTAGAGACAGGTGTCATCCCAAAGCAGCCGACACTCCGTACGGCCCATCGGTTCCTGATGGGTTACCGGTATCACGAACGTGATGGGTTGGGCCCTTCGCCAACTCGGTTCGCCCATCAGGGAAGAGACACGGATCGTCTCAGTCGCTCGTATACACGGCGCTACCAAGGGAACCTGTTTCGGCATCTCACCATCCCTCCTCGGTTCGCGTAACCACGTCGCCTCGAAGCGCTGCAGCGAAGAAGTCACGGGACGCGTTGCCACCCCATGCGTGCTCACCCGCAAACTGATCGAGGTGCAGCCGATCGCCGACACCCGCGGCTTCATAGATCCGCCGAACATGCTGATAACAGGCCAGCGCTTCGCCGACATGGAAGCAGGAGTCGTGCACGCCAA
>CAZHSN010000127.1:0-8364 GCA_964535125.1 uncultured bacterium
CCAAACACTCTTTGAGACAATTTCCTCCCGAATCGAACAGAATACCTTGCGGGTGCTTTTTCCACATCATAGAATCACATCAACACCGTGATTCCGGAGTGTGGCATCTGCCGTGAGGCCCCTGTTCTACCAGACAATTGCAGAACGGATCGTGCAGGACTGCATCGAGCGTGGAGGACTGCGTCCCGGCGATCGATTGCCCAGCATCACCCAACTGCAGCGGCAGTTTTCGGTGTCGCGCAACACCGTCTGGCAGGCGTTGAGCATGCTGGGGCAGAAGGGCGTGCTGGAGAACCGGCAAGGCTCTGGCTGTTACGTGGCCGATCCCTAGCACACACGCGGTGTGGGTCGTCAGAATCTGATCGGCTTCCTCGCGTCGCATATCCATTGCGAGATCATGACCAACCTGTTTTCCGGTATCGAGCGTACCGCGCAACGATACGGAATGCATGTGATGGTGATGAACTCCGAGCGCGAATACGATCGGGAACGCCTCCATGTGCATGAGGCGGTACAGGCAGGATGTGTCGCCATCATCATGGCGCCCGTGATGCGGACGATAGCGCAACTGGCTCATGACTATCTGAACACCGAACTGCTGGACTTCCCGATCGTGCTGGTCGACATGGCCGATCCGTCACACAAACGGACCAAGGTGGTGTTCAACAACTACCAGTCCGGTTTGGAGATGACCGAGCTGTTGATCCGTAAAGGGCATCGGCGCATCGCCACCATGCACTTTGCGCATGCGCGCGGTGCGTATGTCTCGCGGTCCCTGGATGACCGGTATGCGGGGTATCGCGAAGCGATGCGGCAGGCGGGACTGCAGGTGTACAAAGAAGATCATTGGCCTGTGCGGTTCTATATGGGTGACCATCTGGACGAATGCACGGCGCTGCTGAGGCAATGGTGCAATCAGTCTCCGCGTCCTACGGCCATCATCGCGACTGAGGATTACATAGCGGTTTCCATGAGCATTGCGGCCAGACGCATGGGCATCGTCGTACCTGACGACCTGTTGATCGTGGGGTTCGACAATCTCCCGATCGCCCGATCGTTTGATCCGCCGTTTCCGACATCCAATCCGGACTTTCATGCCATGGGTGTTCAAGCGGTCCATCTGGTGCTGCAGCGGGCCTCTGGCCGGTTGGACCCGGATGTGACGTGTATCCTACCAGCGCCCATCATTGAGCGCACCTGTGTATCGACCAGTCAAGAGTATCTGGATACCAGGACTCAAGGGGTCATACAGCCTATCGCTGAGTCCGTGACTCATTCGACGTAATCGATGCACCTGATCATTCCTAGTAAGAAAGGAGCACTAAACATGCGACGTCAAGGGTTCACCTTGATCGAACTGCTGGTCGTCATCGCCATCATTGCGATTCTGGCTGCGATCCTCTTCCCCGTCTTCGCGCAGGCCCGTGAGAAGGCCCGCCAGACCAGCTGCCTCAGCAACATGAAGCAGATCGGCTTGGCGCTGAAGATGTACGCCGACGACTACGAAGGCGTCTACCCGAACGGCTGTTACAACGGCGTCGACGGCCCCGGCCCCGGCGAGCGTAACTGGGGAGTCGACCCCTATCAGCCCGAAGGCGCGAACCTGGATGGCGGCTGCTACGGCTACCGCTTCTACCGGTTCCTGATAAACCGCCAATTGGGCAGCTATATGAAGTCCCGCCAGATGTGGTATTGCCCCAGTTCCCGCGTCAAGTACTCCACCGCGAACGCGGACCTCGGCGCTCAGACCTATGACTGGTTCCCCAACTGGGTGTACAACGTGTGGTGCCCTGGCAGCTCTGCCGGATATCCGGGTTCCTTCCCGTGCGTGAACTACGCCCCGGGCGCCGCCACGCCGGAATACCGCAATCTGTGGAACCAACCCGTCAGCGACTCCACCGAGTGGGTTGCCGACCGCGTCATCCTGGCCGAACAGGGCCTGTATGGATGGGACGGACCGGACAGCTACGCGGATGACGGCGTCACCACCCCGTATCCCGGCCGCTAGGCCAACGTCAACCACATGACCGGCGTCAACTGCGTGTACTTCGACGGCCACGCCAAGCTGATGCCCTATGGTCGCAAGTGGTCGCAGACCCCCGCCATGGGTTGGCCCGCGTCCCGCGCGCCTCAGTAAGCTCAGCGAAGCGAATCCCTCCGGCGCCCTCCGGACATCTCTGTCCGGAGGGCGCTTTGCATCCCGTTGCAGTCCGGCTGCGACACGATGATCGCCGCATCACGGGTGAAACGCCCGGCGGGTTGCAGACGTCAGACACTGCGAGACGCCGGTGTATCGCCGGATGGGAGGGAACGTTGACATGCGCCAGATGACGGCTTGGATCTGCCTGTTGCTTGCCTGGGGTGCTGCCGCCGTTGCGCAGCAGCGGCCCGACACGTTCCCGCCGAGTACCGCCCAGCCGGGTGCAGTATGGGTGAACCCCAAAGACGGTGCGAAGCTTGTCTACATTCCCGCCGGCTCGTTTACCATGGGCAGCGACAACGGCGAGGCAAACGCAAAACCCGCTCGAACCGTTTCCCTGGACGGCTACTGGATGTACGTTCACGAGGTAACAGTGGCCCAATATGTGGCGTTCGCCATGGCGACGGGCCGAAAGATGCCCGATCCGCCGCCCTGGGTTCTTGAGCCTAATCACCCCATGGTGAACGTCACCTGGGCCGACGCCGATGCCTATGCGCGCTGGGCTGGCATGCGGCTGCCCACCGAAGCGCAGTGGGAGCGCGCCGCACGCGGCGGGGATGAGCGCGTCTATCCCTGGGGATCGGATTGGCCGCCGCCGGCCAAGGCGGGTAACCTCGTCGACACCGCGCTCAAGGCGAAACATCCCGGTTACCCGGCGATCGAGGGCTATAGCGATGGATTTGCCTATACCGCACCGGCGGGTTCGTTTCTGCCGAACCCGTTCGGTGTGTACGATCTGGCGGGAAATGTCTGGGAGTGGTGTGCTGACTGGTACCAGGCCGACTACTACACGCACGCGCCGTCCCATAACCCTCCGGGACCAGATGAGAATAAGGCTACCGAGGTCTATGTGTGGCAGCGTCGCGCCACCACGTCAGGGAACGCTCCCGCCATGTCTCTGGTAGCGGTCAAGACAAAACCGCGCGTGATCCGCGGCGGCGGGTGGAACCACGGTCAGCGGAATGAACTGCGCGTGTTTGACCGCAGCTTCCACGATCCGTCCGGCACAAACATGCACTACATCGGGTTCCGGTGCGTGTATACTCCGCAGGCGACACCGTGACGGCGAACAGCGTACGTGAGTAGACAACCCTCACGGGGACCATGTCCGAACAGGTGTCACACGATCTCTGACAGGTTCGCGGCTACCGGGGAGGATTCCCTGATGTATGGGTTAACTGTCAGGTATAGCCGTACCAGCCACCGAGCAGCGTCTCTTCAGGGGGTGTGTATATGGGTGTTACGTGTGAACAGGTAGCGGTAGGCGTGAGTGGTAAGTCACAGCCAGCATGGGTGGTGCGCGCCCCGCTAGTATCGTGTCGGATGCGGGTTTCCCTGGCTGGAGGACGGATTGGTCCAACCGAGTCGCTGGAAACGATGGCGCGCCGCGAGGGCGCACTGGCGGCGATCAACGGCTGTTTCTTTGATGCCTATGTGTCCGGCGCCGTCAAGCTTCCTTGGCACAACCTGATGCGGGATGGAGAACTGCTGCACATCGGCAATACCGGTACCACGCTGGGATGGACCGACGGCGGCGCGTACTGTATGGAGCCGGTCAAGGCGGTGGTGCGCGGTACGGTGGCCAACCCCGGCGGGCCGGGCAGCTGGTATGCCTATCTGGTCAACCACCCCGGAGCGGCAGCGCTCTTTACCAGCCGCTGGTACAAACAGAGCGCCGGCGGCAGCGTCACCGTACGTCTCTCGGATGGCCGAGTCCATTCGGTCTCGTCCGGCGAACAGACGATTCCATCCGACGGCGTGTTGCTCAGCATCGGCTCTGCGGAACACAGCATGGCCAGTCGGTTCAAGCCGGGTGCTGCGGTGAACTGGCGTGTGGAATGGGAACGCTCGGACCGTCCCGACTGGTGGCGAAACGTCCGACAGGCCATCGGCTGTGGACCGCGGCTCGTGTCGCGCGGTCAACCGGTAGACACAGCGGTGTCAGAAGGGTTTCGCGATCGCAAGATACTCAACGCCGCAGGGGCGCGTTCTGCCGTTGGGATCACCGCGTCGGGAGAGGTACTGATGGTCTGCGCGTCCGGAACCATCGCCCAGATGGCGCAGGTGATGGCCCGGTTGGGCGCCGTCGACGCCATGAATCTGGATGGAGGCGCATCCAGTTGCCTCTGGGTTAACGGCCGGTATATGCGCGCTCCGGGACGTCTCATCAGCAACGCGTTATGCCTGCTGCCGGCCTGAGGGCGTAGCCGGCCGCGTACAGGGGATGAGGGAACCACTTCCCTGGATTGCGTGCGGCGACGGCAAGCCTATAATGTACTGACTGACGCCGGTCGGTGCGTCTACCGGAGGAGACACCGTGGTTAACACGAATGTGTGCAAGACAATACAGCAGCGGGCTCAGGCACTGCGCCGACGCCTGCCCAAAACGCCTGTGGCGCTGAAGGCAGGTGAGGATCCATTTGAGTATGACAAGCTCAGGGGCACGGTGTTGGCTTTGCTGGAACGCGCCGTGGAGTCGGCTTGCGGCAGACTGCGCCCGCCGCGTTTTGAATGGAGTTGGGCGGGGCTGCAGCCGCCGGAGGCGATCTGCGATCAAGCAGAGGCGTTGATCAGTGCATGGTATGGCGGAGAGCGGCCGCTGGCCGGCAAGTACTGTGAACCGGGGTGGCACACCATCGATCATGCGATCTGTGCGCATGACGGTGTGTTTCACTGTTACTACATACGCGGCCGCGCCGCGACCAACTGGCCCGAATATCCCACCAATGACTTCGGACACGCGATCAGCACCGACTTGAAACGCTGGACACCGCAGCGCCCCGTGCTCCGCTCGCCCGCCCAGGGATGGGATGAGTACCAGGTCTGGGCGCCGCATGTGATCGCACATGACGGCCGATTCTGGATGCTCTACACCGGTGTGAACCGCCACTGCGCGCAAGCCATCGGCCTGGCGGTCTCCACTGATCTGTATCACTGGAGACGGGTTGGAAATGCGCCGGTCATCAAGCCCGGCCCATGGGGCGTGTGGAGCGCCGACCGATGGTCGGACTGCCGCGACCCCATGGTGCTTCAGGCGGATGGGATCTTCTACTGCTACTATACGGCGGTCCATCAGGCCATGGATGGTCTGCCGGTGGAGTGCTGCGTCGGGGTGGCGCGTTCGCGGGACCTGCGCTGCTGGGATGACGCCGGGTATATCCGTCTGACGCACAGTTTGACCACGCCGCCCGAGTCGGTGTTTGTCGTCCAGCGCGATGGTGCATATCACATGATCTACACGAACTACAAGCATGGATTGACAGCCGCGATATCCGACCATCCGGTCAATGGATGGCGTGAACTTCCCGTTGATACGATGTCCGTCAAGAGAGGCGTATCCGCCAGCGAGATCATCACGCACGAC
This sequence comes from uncultured bacterium, assembly GCA_964535125.1. GTDB lineage: Bacteria > Armatimonadota > HRBIN16 > HRBIN16 > HRBIN16 > CAZHSN01. The sequence continues at coordinate 5,565 of CAZHSN010000127.1, forward strand.
GGTCAGTGGTATCTGTCGTTCATTTCCCACCAGGCCAACATGCTGCGCTTCCTGGAAGTGGAGCGGTTGATCTGGCGTCCCGACGGAACCGCGTTCACCCGGCCGCTGTAACCCAGGACGTCGACCATCACGCCGGTACAGGTGACGCAGGGTGTTGCGTAGAACTTGAGGGAGACAGCCTGCGCGGCGACGCGGCGGAGCCATGCCGACTGAGTTCGCGCGGGGTGGGTATGGGTGGTTGTACCGCACGGGCATGTGGCCGTGCGCCTTTGCACAGCCACCGAAACACGGGAGGGATAGATGAAACAGTCTGTCTTGCAGCGGTTTGCTGTCGCTGCATGCTGCGTCATGGCGGGAACGCTTGCGGCTGCCGACATGGCAACCGGTGTGGTGTACCACGATGCCAACGCCAACGGCGTGCGCGATACCCATGAGAAGGGGCTTGCCCAAGTACGCGTTTCCAACGGGCGCGAAATCGTCCGGACGGATGCGCGCGGACAATATCGTGTGGAACTGAACGATGGCGATACGCTGTTCGTGATCAAGCCGCGCGGCTGGCAGTTCCCGCTCAATGAAAATCGAAGTCCGCAGTTCTGGTATAACCATCGGCCGAATGGATCGCCGCAACTCAAATACGCCGGGATCGCGCCGACCGGCCCATTACCACGCTCTCTCGACTTTGGCCTGCGGCCGAGTACCGAGCCGAACCGCTTCGAGGCGATCATACTGGGTGATACGCAGGTATATGACCACCAGCAGATCCGCTACCTGGAGCGCGACATCGTTGCCGAACTGGCCGGCAGCTCCGCGGCGTTTGTGGCGACACTGGGCGACAACGTCGGCGATCATCTGGACCTGATGGAACCGATGGCCCAGGCGCTGGCGCAGATCGGCCGGCCTGTGCACTACGTAAAAGGCAACCATGACAGCAACTATGACGGCGCACCGGACTGGAAGCTGACCAGCGAAACCTTCACGCGCGTGCTGGGTCCCCCGTGTTATGCGTTCGACTACGGACCGGTGCATTTCATCATCATCAACAACCCCTGGTTTGAACAGAGCAACCGCTACATCGCCAAGCTGGATCCCGATCAGATGGCGTTCCTGAAGAACGACCTGGCGCTGCTGCCGCGCAACCAACTGGTGGTGCTGATGATGCACATCCCGATCATGGAGATGGAAGACCGCGCACAGATCTACGCGCTGTTGGCCAAGCATCCGCATGCGGTCTCGCTGAGCGCACACTGGCACACGCAAGAACACTTCTTCCTGGGATCGCGTGATGGCTGGCCAGGCGCCGCACCCCATCACCATCTGGTGGCCGTGACCGCGTGCGGAAGCTGGTGGAACGGGATGGCGGATGAAGTGGGCGTACCCCACACCACCATGCGCGATGGCGCTCCCAACGGCTGGCTTACCATGCGTTTTGATGGCAACCGGTACAGTATGCGCTACCGCGCCGCACGTCGCCCCGCAGACTATCAGATGGAGATCGATATGCCGGCCGTGGTGAAGCGGTCCGAAACCCGGCGTATTCCGGTGACCGCCAATGTCTTCTTCGGGTCAGCGAAGTCCGAAGTCAGCATGCGGCTGGATCCGCAGGGGGATTGGATCCCGCTGACCCAGTCCACCGATCTTGACCCGGTCTATGCGAGGACCATCGAACGCGAACGAGCGTTGCCGAAAGAGGCGCTGAACCAACTCCCCGGACCCCAGCAGACCCCGCATGTATGGAAAGGCTCATTGCCCACGCCGGCGGCAGGCGCCTATCGGCTGGAGGTGCGAAGCCGCGACATGTTCGGCCAAATCGACACAGCGTATCGCGTGTTTCGCGTGCAGTAACGGCAGGGGCGAGCCGTCCTGCGCTTTGGAGTTATCGGATCGGCGATCAACCGTGGGGGCGCGTTACACGTGCCCCCAAGCGCCATGGGGACCTGTTGCCGTCAAGCAGGGGCGTGTTGCAGCGCGACCACACCCCCTGCGCGCAACAGCATGGGCGCAGGAAGCACATACTGCATGGGATCGGTCAACCCTCCCCGGATACAGCGGTCCAACAGCTGCATGGTCGTTTCACCCAGCCGTTCCCACTGAGGATCGCTGGTCGGGAAGGTATACCCCATGCGTGTTACCAGCGGACTGTTGTCGAAACCGGTGATAGTCAACGCATCCGGTACTTGGATGCCTGATTGCCTGGCCAGGTGCATCATGCGGACAGCCCATTCATCGTTCAACGCCATCAACGCCGTGGGCGCCTGTGACGGCGCCTCTGCGATACGCCTCAGCGCTTGCAGCGCGTCCTGCTCAGCCTGATCACAGTCCGGTGGAGACAACGGAGGGAACGTGATCCTCCAGTGGTCTGCGGAGTGGGCGTGGATGCCCGCTGCCTGATGAGCCCTGAGGTACCCTTCATATCGATCTGATACGCTGCGGCTCAGCAACTCATCTCCATCCGCTTTCCAGTCCATGAATGCGATCCGCCGGTGTCCCTGCTCGATCAGCCAGGAGGCTACTTCGAAGCCAGACTGGTAGTTGTCCGGCACAACCATGGGGCGCTGTTGTTCCTTGTGACATAGGTCCATCAGTACGATGGGGTAGTCGAGATGCTCGTGCGCCAGGTAGTCGGTTGCCAGTTGGCTCTTTTTGCGCAACGCCGGATGGATGATCAACCCCATGCAGCCGGCGGCGCGCAGTTGGTTCACGTCATCGCGTTCCTGGTCATAACTCTCCCTGTGCAGCGACAACATCAAGCGGTAGTTGAGCCGACGCGCTGCCTGTTCGATACCCGTGTACATCTGCAGGA
>CAZHSN010000127.1:8374-11204 GCA_964535125.1 uncultured bacterium
ACCATGTTGGGCTGGTCGGCGGGTTGGCCCAGGATCACGCCGATATATCGTGCAGAGCTTTCAGCAGGGCGGCGCCGATCCAGCACGTAGCATCCGCGTCCCTGCTCTGTACGGATCAGGCCGCGTTGTTCCAGCGAAGCCAGCGCCGCACAGATGGTGGTTGTTGTGGTTCCATAGCGCGCGCATAACTCCCGTACGGTAGGCAGCCGCTCTCCCGGCGCCAGCGGGTCAGTGCCCAGGTAGTCCTGAATGAGACGCTGCGCGATGGCGGCTGCCAGCGGTTTACGCATGGTGCGATATCTCCCTGCGCTGAATCATCACAGAGACAAGCCGTACAGTGACGCCGGGTTGTCGAACAGCCACATCTTCAGGATATGCCGGGCATCATCCAGCCCAAGCCATCCGCGGGCTATCCGGTCGGTGAACGCCTCGGCCAAGCCCTCCCGCGCCATCTGCAGATGCCCGTAGACACATTCGACATTGAAGCTGTAATCCGCGCCGAACGCGGTCACCTTATTCACCGGGACCAGGTCGAGCAGTTCGTTCACGGCTTCGCGCGTGATGGTGGGACTGACGATCCAAGACCAACAGAGGTTCGCCCAGGCGTTGGGGTTGTTTTTCACGATGAAGATCACATCACGGGTGGATGGGAAGCCCAGATGGTAGATGTCGAACCGCGTTTGCGGATGGCGCATCACGGCGTCCATGATCAGCTTCGGGTCGTTGGTGCGATAGTCGCCCCAGACACCTGTATGTACCGCCACCGTCTTGCCCAGCCGACCGGCCGTTGCGCACACGAAATCCCACACAACACTGTGCAGTTGGATGCCGGCTCGGGCGCCTTTCAGCACTTCCAGATACTCCGTTCTGGCGGCGTTACGATCGGGAGCCACCATCGGCGTGGCGCCCAGCTTAAACCCCACCGCCCCTCGCTTCACCGAGTCCTGCATATGAACGGCCAGCACGGCCAGATAGTCATCCAGCGTATCGATGGGCATTTTGTGCATGGCGCTGATGGCTTTGGCGTAGTCCAAGTTCCAGAACATGGGCGCGCCGGCGGTGTCGCCCTGTACGGGCGTCAGCAGGTCCGCCGGCTGCTGTCCCTCTACCCTTCCGTTCTGTACCAGACAGGTGCGGATCCGGCAGGCGTCGCGGAGCACACGTTTGTACAGTCCGGGCGTATTGTAGGCGCGCATGCGTTCTGTCAACTCGCGGTAGGTGCGCGGGTTCAGGTCATCAATGTTGTAGAACCGCTTCATCGCCAGCTTGGCCGCGCGGTAATAGCCGCCATATTTCACCTGTTGAAGCCAGGGCCACACGCGCGCCCACCGCTCTTCCAGAGGTACGGATGCGTCGATCATGTAGTTGCGCGCCCACAGCCCTTCGCCGTCGATGCGCGGCATACCGGCGTTTTGCAGGTCCACGTAGTTGTACATGCCCACCAGCGTGAGGGCATCCACCGGCATCCCGACGCGGTCCGGCTCGGGGGCCAGATGTTCGTGGGCGTCGATGATCTCCAGGCTGCCGATGTAGTCCATCAGCGTGTTTCGGGTGCGCTGCGGATTGGATGTCGATGTGCGGCTTTGTGCTTGCACGGGTGTCCCCTCCTGGATCATGGTCGCGCTGACGGCGGTGAGTGCGCCGGCCTTCAACAGGTCGCGGCGGCTGATTGTCCAGCTGTCATTATTCATAATGCGCTCTTTCGGTTACCGTCATTGGCTCGCCGCAGCAACGCCTGATACCGGCGCAGTGCCTGCCGCAAGTAGTTGAGTTGTTCCTGTCTTTGCCAGGCATGTTCATAAATGGCCACAGTCTGAATGCGCTGAATGTGCGCGTTCAAATAGTCGATCCAATGCTGGATGGCTGCCGGATCGAGCACCGGCTGCCGGTCCACCAGAGCATACACGGCGCTGGTATGGGCGATGTCGTAACGCCGCAGCGGATTCCACTCGTTCGGCATACCGCTGCACCGTGCGGCGATCCACAGGCTGCGCTCAACCGGAACGTCCAGGTTCAGCGTCAGCCGATCGTCGGATGTTTGCCGGTCCGCGACGATCTCGCCGTTCTGTATGATCTGAACACGTCCCAACGGAAAGCGGGACTGCGCCTCCAGATGCACGCGCAGCCGATCACCGGGTTTTACATCCAGAACCGCTCCCGGTGGTTTTCCGTTTACTGTCAAAAAAGCAGCGGCCCCGAGGTGGTGAATGTGCGGCCGGCTTTCAATGCATCGATCCACTTGCGGTAAGATAGACGTCCTTCGATATGAGCATAACAGCGTAAGCTGCCCGCTACGCGTGCAGGATGATCGCTGCCGTTACCCAATCCGATTTGTATACCGCTGTTCAGCAGCCGATAATAGTCATCTGGATCTGTCTGATCAAGCAAGTCGCTCAGTCCCATGATCACATTGGCGGGGATGTCGTTGAACCCAAGCGGACCCAAGCCATGCGCTTCGGCGTTGATTCCGCCTTGCCGGTGACACTCCTCCAGGGCGCTGCGGTTCAACGGCCAGTCCGGCGTGCCGGGAGGTCCTCCGGAACCGGGGCCCGTGGCGATGGGTTGAATGATCTGCCGGATGTTGAGCATATTCACGTGGCCGTACTGAAGATCGTTGCGGTACTCTTCGCCCATCCAGATCAGCCAGTCACCTTGGTCTGCTCCGGGTACGGGACCCATGGGATACTGGTCGGGTTTGATGAAGGGGCCGCCCTGAGCGTCGTCTCTGTGCTGGTACAGCGTCAGATTATTCACCACAGACAGCCCTTCCGCCCGCTGCACTGTCTTCAGCAAGTCGATGGATTCATTCTCGTGCCAGTGGTTGATCGCC
>CAZHSN010000128.1:0-10987 GCA_964535125.1 uncultured bacterium
AAGACGGCGTGGGGGTGGGCTTCAGCGTGTCCCATGCTAGCGTCCGCTGGACAGCTTCCGATTCCTGAAGCGGATAACAGACCGTTCCATCCGGCACGGCGTCCGCTGACCAGATTCGCTCAACTTCTAACCGCGCCGCGTCTGCTCCGGAGATGACCTTCACGGCAAGCCCTGTGGTCGGGCCGGCCGGCGCCAGACGTCGTAGATCCACCCCCACGGTGCGCCACTGGCCGTCCGGCACAACGGCTTCACTGGGCAGGTAGGTTCGACCGCCCGGCGTCGCTTCGACGCCATGCAGCAGATAGTTACCCGGTGCGTTGGAGACACCGTGTGCCCGATACCGAAGCAACAGGTACCGCGAGTCCGGATCCAACTCTCCAGGCCGCAGATCCAGCGCCCAGGGGAGTTCCAGACCGGCGCCCCGTACCGTGAACACCAGTCGGCCGCGGACTGATTCCACCGAATACTGCGAGGGGCCGTTGGTCACCCAACCGGTGCGCGGTTGCCATCGCGACGCGCTCGCGCCGCTGACGCCGCTGCAGACACCCGGGCGTGGAAGCAGCAGTACGGCACAGAGTGCCAATCTGAACAGACATTGATAATCCCTACAGATCATTCCCATACCGCACACCTCCTGCGGGTTACCCGGCCGTTTTACTACATTACGACGTTTACTGTGTAGCATCCTGCACACAGAGGCGCCTGGCTGTGCAGAGCCCAGGTGGAAGGAACCCGCACCGGACGCGGTGAACTGCTGCGGTGATGTCACCCGCCCGCACGGCGCGATACCCGGCGTGGCTTCCGGTGATCGGAAAGGATGGATGCATGAAACACCTGCTGCTTGTCTGCTCGGATACCGACGCGCCACGACTCGCTCCTCTGGCCGTGCAGAACGGTTATGGACTGGAATTGACCTCATTCTGTCACCCTGACCGGCTGCGTTCCTTTGACGACTTGGTAGATACATACCAGCGTGATCTGCAGGGATTTTCGGGCGTGCTGTCGATCCATGGCGCGTTCTCCGGGCTGCTTCCGGCGTCGATCGATCCATGGGTCAGCGAGGCGACCGCGGCGCGCATGCGGCAGGCGATCGGCTTCACGGAACAGATGAGCGCATCGCATCTGATACTGCACTTGGGGTACACCGGACGATCCCGTTTTGACCAGGGATGGGTGGATCGTTCGATCGAATACTGGAGCGCCCTGCTCGCACAGACCCCGCCCACTGTATGGATCCATCTGGAGAACGTGTTCGAGCCGGACCCGGCTATGCAGCTGGCGGTGATGGACGGCGTAAACGACCCGCGTCTGGGTATGTGCCTCGATATCGGACACGTTCCCGCATTCTCACAGACCACGCACTCCGAATGGATCAACGCCTTCGGCTCGCGTATCACCTACGTGCACATCCATGACAACGACGGCACGGCGGATCAACACAAGCCGTTGGGACAGGGGACCATTCCAATGGCGGAAACACTGCACGCGCTGGAAGAGGCCGCCCCCGATGCGATCTGGATGATCGAGGCAGAGGCAGAACCATCCTTGGATTGGCTCACGTCACACGGATTTCTCCCTTGATCAGTCTCACGACAGGCGGTGTTGCGAGGCGCAACGCCGCCTGTCCGCCATCCCCTATCGGGCAACCAGTTCGTAGATGGCGAAGTCGAGACTGTTCAACACCGGCGTACTCAACGTCCCGCGGCCGGAAACCTCGGCAGTCTCCGTAAGGGTCCCATGGGTGTCGTACCGGCGCAGTTCGTACCGCTTACCGGGCGCAGTCACCCAAGGCCGGACATCATAACGGAACGTGACCTTACCCGGCTGGCCTTCATTCAAAGCCAGGATCAACGCCCGGTCAGACAGTACATAGCTGTTCACCACACCGGAACTGCACCACTGTGTCAGTATGCAGTTTCCAATCAGTTTCCCCTCGGTGAAGTACGGCAAGAACTGCTTGCGCAAAGCGGCACACTGCTTGAGCGCGTTGCCCAGTTCAGGCCAGTTCCGGATCCAGTCAGAGCCATTGACACTGCCCGCCTTCCGCGGAAATACATTGATGTACAGATTGTCCATGAAGCCGCGCTTCACCGACCAGGCGGAATCCGAAATACAGATATTGAAACGTGGCGCAGGATACGCGTGCGTGTAGGCCTGGTAGTCCCCGTAGCCTCCCCAGTTCCACGTGTAGTCCAGATACCGTGAGTCGATATCGATGTTCCAGAGTTGTTCGCCGCTGAATGTGGACTCCGGATCACTGGCGCGGTTAAGCCGGCAAATATCCTCTGCCAAACGGGTCATGTTGATCTCCGGTGACAGGTTCCAGAACTGGTCCCAACTGAGAGACCGGTACCCTGCACGGTTCATGCGTTTGATGGAGTCGAACACCTCCGAGCGCCATTGGTCGTTGTTCGGCCCCAACTGCGCACACGAATACAGGTTGGAGTACGGCGGATTGAACCGCGGCACCGTCTCAGTGTGTTGCGTCCATCCGTTATCGGATACCTGCAAGCTGTACCGTTGTGCGGTCTCACCTGCCGCCAGCACGACGCTGATAAACGGCACCACATTCACGCCATGTTGCTCACGTGACTCACGAATGGCGTCGGTGAACTGCGACTCGGTACCCAAGTGCGGAAACGGTCCTGGAATGGGTATCGTAAATCCCAGGTTCCAACCCCAAACGACAATCTCATCCAATCCGTATTCCCGGCTCTCTTTGGCCAATGCGGGGATATCAGCCGCCTTGAACACCGCGTCCTGCGGGTCATCCGGCCATCCCAGGCTCATCCAGATGGTACGGAACCCCAACCCATCGCGCACATGCTTCGGCAGCGGCAGCACACGTTCGCGGTCATAATGCTCCCTTACCCAGCCGCGAAAGGGTTCGATACCCTTGGCCCATCCCTGTGTATGCGGCGTCAGCACGAACTCGTGACTCTTCCAGATCTCACCTGGTTTCAAGTCCATGTCATTGCGGTACAGCAGCCGCAGTTTGTCCTCTGTTTCGCTGTGATGCACCCGAACGGTCACCTGGTCGTCCCAACCCCAGAGACGGGGGAACAGACTGAAGCCGCCCTGCAGACTTGAGAGATCCAGCCAGCGGGCGACCATGCCTGAAAATCGCCCTCCGGACTTGGTCTCCGACTGGTATGCGGCGGCATCATGACAGAACTGAGTACTCTTGCGTCCTTCATTGGGCCGGAGTTCGACAAAAGGCGCCGATCCAAATCCGCATGTCTTCAAGACGGTCTGCGCCGGGTCACCGATGGGGACCAGGCCTCCGAAGTCGGGAAACAGCACCTGTCGAACAGCACGCTTGCTGTTGTTGGTCACTTCGGCCGACACCGTAATGGACCGTCCATCCGGCAACGCCTCGAACCTGACAACCGCCGTCACGGCCCCATCGGTGCGGTACCAGTCACGGCTGGCGCCCAGCCGCTCATACCGCACCTCCACACTGTCGTTCCGTACGGTGATCCTGGCATCGCGGCTCCAACGGGCGCCGAGGCGCAGGGGTTGAAACGCATCAATGGGATAGGCCAGATCGATCAGTGTCGCTTCACCCGGACGCGCGTCGAGCATCGTCCCTGCACCCGGATAGCTCATCTTTACCAGTGCACCGGATTCCCGGTCGAACTCTACACGAAGTCCGTTCAAAGCGGCCTTCACCGTATCACCCATTACTGCGCCTCCTGCCAGCACCGCCGCCAGCATCATCGCCAGCGTTTTCGTCATGATGTCCCCCCCCATGCGGTGTCCACGTTAGTACGGCTGTAGCCACCCGCTCCCGTTTCGCCTTGAGCGATACCCGTACCTGCCCAAGGGAGACGCAAGTCTTTACAACTCCAGCCTGGCCCAGGCGATCGTGTTGCCTGCGTCTGTCTGACGCGTCCAGGTCACCCAAACAGAACCATCCCGAGCCTGACACATGGATGGATAGTGATACCGACCACGTGGCTCCGCATGCGTATCGTTGGCCAGGTACCGGCCGTTCACCCATGTCTCACCCTCGTCGTGTGATTCGTAAATGGCCAGTGTATGCCGGCCGGTTTCGGTGTCATTGCAAACCAGCAGCCAACGGCCATCCCGCAACCGTATCGCCTCCAGACCGGATCCCGGATTGGGCATGCAGGTCTTCTCCGGAGTGGTCCACGTTTCGCCCCGATCACCTGAGACGGCGCGCATCATCCGGTTCGGAGCCGGTCCGTTATCGCGCAAGTAGGCCACCAGGTCGCCGTTGGTACGTTCCACCACGCTGGGCTGTACGCCGCAGATAGAGATCAACGGAGCGCTGGTGCGCCAGGTATCCCCGTCATCATCACTCAACAGCATGATGGAGAAGTCGACACCGTCGGAGTACAGCGGCAACACAATGCGGCCATCACGCAGAACCGTCGCTCGACAACGCGGCATCCAGCCCAATCGGCGGAACAGCTTGTCTTCGGTCAACTTCAACCGGTTGTCCAGAAACGTCTGCGCTGCCGTGTCTGATTCCGCCAACCTTTGACGGTCGATTTCCACCGACCGTCTGACCAGGTCGACGTAGCTGTCGGGTGGCGTAACGTGAATGACTTCAGACCACGCCCATGGCGGACAGGCAGGCGCATCGTGCGTGTCAGAGCGCCTGTACTTGAGCAGCGCGGTGTGCCACTCATTCGCCAGCACGGTCACCCAGACCAGCCAAAGGCGTTTTCGATGGTCCACAAACAGACAGGGATTGCAGTCGGGATAACCGCGCGTATCCGCCATCACGAAGCGCTGAGACCATCCGCTGTCACCCAGAGACCAGCGGGCGCCTTCCACCATCACATCATCTGCAGACCGCTCACCGGACCCGTAATACCAACAAGCCAACATGTCGCCATTGGGCAGTTCGGTCACGCAGGAAGCATGGTTGTGCCATGTTTCAGCAGGAAACAACACCCCTGCAGCCGCGGGCGCCAACATATGAAAGCCTCTCTCGCCGTCTGCCATACCGTCACCCCTCCTTCATCCGGTTGTTGATTGCCAATACGGCGTGATCTGCGCCAATCCCTGCGTCGCGCCGCCGGCTGCGTAACATACCGGGAGCGTTATCTGGTATGCTCACAGTATGAGGCGTTCCATACATCCCCAGGCACCGCTGTGGACGTTAGCGTTACTCGCTCCAGCCGTGGGCGAGCTTCTTGGCATGTCTACCTCACCGGTCAGCTTCTTCAATCCGCGTTATCTCATTCTTCTAATAGTGCTGTACGGCGGCGGCGCAATCTTGTGCCGCGAGGCCATGGTGCGCACCGGATCCGGATGGCGCGGGTTGTTGCTGCTTGGTTTGGGTTACGGCGTCCTCGAAGAGGCGATCGCCAGTATGAGTTGGTTCAATCCCAACTGGCCGGATTTGCAAGAACTGATCGGTTACGGCTGGGTATTTGGCGTCAACTCCATGTGGGCGCTGCACAGCACCATCTACCATGCCACCATCAGCATTGCCGTGCCGGTGTTGATCGTGGAACTGCTCTATCCCACCCATCGCGGCAACTCATTGTTGAACGAGACCGCGCTGCGTCTTTGGCTGAGCGGCGTCACGGCCGTCATTGTCATCATCTGTGCGGACACGATCCGGGTAACCGGGTTTACGCCCGCGCCTTGGCATTTCCTTCTGGCTTTGGTGCTTTCGGCCGGCTTCATCCGGCTTGGGTTGAACCCCATGGTGGAACCGGTCACGCTGCCCACCAAGTCGCCCACACCGCTATGGTCCGGGTTGTTCTTTTTGGTGGGTTTCATCACCAGTACCGTGCTGCATCTTATTGTGCGGCTGGCGCCATTGGCCCATTGGGCGCCTTGGGCCGCCGCCGGACTGTATGTATTGATTTGCTGGGGCGCAACCGCCCTTCTCATACACATGACGTGGCATGGGCACCATTGGACTAACAGGGCGAAGATGGCTTTGGCTACGGGCGTCCTGTCCTTCTTCGTGTTGGTTGATATGTTCATCGAACGCACCAGCCGCACTGATGACCCGATGGGCAAGGCGCTGGTTGCCACCGCCTTTGGCGTGGGGTTGTTGGCTGTGTATGTGCTGATCCGCACCCGCGAAAAGGAACGGATCGGCTCTTGAGCCGGAAGCCGTGCGGCTCAGGAGCCATCGTATGATCGCCTGATCACCCAGGGGCTGCGCTACTTCCCTCACCGGGCGCCGGCGGTCTAGTCTGTCCCAAGCGAACACCGAGCGATCATCGCCTCACCGTCCACCGGACAGCCCCCATACGGGATGGGAGTCACTGGCTGAGGCTGCGTCTGCCGATGATGCCGCCTGGTCCTCAGAACCGCTGGGGCAGTCCGAACGGCCATGTCGGGGTGAGTGACCGAATGACGTGCGGTGATGCTGAGTGCACCGGAACAGGATGAGATCACATGCCGCAACCCGCAGTACCCGGTTCGGGATCGTCGCCTGACATATAGACGTTTTTCTGGTATGCTCTCACCATGAACGGATCACACACGGCGCACCGCGTCATCTGGACTCTGCTGTTGCTGGCGCCTGTTCTGGGCGAGTTGCTCAGCACCTCATCGCCGCCTGCTGAATACCTCAAGCCGGTGAGTTTTGTCATGCTCACCTTGTTGTACGGCGGAGGCGCGCTGCTATGCCGCGAAGCGATGGTGCGCACGGGCAGCGGATGGCGCGGCCTGTTGTGGCTGGGCGCGGCCTACGGTATTGTCGAAGAAGCGTTCATCTGCCAGAGTTGGTTCAACACCTCCTGGCCGGACCTGGGCGCTCTGGCCCACTTCGGCCGCTTTCTGGGCGTCAGTTGGATGTGGGCGCTGCACCTGACCGCTTTCCATGCCGCGATCAGCATCGCTGTCACGGTACTGATCGTTGATTTGATGTATCCCTCGGCGGTCGGCATACGCTTGCTCTCCGAACGCGGTTGGCGCGGTGCGGCCGGTCTGTTTACCTTCATCGTTGGGCTGCTGCATCTGGGATTCAGCACGACCTATCGCGCTCCATGGACGCACCTGGCAGGCGGATTGGCGTTGGCTGCCTGTTGCGTCTATTGGGGAACCAGGCCAACAACGCCAACACAGCCGGAGGCGCAACCAGCCCTCTCGGAACGCACCGCATCGCCTCTGAAACTGGGGCTCCTGGGCGCGGTGATCAGTTGGTCCATGCTTCTGTACGGCTTCGCGTCACCGCGCCTCGGGCTGACACCGCCGGCGGCCATCGCGGTCTACCTGGCTCTGGGGGGATTCTGGGCTCACTGGTTGGTGCGGCTGACCCACTTTGGCAGACGGTGGAACCGGACCGGACGGGCCGCATTGGTCTCCGGCGTGCTCTCCTTTCCTGTATTCGCCTGTCTTATCGCCGAACGCATGCCCCGCCCCGACAATCCCGCCGGGCTGGGGATGGTGGGGCTGATCGCGGTTATCATGCTGGCGTTGCTGATCCGCCATTCGCGGTACTTGGACTCGCTCGAAGCGACATCCGGAGCCCTGCCGTATGCCTGATCCGCTTCATCTGTTCCATCCGTTGATCGCTAAGTGGTTCCACACCCGCTACGGTCAGCCCACCGATGTGCAGCAACGCGCCTGGCCGGTCATCGCTTCCGGTCAGCATGCGCTGATCACCGCTCCGACCGGCAGCGGCAAGACGTTAACAGCGTTCTTATGGTCAATCAATCAGCTGGTTACGGGTGCATGGCCGGCCAAGCACTGCAGCGTGCTGTATATCTCCCCATTGAAGGCGTTGAACAACGACATCCAGCGCAACCTGCTATCACCTTTGGAAGAACTGGAGACGTTGTTTGCTCAGCGAGGTGAGCCGTTTCCGTCCATCCATGTGGTCACCCGCAGCGGTGACACCAGCACCCAAGCGCGCAGAGCCATGGAGCGCCGCCCCCCGGAGATCTTGATCACCACACCGGAGAGCCTCAATCTCATGATCAGTTCCCGTGCAGGGCAGCGTCTGTTTCCTGCCCTGCAAACGGTGATCCTCGATGAGATCCATGCGGTAGTGGGAGGCAAGCGCGGCGTACACCTGATGGCTGCGGTCGAGCGTCTCGCCCGGCTCAGCGGTGAGTTTCAACGGATCGCGCTGTCAGCAACCGTAAGGCCCATGGAGATGGTGTCGCAGTATGTGGGCGGATTTCAACTGGTGGAAAAGGACACTTTTCGGGCGCGGCCGGTCACCCGCGTCCACTCTCTGGCGCCCAAGTGTTACGACGTCAAGGTTCACATCCCTCCGCGCCCGGACCATCCGCAGCAGGGCTCGGTCTGGGACGCGGTCGTGCATAACACACGCGCCGTGGTGCTTCAGAACCGCTCCACTCTGGTGTTCACCAACAACCGCAGGCTGGCGGAGACGATCACCTGGAAGCTGAACGCCGAGTCCAGCGAGATGCTGGCGTATGCCCATCACGGGTCGCTTTCACGCGAGATCCGGCATGAAGTCGAGCGCAAGATGAAGGCCGGGCGCTTGAAGGCGATCGTGGCGACGTCATCACTGGAGATGGGCATCGACATCGGTGATCTGGACGCCGTGGTGCTGATCCAATCACCGCAGAGCATCGCTTCGGCTATCCAGCGCATCGGGCGGGCCGGCCATCGTGTGGGTGACACCAGCCGTGCGCTGATGCTCCCCACCCACTCCATGGACATTCTGGATTCCGCCGTGTTGGTTCGAGCCATCCTGGATCAGGACATCGAGGAGACACGCGCGGTTATTTGCCCGCTGGACGTGCTGGCGCTGCAGATTGTCGCCATGACCGGTATGGAGACATGGGACGTCGACGCGCTGTATGACCAGATCCGTTGCAGCTACCCGTTCCAGTCGCTCTCCCGCAGACACTACGAACTGGTGCTGCAGATGCTCGCCGGCCGGTACGCCGAGACACGGATCCGAGAGTTAAACGCACGCATCTCCTGGGATCGCCTCGACAATACGGTGTCTGCACGGCCCGGTGCATTACAGGCGCTGTATATGGGTGGTGGCGTAATCCCCGATCGCGGCTATTACCACCTCAGACATGCCGATGGCGGCGTTATCGGCGAACTGGACGAAGAGTTTGTCTGGGAAGCGCGTGTCGGCCAGCAATTTACCTTCGGCACACAGGACTGGCGCATAGAGCGCATCACGCACAATGATGTGTTCGTAAAGCCAACCGGTGGCGGCGGAAAGGCGGCGCCGTTTTGGCGCAGTGAGGAGTACATCCGCGACGCTCATTTTGCAGACAGAGTGGCGGCCTTCCTGGAGATGGCTGAACCGTTGGTAGAGACATCCGAAATGGTCGGTAAACTGGAGTCCGAATATGGTCTCAGCCGGGATGCGGCTGAGCAGCTCACCGAGTTCCTGCGCCGTCAGCGGGCGGCGTGCCGGACCGCTCTGCCTCATCGTCACCATGTGGTGGTGGAAGAGGTACAGGCCGGTTTAGAGAGCCATCCCGGCAGGCAGATCGTTATCCACACGTTCTGGGGCGGTCAGGTCAACAAACCCTACGCGTTGGCGTTATCAGCCGCATGGCAGGAGCGGTACGGCGATCCGTTGGAGATCCACGCATCCAATGAAGCGTTGTTCATCCTGACCACATCGGATATCGGTCCCCAGGAACTGCTGTCCCTGGTTCCACCCGAGCGTGTCCATGAACTGCTGCGACAACGACTGGAGGGTTCCGGTCTGTTTGGCGCACGGTTCCGGGAGTGCGCGGGACGGGCGTTGCTGATCAGCCGGAACAAGCGCGGAGAACGGCTTCCGCTCTGGATCAGTCGATTGCGTTCCAAACGGCTGCATCAGGCGGTGCGGAAGTACGGCGACTTCCCGATCACCATCGAAGCCTGGCGCAGTTGCCTGCAGGACGACTTCGACGTGGACCGGTTGATCGAGCGGCTGGATGCACTGCGCAGCGGGGAGATCGCCTGGTCTGCCTGCCGCACAGACGCCCCGACGCCGTTCGCGCAGTCCGACAGCTGGCGCCAAATCAATCAGTACATGTATCAGGACGATACGCCAGACGGACATTCCGGCGGCGCCACCGTCCGCCCGGATCTGCTGCAGGAGGTGGTGTTCACTCCGGAACTGCGGCCGACCATCCCGGAAGCGGTGCTGCAGGCCTACGAACGGAAACTGCAGCGTACCGCTGATGGCTATGCGCCTCAATCACCGCGTGATCTGTTGGACTGGCTCAAGGAGCGCCTGGTAATCCCGAAGCCGGAGTGGCGGGCGTTAATGGATGCGATCGTGCGCGATCACGACGTCTCCCTGTCCGAGTGGACAAGCTCGCTGGGCGGTAAGGTCGTCCAACTGGCGCCCAGGGATGCCGGCGGGATACGCCTGTACATCGCCCGCGAGTCACTGCGCCATTGGGGAGCCATATGGTCGCATACCCATCTCTGTGACGATGGGTCAGCGCTCAGTCCGCTACCGGCGCCGGCCGAGTTAACGGCAGATGAACTGCGCAGCGCCTTGGTGGAACAATGCAGTCGGTTCTACACGATCTTTACCGAGGCTCGACTGAGCGATCGCCTCCAAATCCCGGCGCCGGAACTGCGCACCATACTGGATGATCTGGTGGATCAACAGGTGTTGATCACGGGAAGCCTTACGGCGCAGACAACCGAACTGGAATGGTGTGACGCACGCCACTTTGAGTCGTTATTGCGCCTCACGCGCCAACGGTCACGCCCTGAGTTCACCGCACTGCCGGTAGATCTGTTGCCGCTATTCCTCGCAATACACCAGGGCCTCTGTCCTGCTGGACAGAGCATGGATGACTTGGCGGACAGACTGGCGCCGCTCAGCGGATATGTCGCCAAGGCGGAGTTATGGGAGGAGGCCATACTGCCCGCACGCATGCAGCCATATGATCCCGCCTGGTTGGATGGTGTGCTTCAGGAAGGCGGAATCCACTGGATGGGTCATGGCGTCGGCCGCATCACTTTCGCGTTATCGGACGATGTTGCGGTGTTGCCGGCTCCTGACACGGGCGGCGATGCGCTCGACGATCTCTTGCCGGAC
>CAZHSN010000129.1:0-4115 GCA_964535125.1 uncultured bacterium
GACGGCTCCGTGGAGCGGGCGCCTGGTGTGCGGTTTATATCTACAGCCATATCAGATACCTCCATGAGTTCAATCAGTAGCGTGATTCCAACGCAGGGCGTCGGGGAGGGGAACGCCGAACGGCTCCAATGCGCGCGCCGCCACCTGTTGCGCCAGCGCGTCGATGTCAGCGGGACAGCTGTAGAACGCCGGAGACGCGGGCATGATGATGGCGCCGGCTTCGCTTAATGACGCCAGCATCCGCAGATGCAGTGTGTGCAGCGGTGTCTCCCGCAGGCATAGCACCAGGGGACGTCGCTCTTTCAGACAGACGTCTGCGGCACGGGGTATCAGCGAGTCGGCTGTACAGTGCGCCACACGCCCCGCGGTGCCGACGGTGCAGGGGATCACCAGCATGCCGGTGTGTTCCCAGGATCCGCTGGCGGGCGGAGCGAACAGGTTGTCCGGCTCCCAAAACGTGATGTTTGACGCGACACCCAACGCTTCCCGCCATGGCTGCTGCAGCTCCCAGCCGATCACCTCACGGCCAGCCGACGAAACGATGCAATGGACCTCAGAAAACGCTGATGCGGCGCGAGCCAGCGCTGCCCGGGCATACAGCGCGCCGGAAGCCCCTGTAACCGCGATGACGATGCGATGAGCGGAGAGCGACTGTTCCATGTCAGTTTCAGTGTACCTGTTGCGGAAATGTCAGCCTGCGCCCACCGGTTACGCGTCGGCCGCAGGTAGGTGTGACGGCAGTTCCACATAGAAGCGGCTTCCCGCGTCCACCTCAGACTCCACCCACGCCCGCCCGTCGTGCCGTTCGCAGATGGTGCGCACGATGGTGAGCCCCAACCCTTCGCCCTGCCGATCGCGGTCCGCACGGAAGAACAACTCGAAAACGCGCTCCAGCTGCTCCTCGGCGATGCCGCGCCCGTTGTCTTGCACGCAGTACACGCTGCGTCCGCCAGAGGCCGCGCCGGATATCCGTACATGCAGCATGCGGTCCGGATGACGGTACCGGATGGCGTTGTCGATCAGGTTTTGAAACACCTGACGGACGAGTGCGCTATCGCCAGAGCAGGCCGGGAGCGGCTCCACGTCTACAACGGCGCCGATTTCGCTCAAGGCGTAGTGTTGTGCGTCCACGATGCTGTGAATGATCTCGGCGATGTCCAGCATGTCGATCGTCATCCCGCTGCGTCCCAGTCGGGACAGGCGCAGGAGTCCGTTCAGAACCTGGTCCATCTGCTGCACGCTGGCGTTCATGAAGTGTATCACCGAGCGCATGTCATGCCGTGATTCGGCCATCGCCTGGGATGCTCCTGACAGGCTGGCCGCTTCTGCGGCAATCTGCTCGGACAGCATCTGCAGCTCACGGCTGAAGCCCTGGATGTTGATCAATGGAGACCGCA
Organism: uncultured bacterium; assembly: GCA_964535125.1. Lineage (GTDB taxonomy): Bacteria > Armatimonadota > HRBIN16 > HRBIN16 > HRBIN16 > CAZHSN01. Next base: position 1,398 of record CAZHSN010000129.1, read on the forward strand.
GATCGTGGGAGGCGATATACAGGAGTTGACCCAGTTCGCGGTTTTTGCGCTGCAAGTCAGCCGTCAGGCGGTCCCGTTCCCTTTCAATCGTCAGGCGGTTTGTGATGTCCCGGGCGATCGCGGAGATAAACGGAGCGCCGTCTTCCATCCGGTGCCGTACGATAGACACGGCGACCGGCAGTCTCTGTCCATCGATTCGTCGGATCTCGATCTCACCTGACCAAGCGTCGTGTTCATCCAACTGAGTCAGAACGGTATGGCGCAAATCGTATGCCATACGCATGCCCACGATGTGCTGCAGCCGTAGCGTGCTGATGTCGGCATCCGCAGTCAGGCCCAGCATGCGTCTTCCTGAGGCGTTCAGGTACATCATCCGGCCGTTGGCGTCAACCGTGCCGATCATGTCCGGAGAAGCTTCGATGATCTCCACCAGGCGCCCTTGAGACTCCAGAAGTTCATGGATCGCGGTGATGTCGCGTGCCACCCCCATCACCGAGGGGGGGGCTCCGTTCATCTGCAGTGCATCAAACCGCACCGCAAATCGGTGCCTACGCCCTCTGCGTACCACACTGAACTCACGCTGCACGCTTTGCAGGGTGCGTCTGACTTGGGCGACCGCCTGTTTCATCTCATCTGCAGCGTCCCCCATACACGGCCAGATGGATTGCGGTATCGGGGAGTCGGGGGATTGAGTGAGCATTCGTACACCCGCGGCGTTGATGTAAGTCAGCGCGTCCTCTGCGTCTAGCGTGAAGATGATGTCTCCGCTGTTCTCAGCCAACTGCCGGTACCGGCCCTCGCTGACAGCTAACTCCCGCTCTATACGGCGCTGGCCGGTAACGTCCAGAATGAACCCTTCCAGGGCGATTAACTGCTTCATGGGGTTGAAGACGCCGACTCCCTGCTCCCATACAACCGCGAAGGTTCCATCGGCCTTCTGGATCCGGTACTCCATCTGAAACCGGCGTTGATGTTTCAGCGCGTCCTGGATGGTGGACCACACCCTGTCGCGGTCTGCCGGTACGATCAGTTCGCCATACGATGTCTGCCGGTTACCTATCAGGGCCTCCGGGGGATAGCCAGTCAACGCCAGGCAGCCGTCACTCAGGTAGTCCATGGTCCACTGGGCGTCGTTTCGGCAACGGTAAACCATACCGGGGAGGTTGTGGATCAGATCATTATGTTCGCGGATGCGTTCACTCAACTCCGCGATGGCCCGTTCCCGTTCGGCTTGCAGGATCTCGTTCGCCGCGCGCATCGCCTGGCGGCACTGCAGGAACCGGGTGATCAATAACAGGCCTACGGCTGCCCAGATCGTTATGACGACTTCCAGAAATAAAACGACTTCCTGGTAGGGCGGCCAGGCGGCCATTGCGGCCAAAGTCAGCACCACACCGGCCGCAAGATACGCCCATACGCGGCATTCGCGCGGAGCGTTCACGGTTCGGCTTTGTGGTGTCTCTGAGCGATCGGATTGGTTAGTGTCCATGTCTGCTCATCGTCATCATACCTTGAGCGCCGGTTATTACATACTGACAGTGTATCGCATGCACCCCGTGATGGCGTATTTGTGCTGATGTGGACCCTCCGGTGATGGTGTTGACGATGGGATGCGATACACTGGCCTCAGCACAGCGCGGTAAAGGAGCCAAGTATGATACCACAGGACCAGATGACACCTATGCCAGCCGGGTCGGTACAGATTGGAGGTCGTATCGGCGAACAGATGCGGCGCTGCTGGGAGCGCCGGGTCAGACAGCAACCACTGGAGCCGCTCATTCGGCCGTTCCGCGATGCGTTGGACGGCTCAGATGGTTTCCGCTGCGAGTTCTGGGGCAAGTGGTTCACCTCCGCGGCACTGGGATACGCGCTCGACCCCTCCGAAGAGGTGCGAGTCTGGCTGGATGAGGCGGTTGCGGCCATCCTGGTAACTCAGCAACCGGATGGGTACATAGGCAGCTATGTGCCGCATGCCCGGCTGGGAACATGGGATGTATGGGGGCGGAAGTATGTGTTGTTGGGACTGCTCGCGTGGTATGACCTGACGGGTGATGCGCATGTGTTGGCCGCCGCCTCACGGGCACTGGACAGCCTGATCGCCGACTTCGACGCGCAGCACGCGAATGTCAACCGGCTGGGATGGCCCGACTGGAAAGGGCTGCCGCCCAGTTCCGTGCTGGAGCCGGTGGCACTGCTGGCTCAGCGCACGTGCGACGTCCGGTATCGGGCGTTCGCGGAGCGGATCGTCAGCCAATGGAGTGAACCGGGCGGCCTGCGCTTGGTTGAGAGCGCGTTGGATGGTGTGCCCGCAGTTGCAATCGGAGCGCCCAAGGCATATGAACAGATGAGCTGTGTCGAGGGATTGTGCGAGCTGTATCGCCTCACCGGCGAGCAGCGCTATCTCCAGGCCGCGCTAGCGTTTGCACATTCTGTTGAGAAGACAGAGATCATGCTGGTGGGGTCGGGGTGTAATCACGAATTATGGTGCCAAGGCGCCACATACCAAACGGAAGTGTTGGAACAGCCAATCGAGACCTGTGTCACTGTGACATGGATGAAGCTCTGTCTTCAGTTATTGCGTCTGACGGGAGACAGCCACTGGGCGGACGCCTTGGAAACGACCGTGTACAATGCGCTGCCCGCAGCCATGACCCCCGATGGCAGTTGGTGGAGCTATTACAGCCCGCTGCAGGGTGAACGGGTTCCCAGCCACATGCA
>CAZHSN010000129.1:4215-10938 GCA_964535125.1 uncultured bacterium
AGCGTACATGGACGGGCCGCGACATGGTGACGCTGACGTGTGACATGAATGCCCGCGCGGTCTCGATCCATGACGGCACACAGCTGGCGGTGGTGCGCGGACCGGTTGTGCTGGCCTTGGACAACCGGTTCAATGAGCCGACAGACAAGGCGGTGCGGTTGATGACCCATTCCGATGGAACGGTGGATCTGACTCCCGTGGATCCGCCAGAGGGGATCTGGATGCTGTTTGAAGCGCCGTTCGAGGTGCGCCCGTCGCACGTGTTCAACCATCATACGCTGATGTTGCGGCTTTGCGACTATGCCTCTGCCGGCAACGCGTGGAGTTCGGGCAACCTGTACCGCGTGTGGCTTCCGCAGCCTCTGTTTCTGCAGCACGCGTGGATGCCCGATACCTGGCGGCTGCAATACCCGGATTGCGATACACGCCCGGCTTGCCCGGTTGAGTCATGCTGACGCTGCTGCAGGAACCCCCGAAACCCAGGCCAATCTCCGTGCGGATGGATCTGGGCGCCTATATCTTTCCGGGCAACTACCGGACGCCCTTGACGGCGGACGGATCGGCAGACACGATCGACACGCGCAGCGAATGGCCGCTGATCCTGTCTTGGCCGCAACCCAGGCCGATTCTCGGCTGCTATGATGACTCGCTTCCGAAGGTGAACGACTGGCACATCGGATGGGCGCTGGAGGCAGGGATCGGGCTGTTCGCTTTCGACTGGTATTGGAACGCAGGCGAAACACGACTGCTGCGTACCCTCGAGCGCGGCTTTCTGCGGGCTCAGTATGCACCCATGATGGACTTCTGTATCCATTGGTGCAACCACCCTGTGGACTGGAAACAGCCGCTGGATTTCAGCCCGCAGGCGTTGGTCGATATGATCGCTTACTGTGCAGCGCAATACTTCAAGCGGCGCAACTACCGCCGGGTCGACGGCCGGCCGGTCTTCATGGTGTTTGACCTGCCCGCGGTAGTGGAGGCCAATGGAGGGGATGAGCCGTTCACCCGGGAGGTGCTCCCGCGTGTGAATGCGGAGTGTCATAAACATGGACTGCCCGATCTGTACTTGGTGGCGGTGTACGGCAGCCACTACATGGCGCGGCGGTATCGGTGTATGGACGCGCTGACCGTATACGGTTACAGCGAGGTGGCGCGGCTGCATCCGCCCAGCCGCCCGGCCGAGATACCCTATTCCGAGATTGCCGAGCGGCTTCCATCCATTTGGACGCGCCTGAGGCGGATAGGCCCGAGATTGATCCCCAGTGTCATGTCGGGCTGGGATGATGCACCGCGAGCGCGCGACAAGCGACTGGCGCGCCTGGGAAATACGCCGAAGCGGTTCGGTCAGGCGCTGCAGCTGATGGCCCGGCACGCTTCGGCAACGCCCTTTGGCATGATTGAGGCTTGGAACGAGTGGGGTGAGGGCTCATGCATTGAACCGGCGGCGCCGTACGGATTTGGAATGCTGGATACCGTGCGTCGGGTGTTCGGTTTGACGGCTGACGACCGCCGGCCAAATCGCTGGGCCGTACCCCATCGCGATGCGGTGTTGCGCATGCAGGTGAATATGGACCTGTCGCCCGCTTACGTTCCGCCTCCGTTCCGGGCGGCGCCGCGTTCGGTCGCTGTCTCCTTGAACCCGTCGCGTATGCCGTCGGGGTGTCAGCAGGCGATCGACCTGCAGCAGCTGGATGGCAGGACGACGCTGCATCATTTGGAGCCCATTGGAAAACATGGCGACATGACCCGATTCCGGATAACGGGTAACGATCCCGGCGTGCTGATCCATACCGGAAGTCTGCCGATGAACCGGTGGCGCGGTTTGGCCGTTCGTGCCCGGCTGATCGATGAACGGGCCGAAATAGATTATGGCTCGCGCGTAGGGCAGCTGTACTGGAGTACCGACACATTGCCGCTGGGACATGACGAGCTGTTGTTCATGATGCATGCCAGCGAGCCGGGCGCTTCGCTGCCGGTGAACACGTGGTTGTTCACCCCGGGCGCGGCGTGGCCGCAGGCCGGTTATCTGACCGCGTTACGGTTCGATCTGCCATCTGCCTTGGGTGCTGCCGCAGAACTGCGGTTCACGCTCATCACGGCCTGACCGACTAAGCAAAAGGGACGCTCGCGAGAGCGTCCCTGAAACTGGAGCGGGAGACCGGGTTCGAACCGGCGACCTTCTACATGGCAAGCAGATGCTCTACCAACTGAGCTACTCCCGCCTGGCTCGGGGGGGGTGGTGGGCGAGAGGAGACTCGAACTCCTACGCCGAGGGCACTAGATCCTAAGTCTAGCGTGTCTACCAATTCCACCACTCGCCCGTTTGCGAACAGCATTGAGTAGTATACGGACTGAGCCGGTTTCTGTCAAGAGTTTTACAGGCCGATCCTGCGGATTTTTGGCCGTCCATGTCGGCTTAGTCGTACTGGATCAACGAATGTACCGAGTACCCGTCCAGCAGTTTCCGACCGTACAGGAAGTTCAACTCGATCACGAAGGAGACGCCTGCCACCACGCCGCCGCTGCGTTCCACCAGGTTGCAGGCGGCTCGGGTTGTGCCGCCTGTCGCGAGCAGGTCATCTACGATCAGTACCCGCTGTCCCGCGGCGACCGCATCGGTATGCATCTCAATGGTGTTACTTCCGTACTCCAACGAGTACGTCTCGCTGATACGGTCATACGGCAGCTTTCCGGGCTTTCGGATCGGAACAAACCCCACCCCCAGCGCCTGGGCGATGGGGACGCCAAACAGAAAACCGCGTGATTCGATGCCTGCGATGATCTCAGGGCTGAGCGACCGGGCTGTGTCGACCATGCGGGCCAGCACCTCTCCCATTGCCTCGGGATTCAACAGCACAGGGGTGATGTCGCGGAAGAGAACGCCCTCTACCGGGAAGTCCTGGATGTTACGGATCAGCTGGGTGGCGCGTAGTTCACTCATGGTTGCCCTCCGGTTGTGGTTGTCGGCGTCTGCCGTGTGAACGCGTCGGCGATGGCTGTCTCATAGGAAGGCCGCAGAACACCCACTTCGGTGATAATGCCGTGGATCAGTGCGGCTGGAGTCACGTCAAAACTGGGATTCCAAGTCTGTATCCCCTCCGGCGCGATGCGCTGATTGCCGATGTGCGTCACTTCGCGGCTGTCGCGTTCTTCTATGGGTATCTCTGCGCCGGTGGCCAACGATCGGTCGATGGTGGATAGCGGTGCAGCGATATACATAGGTACTTGATGGTATTGAGCGGCGATGGCCAGATGATAAGTGCCCACTTTGTTCGCGGTATCGCCGTTCGCCGCGATGCGGTCGGCGCCGACCACCACCGCATCAATACGCTGAGAGCGCATCAAAGTGGCGGCCATGCCGTCGCTGATCACGGTAACGGGTATCCCTTCCTGAACCATTTCCCAGGCCGTCAGCTGCATGCCCTGCAGCCGCGGGCGGGTCTCGTCGGCGTAGACGTGCAGCGTTTTGCCGGCCTCGATGGCGGCGCGAAACACACCCAACGCGGTGCCGAAGCCCACACACGCCAACGCTCCGGCGTTGCAATGAGTGAGGACATGCGCGTTCTGCGGCAGAAGCGCTTGACCGTGGGCTCCCAAACGGCGGTTGATGTCCACATCTTCGGTTAGTACCGCTTCACTCTCTGCACGCAGGCGTTTTACTGCTTCAGCGGGAGATGAACAGGCTGCCGCCACCCGGCGCATTCTGTCTATCGCCCAGAAAAGATTGACCGCAGTTGGCCGCGTTTTCGCGAACCGATCGCACATACGCTGAAACGCGTCGGTGAACGACGCCATGTCGGGTGCATCAGCCAGTTCAGATGCCGCCATCGCCAGGCCGCAGGCGGCGGCGGCGCCGATGGCAGGCGCTCCGCGTACGACCATCGTGGTGATCGCATCGGCCACATCGTCCGCGCGGGTGTATCGAACGTCCTCGAGAACATGCGGTAGGCGAGTCTGGTCGATCATGACCAGGGCGTCTCCATCCCAGTACAGAGTGGGGCGCATCAGTTGATCCGCGCCTTTTCGATCTCGGCTTTGCAGGAACAAGTCGGAACCATGGGCATCCGCTCAACCACCATGCGCACCACCTGCTGCACGCGGTGGACGTTCTGCTCGAACACGCGCACCACCTCTTGTGAAGTCACCGGCGGGATGTGTCTCATGGCGACGATCCCGGTATCATAGTCGGTCACCAGTGCAATACAGCAGTAACACATGCCGAATTCACGGGCCAGGTGTGCTTCCGGATATTGGGTCATGCTTACCGTATGCCACCCCATGTTCGTGAACCACTGGCTTTCGGCGACCGTTGAAAACCGTGGTCCCTGGATGACCACCATGGTGCCCGTGGGGTGGCAGGTCACCCCGGCATCCCGAACTGCCCCGATGGTGATCTCGCGCATCTCCGGGCAATACGGATGGGCGGATGATAAGTGATACACTTCAGGCCCGTCATAGATGGTGTCTTTGCGGCCGCTGGTCCGGTCGACGTACTGGTCAATGACAACGAAGTCGCCGGGGTGTATATCCGCCTGCAGGCTGCCGCAGGCACATGGCCCCAGCACGCGTGTGACGCCCAATGAATGCATGGCCCACATGTTGGCGCAGTAGTTGATCTTATGCGGGGGCAGGGTGTGATGCGATCCATGTCGGGGCAGGAAAGCGACGCGGCGGCCGGCTATCTCAGCTATGGTTACCAGCGCACTGGGGCGTCCAAAGGGGGTGTCGATGTCGACCGTTTCGGTCGCGCCTTCCAGTGCGTAGAATCCTGAGCCGCCAAAGATACCGATCTCTGCACGTGGTTCCGTCATGATACACTCCTAGTCCCGTAATAGTTGATGCGCCGGTCAGTTACGGCACTATTATAACTGGAGTCATGGATAGGCTCCCATTCGGATAAACGCGAGGTGGCAGTGGAACAGCAACAGGATGTATTCGCAATGTGCAACGCGCTGATGGACATACAGGTTTCGGTATCTGAGGACGACTTGCGCGCGCTGAGTTTGACGCCGGGAAGCATGGGATTGGTGGATGATGCCGCACGGGAGCGTGTGCTGAGTCACTACAGCGGCCGGCAACTGTTGACGGCTTCAGGCGGTTCCGGTGCGAACACAGCCGTGGGCGTGTGTCTGCTGGGAGGTAGCGCGTCGTTTACCAGTGCGGTGGGTGATGACGCCTTGGGCGCTGCCTACAGCCGTGACATTGCGGCAGCAGGCGTGGTTCCCAAACTGCAAGTCCGCTCCGACGCACCCACAGGCACCTCCATCGTTCAAGTGCTTCCGAATGGTGAACGCACCATGTGTACACACTTGGGCGCCGGGCGCCATCTGGAACCGGATGCGGTCGATACCGGTCTGCTGACGCGTTCCCGGTTGCTGTATATCACCGGTTACCTGTGGGATACCGCCGGGCAGATGGCGGCCGTAGAGCATGCTATGCGCGTCGCCCGTGCTGTCGGTGTGCGTGTCGCGTTCAGCCTGTCTGACGCGTTCTGCGTGAACCGCCACCGCGACGCGTTTCGTCGACTGGTGGCCGAATTGGTGGACATCGTCTTCGCCAACGCCGAAGAAGCGATGGCGTTGACTGGCGCCGCAACGGCTGAGGATGCGGTCAGTGAAATGGTCGATCAGGGGGTGACCGCCGTTGTTACCGATGGACCATCGGGTGCGTGGTTGGCCCGTATCGGCGAGTCGGTGCATGTACCTGCAGAACCCGTGGAGCCGGTTGATACCACGGGGGCTGGGGACGTGTTCGCAGCCGGAGTGCTCTACGGTTTGGCGCATGGTTTTCCGCTGAGGGACTGCGGCCGTGTGGCTGCATTCATGGCGGGGCAGGTGATCGCTGCGATGGGTCCCCGCTTGACGGCCAATGCGGCCGCGGATGCCCGACAGCTTGTTCAACAGATCGCTGGAAGGAATCACATCCGGTGACATCGAACTGCACAATACAACACCGAACCCACACCGCGAAAGAGGAGACTGCACCATGTACCGTGACACCATGCCGGACACCTGGATGGCCACCGATGGCTTGATGCGCGAAACACCCACCCGTCCTCCGTTGCCCGGTCCTCGCGCGGACCGTACGGTGGGCATCTTCTATTTCCTGTGGATGGGTCAACACGGTACCGAAGGGCCGTTCGATGTGAGCAAGATCAGCCAAGCGCACCCGGAAGCCTGGCAAGATAAGGACCATCCTGCCTGGGGGCCGATGCACAAGTTTCACTGGTGGGGTGAGCCGCTCTTCGGCTATTACCAGTCCGATGATCCCTGGGTGCTTCGCAAGCACGCACAGATGCTCTCGGATGCCGGCGTCGACATGGTTGTCTTTGATGTAACCAACCAGGCGACTTACAAGAAAGTCTATATGAAGCTGTGCGAAGTGTGGACAGCCGTGCGTCGACAAGGCGGGAGAACACCGCAGATCTGTTTCCTGACACCATTTTGGGATCCAGCCCGCGTTGTAAAAACACTGTATGAGGATCTCTATCAGCCGGAGCTGTACAAGGACCTGTGGTTCCTCTGGGACGGGAAGCCGCTGATCCTGGCCATGAAGTCCAAGGTTGATCCGCAGTACCATGACTTTTTTACTTTCCGCCGCCCTCAAGCCAGCTACTTTGAGGGACCGGTCGAGCCGGATATGTGGGGATGGCTGGAAGTTCACCCGCAGCATGAGTTCCGGAACGCGAAGGGTGAACTGGAGCAGATGGTCGCCGGAGTCGCG
>CAZHSN010000130.1:0-10920 GCA_964535125.1 uncultured bacterium
GTGGCCGCGAATGACCGCCTGGCTGCCTGGTCGGGGTGGAGCACGCAGGAGATCGCCCAAGGTCAAGCAGAGACGTTGGCGCAGGCGGTAGTGCTGATCATTCAGGTGCAAGGGCAACAACCTGTTCCGGTTCATCTGCGCAGGGGCGAGACGGCCACCGTTATGGGCAGCTACTCAGCCGTCACGTATCAAGGGCAAGGCGCGTTGCTGGTATACCTGCACGACATCACCCATGAACAGCAGCAGGCGCAGACACTGGAACGTCTGAATGAAGACCTGCGCGCCTCATTGGCGGCGGTGGAAGAGAGCCAGGCGCTGCTGCGGGTGGTCATGGACAGCATCGCCTCGCCCATGTACTACAAAGACGTGGATGGCCGGTATCTGGGTGTCAACCGCGCATTTGAGGAGTTTTTCGGGATTACCGCCGAAGACATTGTGGGACATGACTCAACGGTGCTGTTGGAGGAGCCTCAGCTGACGCTCTTCAACCTGTATGATGAGCAGTTGCTGCAGTCTGGATCGACGCAGGTGTTTGAAGAAGATGTCCGACGGGCCGATGGCGCGCTGAGACGGCTGGTGTTCCGACGCGCCGCATTCCGCAACGTCAACGGGGATATAGCCGGCATAACCGCGGTGATCCAGGATATCACCGAACGCTACCGGATGCAGCAGCAGTTGTCCGAGAACCGTGACCGTCTGGCGAGGTTGCTGGAACTGAGCGCCGACCTGGTGTTTGAAACCGATACAGAATATCGGTTCCGATTCGTTTCCGACCAGGCCTCACGGGTGCTGGGACGCTACCCCGAGGAGTTTCTGGGAGAGCCGCTGTGGGCGTTTATGCCTGATGCCGAGGGAGCGGATCTGCAGCGGACGCTTGCCGAATGGAACACAGAGACGCGACTGCGAGTACCCGAAATGACGGCGCTGCACCGCGACGGGCATGCGGTGATACTGGAACTCAGCGCCGCACCGATCGTGGGGTCCGACGGCGCGGTGACCGGCCTGCGCGGCGTGGCCCGCGACATCACTCAAAGAACCCGTGCCGAACGGCGGATCCGCCAGACGCTCAGCCTGCTGGAGGCCGCTAATACCGACTTGAGGGCCTTCACCCGCGCCGTGTCGCACAATCTGAAGACGCATGTACGGGCTATCTCCATGATGTCGCAATGGGCGGTGATGGACTCGGAAGAAGCGCTTCCCGCCAATGTGGTGGACGGCTTAACCGAAATCCAACGCCGGGCGACCTCGCTGGATGCGTTGATGGACAGCTTCCTGGAATTGGCGGAGGCGAGTCTGGAGCGGGAGACCCCCGAACTGTGCCCAATGCGCGAGTTGATTGTTCAGGCGCAACGCGATGTGGGTACTCCCACGCATATCACAGTGACCATCTCTGCGGATATGCCCGAGATCTATGTGGAACCCACCCGCATGCGCACCGCGTTCCGCATGCTGTTTGACAATGCGTTACGGTTCGCGGCATCCGAGGTGTCTGTCTCGGTGACGCAGGATGCCGCAGGTAACTGGGAGTTTGTGCTGGCCGATGACGGACCGGGCGTTGCGCCTGAGTTGCGGGCGACTGTGTTTCGGCGGTTTGAAACGCTGGAAGGCGCTGAGGTCAAAGGCACCGGTCTGGCAGTTGCGAAACGGATCATTGAGTCGCACGCCGGATCCATCTGGCTGGAAGACACGCCCCCGGGAATGGGAGCGCGCTTCCATGTCCGGTTGCCGGCGGAGCCGGGATGAGCCTCAGTCGCCGGTGACGGTGGCCACCACCCGCCGTGTGCGCGGCTTGATGTCACACTCAATGAAGAATATCTGCTGCCAGGTGCCCAGTAACGGCGTCCCATTGGCCACAGGTATAGTCAGGCTGGGCCCCAACAGGGTAGCCTGCAGGTGCGAGTGGGCGTTGCCGTCTTGCCAGGTGCGTTCGTGACCGTAATCCGCACCGGCCGGGAACATCTGATCCAGCGCCTTCGGCAGGTCTTCCATCAGTCCTTCTTCATACTCGATGGCTCCCACAGCGCCGGTGCTGCCCATCACGAACACGTTGACCAGCCCGTTTTTAACACGTGACTCCTGTACGATGCGCCGCACGTCAGGCGTCAGATCGCGCATGTATCCATGCGTGGTCGTTTCGAATCGTATCTCTTGTTGAAATGTCATCTCTGTACCCCCGTCACGAGACCTGCGCCACTCGGATGTGCGTATGGTCTGCATGTTGCTAGTATACTCAATCACACACGCACTGCAGCGTACATTCACCGGTGACCCGACGGGAGAGTACAATAGGCGTGCATACACACCATTGGGGGAGTACATGGAGACACAGTGGGAACGGATGAGTCCGGCGATGTTCCGCGAAGCCATCGGCAAGCTGCCGGTCTGCTTTCTACCGCTCGGCACAGTGGAATGGCATGGGGAGCACAACACATTGGGTCTGGATGCCGTGAAGGCGCACAAGCTGTGCTGCCTGACGGCCGAGCGCGTGGGCGGTGTGGTACACCCGGCCGTCTACGGCGGCATGGGTGGACTGGATAAACCCGCTACCGTGGTGATGGAAGGCGAAAACGACTGGGAGAACCACCTGCTGCGTCCCTGGCTGGAGCAGCTGTGCATGGAATTCGCCCGCATCGGATTTCAAGCCATCTTTATACTGACCGGACACTATGGGCATAATCAGCAGATCGTGGTGCGTGAGACGGCGGTGCGGATGACCGAACGGCTGCAGATCCCGGTGATCGGCACCGCTGAATACTGGCTGGCTCAGGACAAGGGCTATCTGGGCGATCATGCGGGGATCGGAGAGACCTCACTGGCGCTCTATCTGTTTCCCGAGATCACCTATATGGATCAATTGAAGAACGATCCGGAGTATCAGCCGATAGTAACCGCTCCACCGGGCGCCACCCGCGAGCGTGGACGGATGTATGCCGAGGCGATCATTGATCGGATGGCGCGCACCGCCCGCAACATGGTCGGCTGGGATGACGCCAAACTGCAGGCGTATGTGCGTGCTGAACGCGCGCTGGTCAGTCAGCAGGTGAAGGGATGGCGCAAGATCCACCCTTGGGCGGCATGGCACCGGATGATGGCTACCGGCGAACTCACCGGTTACGGGGAGTGGCTGGCCACCAACCGATTTGACCGGATTGAACAGATGGCTGCCCAGCTGTTGGAGGGCGTTCAAAAGTCATCCTGATGCCGGAACCCTGCGGGACGGGATTCCGACATCAGGTGTGGTACGGGGGGTGTCAGGCGTCTAGCCGCTTGACGCCCTCCTTCCGGAACTGCTCACGTGTCGCTGAGGGATTTCGCCGGACCCACTCACGCATCTCGCGCAGCCAGCGCGCATGCAGGGTGTAGACCGGCTGCTCAACGCCCTTGTCATCAATCATCCAGAAGCCCATCGGCCTGCCGTCGCGCACCTCGTTGCAGTACATCTCCCAGTACAACGCAAACGGGCATCCCCAGGTCAGTGCGGTGCGGGCGACCTGGCGCGACAACTCCATCTGGCGGTCCGCAGGATGATGCTGCATCGGGAAACCATACTCGCCCAGCCAAACGCGTCGGTCGCCCTCCAGCAGTCCCTTGGCGGGCAGATGCGACTCGATGAAGTCCAGCGCTTCGGTCAACTGGCGATGCTGTACGGATGCGTCGCCAGAGAGTGAGTCGTAACTGGAGTAGGATACGGCGTCTACCCCCACGTGAGGCAGAACCTGATTGCTGAGGCAGGGCTTGCCTTGCAGCCCGATTTGCACCAGGTTGCATTCCACATAGTTGTACAGCGCCACCCCGTTGCGTGGGCGTCTGCGTGCGTCCTCTACCGCTCGCTGACGGGTGTTGAGCCAGTCGATCATTCCCTGCGCTCGGGTTTCGCTCCAGGCGCCGTCCGGCCGTAGATCCGGCCGCAGGTGCCAGTCTCCTTCCCAATGCCCCAGGTAGAACCGCTTGCCGCTGCCTTCGTAGGTCTCCAGCAGGTAGTCGCTCAGTTCACGCATCTGCCGATACTCGGTCCGGCGTTCGCGCATGCTCATACCGCGTTGCCAGGCCAGGCCCGAAGTGGTGTACACCCACAGCAGTATGTGGCTGAACGGCATGGCCAGCGTGTCACAAAACGCCGGATCGTCGCGCACCACCTTCAGCGGGGTGCGGCCTCCTCGCACCCCCGGATACTGTTTCGCCACAGAGTCGGGCGCGATGGTGATCTTGAGTACATTGGACCCGAGCCGTACGATCTGCCTGGCGGTCTCGCGCAACGCGTCTTCCTTCGTAAACTGATACCGTACGCCGAACGTCTGGGTGCCCAACACGTAGTTGGTGGTGTCCGGAAGGCTGGTCAGCGGGGTCGGGCGCGTCATGCTCACCTCCTGATCAGGTCTGGTCTGGCCAGACAATGGACTGGAATGTCTGTGTGCGCGCGGACTCTTTGGCCTTCAGGCAAATCAGGCAACTGATCAACCCGGAATCCAGCGGAGCTGCCGAGTGGCCACGGCCTGTCAGAATGCGTACAAAGCTGTCTGCCAGTACGGTGTCGCCGCCGCCGTGTCCCACCCCGCCGGGGCAGTGTATGGTCTCAACCCGCGGCGCGTGGTGCATGATCACTTTGATCGTGTCGGTATACCAGTCGAACTCCAAGGTGCCCTTGTAACCCATCAGGCGCGCCCCTCGTATGCCGGCGCTTTTGCGCACGAAGAAGTTTTGGGTGTAACTGACATGCATACCCGTGTGATACTGCACCAGTGCGCTGCCCGAGTCTTCATTGCCGGTGTCAACGGCGAAGCAGCACATTAAGTGATTGGGACGCACTTGATGCGCCTCCTGTTTGGTCACGCAGTTGTGATAAGGGCTTTCCAAACAGGTTTCCCACTTGGGGCAGTCCGCGCATCGCTGCCCTGCCGGCATATCGCCTTTCATGATCTGCTTGGCGTTCATGGCAGCAACGGTAACCGGCGTGTACCCCAGCAGGTAGTTGATATAGTCGAAGTCATGTGTGGCTTTCTGCAGGAACAGTCCCTGTGTTTCGTTCTCGTCCCGGTACCAGTCCTGGTAATACACCGCGCCATACGGCACGTTATTCCACGCCTGCACATGCTCGATCGTTCCCAACTGCCCTGAGTCGATGATCTCTTTCGCCACACGCACCAGCGGGGTGACGCGCAATGGGAAACTCACGACCGTCTCGGAGGTGGCTGCCGCACCGGCGTCCCGCAGCGCCACGAGATCGTCCATGTTCGTGGCAACCGGTTTTTCCAGGTACAGAGGAAGGTTGCGCTTGAGTACTTTCACGGCCATGCGTGCGTGCAGGGAACAGCGCGTGCCGATCAGCACGCCGTCCAGAGGCGTTGCATCCAGCATCTCGTCTGCGTCCTGGAAGTATTCACGCTTGATGTCGCGACCGGCATTCTGGTCAGCCGTTGTCAGTTCCTCACGGATCTGCTCGATGCGGGTATCGGTGATCGCGGTCACGACCGCCTGGTCGGTCAGACGGTATATCTCTTCGAGTACGCCACGGATACGGCCGCCGTATCCGATTACGCCCAATTTCAACATGGTTCACTCCTGGTCAGATGGTGTTGCAGACTCCGGTTCACCGCGGTGACTTGTCAATCCTTCCGTTACAATGCACCTGTTGGACTTGATGGGATATCGACTCCGGAGTGGCTGCATGGAAGAAGAGTGTCACGCGCCTCGCTCAATGTGGCGTGCGGTGCTGGTCGGGTGCCTGTTGATCCCGGTCAATATCGCTTGGCTGGTACAAGTGGAGTATGTACGGTACTCCGATAACGTCTCCACCTCGTCGCTGTTCTTTAACGCCTTGACCCTGCTGTTGGTGTTTACAGGGATCAACCGGCTGGTCAGCGCGTGGAAGCCGCGGTGGGCCTTGCGACGCCCTGAACTGCTGCTGGTGTATGTCATGCTGGTGGTCAGCACCGGTCTGGCCGGGCATGATCAACTGACCATCCTGTTTGCCACGCTCTCATATCCCATGGGACGTGCGAATCCCGTGAACGGGTGGGAAACCACGTTGATCCCGCTGATACCGGCGCATCTGCTGCCGCAGTCCGGCGAGGCCGTCAAGGCGATGTACCACGGTCAGTCCACACTCTATACCTGGGAGCACATCCGCGCCTGGATCTCCCCGGTGCTGTGGTGGAGCGCGTTCACCGCTGCCGCGGTCTGGGTGATGCTCTGCCTGTCCGCGATCTTCCGGCGTCAATGGGAAGCCGAACGGCTGAGCTACCCGATGGCGGAGATCGCGCTGCAGCTGACCGATCCGCGGTCCGGCATCCTGCGGAACCGGTTGTTCTGGCTGGCGTTCAGCCTCGCCGTGGTCATCCGTTGCCTGGTGTTCGCGCACATTCTGTATCCGTCGATCCCTGAACTGCCGGTCGGTGTGCGGTATTACCACCTGAGCACATCCATGCCCTGGCTGGCCGCCAGCGGGATCGGCGGCGGCATTCCGGTGCAGTTCTTCCCCTTTGCCATCGGTCTGTGCTTCTTTTTGCCTGCGCATCTCAGCTTTTCCATCTGGTTCTTCATTCTGCTGACCCGTCTGGAACTGGTGGTGGCGGCGATGGCGGGGTATACCGACTTCGGTCAGTTCCCGTACATCCTGGAACAGAGCGCCGGCGGCGCGATCGGACTGGGACTGATGGTCATCTGGGCGGCGCGGCGCCATCTGCTGGCCGTGGGGCGCCATGCGCTGGGGATGGAACGGATGGATGACAGCAACGAGCCCATGGGCTACCGCACCGCCGTATGGGGCGGTCTGGCCGGATTCTGTCTCCTGGTGGGCTTTTGGGTGTATGCCGGTATGCGCTGGCAGATCGCTCTGGCGCTGATGAGCATCCTGTTTCTTTTTGTGCTGGTCACCGCGCGGCTGCGCGCCGAGGTGGGCATCCCGACCATCGACCTGTATATGGTTGGAGGCGATACGCTGCTGCGGTCGCTGGGCGGCGATGCGGTGTTCAACCGCCGCGAGACTGCGGTGGTGGGCCTGATGTACTGGCTGACGCGCACGCACCGTCAGTTGCCGATGTCTTCTCAAGTGGACGGTCTGGAGATCGCCCGACGGAGCGGTATGCGGTTGAGCGCCATGAGCCGGGCGATGATGCTGGCGGCCGTCGTATCGGTGATCGCGGTATTCTGGGTGCTGCTGCATGTGGTGTACCGCATGGGGTATGACTCCGCGCATTTCTTCGTGTCCATCCATGAGTGGCTGGGCGGACCGCCTTGGTGGGAAGCCGGAACAGTACTGCAGTCTCCCCGCCCTGAAACACCCGCTCGCAGTGGAGCCTACGGGGTAGGAGCGTTGATTGCGATGTTTCTCAGTACGCTCCGGCTGCGTTTCCCCGGGTTGCCGCTCCACCCGGTCGGATTCATTGCCGGCGGATGTGTGGGTGTCAGCCGATTTCTGGCGCCGATGTTCGTGGCCTGGCTGTGTAAATCATCGATTCTACGGTTTGGGGGTATGCGTCTTTACGTCCAAGCGGTACCGTTCTTCTTGGGATTGATCGCCGGCGAATTCGCTACCGGATTCGCAGTTACGCTGTTCGGGCTGCTTGGGGTACAGTTTCCGCCGTCATCGGGCATCGGCGGGCTGTAGGTTGGCGATCACAGAGTGACGACCGCTCCGCTGCGCGACGGGATCTGGACGCGCAGATGGTTTGCATCGACCCGCGTTGCAGCGCACGCCGGGCATCCTAACACAACCGGTCGCCTGCCTCGGCGGGTGTTTACCCAGCGATCGGGTATGGCGACCGTTCCCGTCACGGCGGTATCCGCCATGTTGACCACGGCCAATCCGGGTTGCCGGCGCGGCGACTCCCACCACGCGGCGATCGAGCCTGGCGTGTCGATCGTGTAGTCGCCACCCCAAGACGCCGTACCGCTGCCGGTTAGCGGCGGTATCTCGCCCGCGAACTGCGCCTCACCCGCAAATTGTCCGTACAGCAGCCAGTCATGTGCGGACCTGCGGCAGTGCGCCAGGTTACGCAGCAGTTCCGTTTCCGCGGCATGCTCGGGCGCCAGCAGAATGCCGGCATCTATCCAGCCCAGTTGTGCGCCCCATATGAACGCACGGGCCATTTTGAACCGGAAGGGCAGCGACCGTTTCAGATCGTCATGGGCGATGTACTGAAATCCGAAAGTCACCGTATAACCGCTGTAGACGGCGGGGAATAACGGGATAACGCGCCCCTGGTTGGGCGGTGTATTGACCAGCAGCAGCGCATCCAACTGGTCGAGCCAGCATTCGGCGTTCTCTTCGGTGGTCAGGATGCGTTCCGGCGGCAGGATCTGTCGGATCTGCGCGAGCATCTGGCGGTACCCGTCCACCCAGAAGGCGCCTCCGCCCGTGGGGTGACCGTGGCTGGCGTCATAGCATCGCACGGGCGCTGCCGCACAGATCTGGTCGATATACACGGCATCTACACCACACTGGTGTACCAGCCGATGCACCAGTTTCTGTATCATCTGTTGCCAGGGCGCCGCATACGGGCACATCACCCGCTGTTCGTGCTGGGGGTTGTACCGTTCGCGGTACGGCTGACCGTCTGGCCCCAGGCAGCTGGCTGTCTGCAGCCGGGCGGTCGTCCAACTGCGCGATTCCTCGTGACACAGGCGGCCGTTGATGTAGGGCATCACCCGCAGGCCGGCTTGCTGCAGCGCCTTCACCCCATCGGCGAAGCGGGGCCGCGCTGGAAAATAGTCGGGATAGGTGCTGTCGAACGGGATCTCATGCCAGTTGTACCAGTGCAGCGACACCGGAACGCCCAGTCGGTCTGCGGCCTGCCCGGCGACATCCACGTTCTCCATCGGAGTCATCGCGGGGATCAGCCACACTTCGGTGTCGGTTAACCAGGTGGGCAGCTTGCGGCGATGTGTTGGTCCTGCCTGGCTCCAGGCAGCCCGCAGGGCAAATGAGCGGTACCGCTGCGCCGCCTCCATCCAGCCGCCTCGAACCGGACCGATCACCACTTCATACGGCATGCGGTAAGTCGGTAACGGGGCATCCGCAGGCCAGTGCGTGGCGGTCAACTCGACCCGGTCCGCAGCGCCGACGACCTGCATCCATTTGTGATGTGCCTGCGGATCATGCAGCGCGATATACAGTCCGTCGCCAACTGGGGTGTACAACGCGACAAACTGCATGGCCATGGCGCCGGACGGATAGGTCGCCTCCCAGCGGCCGCCGCTGTTCAGGTCATATTCAATGCCCCAGCCCCAAGGCGCGGCCAGCTTCAGGCCAGGTTTCTGCGCGAGGTCCTTCCACAGGGGAAAGTCCGCACGTACCACACGCCACCCATCGGTGAGGTGCGCCGTGAGCGTGCAGCCGGTCAACCCATGCGCCAACCGACGCGCAGCTATTTCCACACTGCGGACCGGATGCTGTGCCGACCAGCGGAACCGCCGTTTATCCCCCGCGCCCGTGATGGCTGGAGCCGGCAGCGCTTCACTGGTCAGCTCCGCGACGGCGCCATTCTCATTCGCAAGTGCCAGCCGCCAAGCCGCGCGAGTTGGGTTCGCGGCACACCAGTCAGGCCACAGAGCGTTCCACATGCTGCACTCCTTGCATGCTCTTTGGGTAAGAGGCAGGCGGGCCGATGTGGCCCGCCCGACAGATCCGGTCAGCCGGGATACGGTGCGTTCACGCAGCCGCCGCGGCACTCCTTCAGATAGGCGCAACCGCGTGCCTGGCCTGCGATCTCCAACTCGCCGCGGTAGACGGGATCGTGCCATCCCTCGATGTCGATGGATCCCTTGAAGCCGCCCAAGCGCAGGATGGAGATGATGTCGGTCCAGTTGGAATCACCGAACCCGGGAGTGCGGTGATAGGCGAACGGGTGCGAACCGTGGATGCCGTGCTCTTTCACCACGTCCCACATCACGGTGGCGTCTTTGCCGTGAAGGCAGAACACGCGCTTGACATACTTGCGCAGCTGTGGGATCGGGTCGATCAGTTTTACCATTTGATGGCAAGGTTCCCACTGCAGGCCGATGTTGTCCATCGGGACGGCGTTAAACATCAGATCCCAGGCAGCCGGCGTGTGTGCAATGTTCCAGTCGCCGTTTGCCCAGGTGCCGCCCATGTCGCAGTTCTCGAAAGCGAGCCTGGCGCCATGGTCGGCGGCGATTTTGGCGATCGGTCCGAACACTTCGGCAAATCGGGGCATGCTGTCGGGAATGCTGCAGCCGCGTACGCGGCCGGCAAAACCGGCTACGATATCACAGCCGAACAGCGCGGTGCTCTTCGCCAATAAAGCCCAGCTCTCGCGCGTCTGCGTCTCGATGTCGCCCGACTCCAGCGGGTTGCCGTACACACACACGCTGCTGACGACGATGTCGTCATCGCCAATCGCCTCTTTGATGGCGTTGGCGATCGCTGGCAGGTCTTTGTCCATAGCGGTGGCGCCCAGCACTACAGAAAAACTCTCGAAACCGTACTTCTTCAGCGAGATGATCTGTTTGGCAGCCTCCGGGCTGCCGATGTTTACCATCGTGCCGATGCGTACGTCCATCAGAGGATTGCTCATCGTGTCGCGTTCCTGTCCTCATGCGGTGTTAGTTCACCCTGGGGTGACCGGAAGGCTGTTCACCGCCGACATCCGCCATACCTGCCCGCGCCTGACGGGATTTGCGAAATCCGGTGTTGTCCCTGGATGGGCGAATGGGGCCGTGATCCGGATGCGCTGGGGTAACATGCATAAAAGCCAACAGGTACGAACAAGAAGAAGGGTGCGAACCATCGATCGTCGCATATGTATCTTGCAATACACATCTATATGGTATACTGGATGCACACAGGGTGTATGCCATGATGTTGTCCTTGTGCAGGCCGTGATACCGTATTTCGGTTCCAGGCGACGACGACGCGACACAGAAGCGTCTGCTCGACAGCACGTTGCCCGGTGCGTGGTC
>CAZHSN010000131.1:0-10909 GCA_964535125.1 uncultured bacterium
CGACTTCACAAAAGATGCCCTCCCCGAGCGATATACGCGCACCCCACAGGGCTTGTGCCAGGCGATGACCCCCTGGTCACTTCATGTATTGCGCGCATTCCGCCCGACACACTTTGTGCCTATCATTGAACCGTATGGAGCTGCTGCGGTGATGCTGCGCAACACCCCCCAGCCGGAGGCGTGGCGGGATGCATTGGGGGCGATGTTCACCGAACTGCGGCGCCAAGCGCCCAATACACGCCTGTGCGTGTACTTCACGCCCAACGACCGCGACACCGCCCTGTACCGACTCTGCGCGGCCAAAGGTTTTGCGGACGTCATGGGTTTCAGCTTCTATTCGCTGGACGAGGACCCTCAAGTCATCCGCCAGCGTCTAGAAGCGATGGACCGTCTGGTGCAGCGGCATGGCCGCGGGAAGGAACACTGGCTGTTCGAGTATGGACACTCACCGGTCACGTCGGGTGGCGAACGGGCTCAAGCGGTCTTTATCCGCATGGTATCCGGCCATGCAGCCGCCAACCCCGCCTACACGGGAGCCTGTGTGTTTGCTTTGGATGATCGTGAAGAGAAACTGGGGTTGCTGGACGCCCGCGGCCGTCGCCGAGAGGCGTTCCATGCACTGGCACACCGATGAACGGATACACCGCCACCATTAGCAGTCAACGCAGAATGGAGCGGGAGACGGGAATCGAACCCGCACAACCAGCTTGGAAGGCTGGAGCTCTACCATTGAGCTACTCCCGCGAAGAAGCGGCTGAAGCGCCAAGCCATTATACTACTGACCTGGCGCTTGAGTCCAGTCCGGTATGGGCCTACCGGACTAACCGCTTCAACACCGGTAACAGCACGCGCGCCTGACGCAGCATCCCCAGGTCGGTCAGATGCACTCCATCCACCGTGGCCTCGCCGTCATCGCCCACCAACTCGTCTCCCGGTATGCTGTGCAGGTGGGGCACTCCCTGGGCCGTCAGTTTCCGGACGGCGGCCTCCTGCTTGCGCGTCATCTCGGTTGGATGCGCGCCATGTTCGATCAATGACTGCCCCACGAATATGATCGGCGTTTTCCGATGAACGGCGCGGATCGCCCGCACCAACGCACCGACCCGGGCATCAAACTCATCCTGTGATGTGTTGCCGATGTTCCATAAACAGTCGATCACATAGACTTCAGGGTCCAGTTCGGCGAGTATGCCGCCCACCGATGTCTCCATGATGCCACCGGATGAGAACCCCAGATTGATGCTGGGGCGATCCAGCCAGCGCCCCAGGATGGCCGGATAGGCCATTCCGGGACGGGAGGCGCACCCGCCCTGTGTGATGGACGTACCATAGAACACCACCGGACGGCGCTTTCTCAACGGACGTTCTGCAGCCGGCTCCAGTCGCGCTCCGGACGGAACGCCCACGCTCAACCGGGCCAGTTTGTTGTACAACGGCAAGTACAGCAGGCATTCGGTCAGTCCGTCACCCGATGGCAGCGTAAATGTAGATTCGTTGTCGTGCTGCTTGTGCGGACGGCCGTTACCCATGAAACGCCAGGCGCCCGATGCGTCCCGCACGTACAAATCAAGCCCACTGACACCGGTGGCTGGCATGTGCGGCATCGCCAGACTCTCACTGTTCAACGACCATCGGGTGCGTATCTTGGAAGCGTTCGTCACAAAGCGTATGCAGAGACCGGCTGACTCCTTACTCTGTTCCCAGGCCGTGTTGTTAATACGGCTTCGGGCTGCATCAGGCAGCCGGTCATAGGGTTCGGCCGTATTCGGCCATCCTTTACCTTCCAGGGTTAACGTCGTCCCATCCCGCCACTCGATCTCCTCTGCATCCGCGCTTATCCCCAGCAGTAACGGCGCCGCAGTCACTGCAGCCATTATCAACCACCATAATGCCGTCATTTCGTTCGTGTCCTTCCTGCATCTGTGGAGCGACGGCGATCCGGGCATCATCGCTCCGTCGCATACAGTATAGACCCTGCCGGATCTGTCGCACAGGCAGGCCTGCATCCCAAGATCCCAGATCAGATATGATGTTCAGAACACATTCGTCGAACCGCGGCGTACGGATATCGACTGCACGACTGATGTATGGTAGCACTATCACACAGACGCGGTGCGCGGCCCTGGATGTCCAGCAACCGGCCACTGCCTGACCATTGAGGAGACTGCCATGAAACGCAAAGTCGGATTACTCTGTCTGGTGCTTGGCTTGGTTGGTTTCTTTGCCGCCAACATGACGAACTCCGGCAAACGGACAGTTGAACAGCAATGGACCCAAACAGGAACCCATACGCACACGTTCGAGGTCACCGGAGGTACGCCCTACGAGGCCCGGTTATGGGTCATCGACGAAGAGACCGGACTGCAGCAGTGGGGAGAAGCGGCCGCATCCATGAAGCTGATCGACGCCTCCGGCAGTGTTCTGTTCGATAAGGGTGTACGCGCCAATGCATCCAGTTCGGAACGGGACGGAGGGGTGTCGCGCGCCCAGAACGGTGTCAGCCACCGCTGGACTCCCGCACAGAGCGGCCAGATCACCGCGGAAGTCCGTATGGATAAGGGTGACAAAGTAGAACTGACCGTCTACCGTGACCTGAGCGAAACGGGCAGTATGCTTCCGGGACTGTCCATAGTGCTGGCAGTCATCGGACTGGTGCTGCTGCTGCAGGCGCGCCAGGCAGCCATGAAGAGCTGACTGCCTGTTTCGAGGGGTTCGCCGGGATACGTGATCCGCTAAGCTCCCGGCGAACGGTACACCTTTTGGACCTCTTCGTAGGCCTGCTTGGGCTCGCCCAGGTAGTCAATAATCGAGGTGTTCGCTGGACAGGGGAAACAGTCATGGCCCATCCAGAGAATGACTCCTCCGCACCGCGGGAAGCGGCGCTTACACGCGTGCACCGCGATACGGAGGGCGTCCGCTTGCCGTTGACTGAACCACCGGACGTACTCCTCCACGCTCTCCGGTTCGCGGCCATGCTCCTCTAGAAACGCATTCCATTCGCCCCACCACCAAGGATCGATCGGCCGCCGGAACGGTGGAATGTCTTCCTTGGGTATCGCATAGCTCATCACCGGCGTGAACTGACTCAACGAATCCCAGTTCGACGGCCCCGGACATCCTACCTCGGAGCGCAGCATCGCGTCGTCGCTGTCCCAGTAGGCTTGCCAGTCATCCATCGTGCCTTCGACACGCCAGGGGCCATGGATATCCCAGTGCACCCCCTGCCCGCTCTCCCGAGCGTCATAAAAGAACCGCGGGCCGCTGGGTGAAGAAGGCACATAGCGACGCCGCGGATCCCGTGCGGCAGTCATCCGCTGCAATGCGTCCAGCATCGGGTGGTTCGCATCCGCTGAAACGCGTGTGCCCGTTGGGTCGCCGTCGGCGACGCGGTGCAGTTCGTTGCCTCCGCACCACAGGATCAGCGAGGCGTGATGTCCCCGACGTTCGACATACGACTCGCCGATCTCCACCATCTCCTTAATGGCCGTCGGGTCTTCCGGAGGCCAGTTATCGAATGTCGACGAGGACAGGGGAAACTCCTGCCAGACCATGATTCCCATCTCATCGCAATATCGGTAGAACGGTTCGCGTTCCAATATCGCCCCGCCCCAGACACGCAACAGATTCGCACCCAGTTCGCGGTACAGCGCCACGTACTTACGGTAATCCTTGGGTTTCAGGTCATGAAACGTGGGACGTATCGGAGTCCAGTTTACACCCTGCAGAAACACGGGCTGATCGTTGACCACGCAGAGCCATGGATCAGCGGTCTCCGGAGCGCCCTCGCAGCGCTCCCAGCGGACATTGCGGAATCCCACGCGCCGCTCCAGGCGGTCCAGTTCCGCACCCGCCGCGTCTTCAAGCACGCAGTCCACGGTGTATAGCGGCTGTGCGCCATGGGTATGCGGCCACCAGAGATCCACTGGTAAGCTTCGCCATTCCAGAGCATGGGCGTTGCAGGCATCCGCCGGATGGGTTTCTGTGTGAATTACACGCGCACCGTCACGCAGCGTCACCCGAACCCGTGTGTCACCGGCGTCGGTGACCCGGGGATGTACGGTCAGCAGGCCTGTCCCGGCACGCGGGTCAGCATCGGCGCGAACATCCAACCCGGCGAAGCCCGCTCCGTCACGCACCGTCAACAGCAGGTCATCCCAGATCCCCAGCGTTACCAGGCGCACCATCCAGTCCCATGAGTAACTGAACCGCACTTTCCAGTCAGTAAACCGGCTGGTGAACCCGGTATAGCCCAGATAGCGCGGCGGCGTATCCAGAATGATGCGCAGCTTGTTGTCATGTGTCTGCAGCGCTGCAGTGAGATCTACGGTGACCGGCTTGTGACCTCCACGAAACTGGCTGACACAGACGCCGTTCATGTATATCCAGCCGGAGTAGTCCAGTCCCAAAGCGTGCAGTTGTACGGCGCCTCCGCACAGCCAGGCATCCGGCAGTTTGGTTTCGTAGACCCAGTGCCGGTTCTCCACCCACTCACACTGCATGCTGTTCATGCCGTTGTACCAATCGGAGATACGGTCGGTATCAAGCAGCGCCTGCTGCACCGAACCTGGCACAGAGGCGCGAATAGCGGCCACCTCTGCGACCGCGGTTCGCGTCATCGACGGGGCATCCACCCAATGCAGCCAGGCGTTGGGTGTATATCCTGCCAGTTCCCAGAACAGCTGGCTCAGATCGTAACGTTTCATCATGCGTGTGCAAGCCTCCGTGTGCAGATGCGGCCTCTCATCCGTGCAAGTGGAGCGGATAGCTCTCGATCGCATCGGGAGCCAACCGGTGAATGTCAAGCTGCGTCGCCTGAACCCGATGAGTCCGGTCCAGTTCCGCGCCTGCAGGTAGTTGAATACGCGTGCTGATGGGATGGTCACCCCCGTTGTACACCAGCAGTTCATCACCCCGGCAGGTCATGTACACTGCGTCCGGTTCACCATCCGGTATGGCGCACACAGGTATGTGCGGAGCGAGTTGCCGTCGCAACAGCGCGGTCACCGTACGCGCATACTCGGTTCCGGTCAGTCCTGCCGGCATGGCGATCACCCGCCCCTTGCCGATGACACGTGTCGCTGCGTTCAACAGCCGGTCGTCGATCCGCAGCCCACTGATCCGGGGAGCGTTCAACTGGTCGTTGCCGCCGGGCGCCTCCAGGGTGATCGTACGCGGATAGACACACAAGTCGCGTGAGTCCGTAGCGATACGCATCGGCTCCATCCGGAACTGCACCCGCAAGGTGCTGCTGCCTTTCAGCAAGCCGGATGGGATCGGGAACGTCCACGTGTGTTCATTGCCGGCCCGGCCGTCCATTCGGCCAATTACCCGGCCGTTCGCCAGCACCTCTCCGCCGCGCGGAACGCCGCCTTCATAATGCAGTATATAGTCCAGCGATGGGTCCACAGGGATGTTGAAGCCGGCATCGCGGCCGCCCCAGCGCAGTTCGCCCTCCGGGTGGCTCCAGTTGCCGGTCAGTTCCACCGTTGCGGGAGGATTTCCCGGATGCCAGGCAAACCGGGCGGGAGCCTGCACTGACAGGCTGGCCCATGCGGTGGGACGCGGCGCCAGTGCGGCGACACGCTGAAACGCCGGCTGCTTCTGGGGCCGCCAGACGCGCACCGCCCCCAACTCGGCGGCGATGAGCACTCCGCCTTCGTGGATCCATCGACGCAATTCGTTGTAGGCCTGTTCGTCCAGTGTGGCGCACTGGCTCATCAACAGATAGCGGTACCGGTCGAGTTTGGCGTCACGCGTCAGGTTGTCGTCCACGAAGTCAAAGTCGATGTAGTCGCGCAACGGGTGATAGCGGTTGATGCTTTCGGCACCCATCTGACGCTTGGTAAGCGCGTCAATACGCGGGTAGAACGCCGCCACGTTCACGTAAGGAGGTTTGATCACCAGGTGTTCACGCTCAGCGCGCCACGCCTCCGTGCGCCCTTCCGCATCCGAACAGGCATTCAAGTTAGCTATCTGCCCCTCGTAATAGTGTATATGATTACATCCCGCAGCCGCTGCGCCGAAGATCCGGGAGGGAACGCCTCTTACGTTCACATCGCCAGCCGGTTCCAGTCCGGATGGCACGCCATACAGCTTAGCGGCGGTTGTCAGTTGGCGGGTGCCCATAAAATTGCTGACATAGACACTGCCTTCGTTGGTCAAACGCAGCCAGATGTCATACTTCGCACATAACCGCGATTGACCGGTAATGTCAAATCCCAACGGCACGCTGTCGCCACCGCCGACACACAGGTACAGCGGAAGCCCGTTCCGCGCGTGACGGCGCGCCGACTGGAACCACACCTCGCACCAGCGGGTCATCTCACCCCGGTACCATTCGGCCTGATCCAGCCAGCGTGTGTCAGACATCCGATTATCCGGATGCAGGAAGTGGATGTCATCGAATGAGGCATACGACGAACCCCAAGCCTGGTTCAGACGGCGCACAGAGTCGTAGTGTATGTGCGCCCAATCGACCAACGACAGACGCGCCGGCTCTTCGGCGCACCAGAATCCTGCGTGGTTATGGTACTGGCCGTTCCACCCCACCGCTCCCGCCGGGTAGATGCTTTCACCGAAGTCACCGCTGACACCGAACATCACCGATTCCAGCCCCGGAGAGTCGTTATACCGACCGAACAACGCACCCAGAATCCGATCCACGTGCCGGTCCAGTCCGCGGCACCATATCGAGCGCACATCGCTGTTCTGCTGGTGTTCCATGCACCGATGCGGCATCTCCTCGGACGACTTGCGAAACCAGTCCGGTGTGGCGTAACTGGGATTGAGCATCACAAACGCCTGCCACTGCAGTCCCGTGCGGCGGCAGATACCGTCCAGTTTATCCGTCTCGGTCCAGTCGAACTTCCCCGGCGCTTCGGGTTCGAACACAATCCAAGGCGTATACGACTCGTATACGTCCACTCCCAGCGCGCGTGCGAATTGAGCGGAACGTTCCAATGCCTGCACATCACGGATGGGCCACATGGCGTTTGTCACGCTGCCCATCACGACCACCATGGGTTTGGCGCGTTGCTTTGCGGTTTGCATGTGTGCGTATCCTTTCTTGTCCGGCCCGGTTCGTGTGTCAGTCCACTGACACACGAAGCGTAACCGTGTCGGGGTACGGCTCACCCACAACAGGTACAGTCTCCGAGTCAACATCCGTCTGCTCGATGATCGCCTGGCCAATGTGGCCGCCCGCGCATTGCAGCACCGCCCCTAACCCCTGCGCATCCAGCCCGATGATGTGCAGCCGTTCGACATCGGCAAACGGTTCAGAACAGATCAACGCGGGTGCAAACTGCGCGGGGGTACGGGTGCGATCGACCGTTATGTCCCGCATGACCAGCCGGTCTATGCGCCCCATCAACCGGATATAGGGTGCGCTCTGTTGAGGCCTGTCGATGTCGCATATCGACAAGCCGTCCACTACCAGCGACCGGATCCGCGACGCCGCGGCGCCCTCAGCGTCCAGCGGCGAGTAGAACGGGATACCGACTTCAACCAGACTGGCCTGCCCGGTTGGTCGATGCAAGTGGACATTGCGGAGTGTCAACGCCTCGAACTCACCGCCGATCCGAAACAAAAACGGGTTGCTGTAGTCGTATTTGTGCACTGTCTGCCTTAGGTCGATGTTTTCGATGGTGATCTGCCCAAAGCGCCCCGACGGACCGGGAAACCACGGATTCAGGATGAACCCGAAACTCTTGTAGGTGCCGCACACGTTGCGGACCATTATCCGGTCCAGCACACCGGTACCGCGCGACAGCAGCCGGATGCCCTGATCGGCATCATCCAGCATCACCCCGTCGATCAGCACATCGGTGATCGGTCCGGCGTGCTCCGGATCATGTTCACCAGAAGCCAGCGCGATGAAGTCGTCGCCGGAACTCCCCGTAATGTCCCGAATGGTCAGGAACTCACCGGGGCCCCAGAAGTGCAGCCCGTCCTGGTTTTGCGCGTACATGTTGTCCGGCAGCTCGATGTGCATGTTTTCGATCAGCACATGCCGCCAGTTGGTCATGAGCATCGCAAAGGTGCGCTGATTGCGGATCGTGACGTCGCGCATCACCACATGCTCCACGCCGGTGAAGCGCATTGCCACAGACCAGCGCTCCAGTTCCTCGCGTGCAGAGGCGCCTTCGGGGATGTTGGTATGATGCAACTGCCCTGCCGCATTGTGGTTATAGACACCGTCGAGCAGCGTGATGTGATAATCCTGCCGCTCAGCGTAGTTCTGATGGGCGTTACGCAACAGCGCCTGATTCGCACCATCCGCCAAAAACAGCCCGCAGCGGCCATTCGGACACTCAATCGTAGTGCTGGAGTGAATCACCAGCCCGCGAACCAGCGCGGCGCCATCCAGCACCAGGTGTAATCCCCCCCACGTGGGCGCACAATCCAGGATCGCCTGAAGGACCTCGGTGTCGTCATCACCACCTCCCCGGATGACATCACTGGTCAATCGCGCATACTGGCTGGCATAAACGGTATACCGGCCGTGGACCGGTTCCGGTTGTGTGCATATATCGGACATTTGTTACTCCCATCAGATGCGTCAGCTACCGTACGCTCCAGTTTACGCCTGGCGCAGTACGGTATACCTTTGGCTATTGCGGGTTATATTACCTGCCCGAACACGATGTTATCCGTTTTCCTGATAACCGCGTGGTATGGTCGACGTCTAACCCAGTGAAAAGAAGAGCCAGTGCAACGCCCAACGCGCCGTCAACGCTGGCCAGTGATCAGGAGCCGACATGACTTACCGCACGACCGCCCTCGCGTTACTCCTATGCTTGACACTCATCGCATCCACCCTCACCGCCAGCCAACCGGACTACCAGCAGATCAGTTCCCAGGGCCGCGGATTCGTCATCTGGGAGTCCAGCCGCACAGGGGCTTGGCGTATCTGGCGCATGGAGTTGGACGGCACAGGGCTACGGCAGTTGTCTCCCGATGAGGCGGACCGCGACCACTTCTGCCCGCACATTTCGCCGGATGGCAAGCGGTATGTCTATCTCAGTTATCCTAAGGGAGCACACGGATACGACCCACACGTGGCTGACAAGCTGCCTCACATGGTGCTCGCCACCACTGATGGCAAACACAGCCGTGTGTTGGTAAGCAAGGCCCGCGCGTACGGCGAACATCGGGCCGCCGTATGGGTAGATGATGATCGCCTGATCTACATCGATGGAGACGGGTACACCCAGATGCTGACGATTTCCACCGGCGCCAACCGGGTGTTGACCGACGACAGCACCAAGATGCCAGAGGAAAAACGCAAGCACTACGGCATTCTGATCAACCGGCAGTTAACCCACGGCGCTTTCGGCTGGCCAGCCGCGTTCGACCCCTACGACCCATCCAAAAAGCAAGTCACCTACATGCCGCCGCTGCGCGGTTGCCAACCCTATTTCACCGCCGACGGCGTTTGGGGATACTGGATGAACGGCGGCGGCGGGCCGATCGCCCGGTTCAACCTGAAAACCCGCGAGCAGGGGGTGATCCTGCATGCCCGCGACGCGCGCATGCCTAAAGACCGCAGCTACCTGTATTTCCCGATGATATCGCACAACCAGCGCCTCATTGCGTTCGCAGCCTCACCGGGACAACACGACCATTTCGACTCAGACTATGACATCTTTATCGCGCGTATTAACCCGACCACGCTGGATATCGAGGGCCCTCCGGTGCGGTACACCGATCATCCCGCATGTGATCGCTATCCTGATGTGTGGATCACCGACCTGGCGCTGGGAACACACCGCGGCGAAGCGCCCTACACCGTCAAACTGACAGCCAAGGGCGCTGCCGCCGGTACGCGCTGGAACATGGGCGATGGCGGTGCGGCCACCGGGGCCACCGTTACGTACCGATATACCAAGCCCGGAGACTACTCGGTAGAGGCGCCGACCTCTGAAGGAACACAGTATGGACGGGTTATTGTAACGCCAGCGACACCACCGGCTGTTAAGCTGGTGACGCCATCCAGTTCCCAGAGCCTGCTGGTCACATTCACCGAACCGGTAGACATCACGAAAGCGTCGTTCAAACTGCAGTCAGGTCTGGCAATCACCAAAGTCAGCCTGGCGCCCAACGATCCCGGCAGCGTTCAACTGCAGTTGAAGCAGCCGCTGAAGAAGGCGGACAGGCTGCAGATCTCCGGAGTGCGAGACCGCGCCCAGTCGCCAAACTCCATTAAGCCCGTTACGGTTGCGGTTCAACCCCAGACCTGGCCGGCCAGCACATCGGGAATGGTTTTAAACTGGCGCGATGGCAGGAATGGGTGCATCGGTCCAGGCGGCGCACGATGGCAACCTGAGGCGATCGGCGCCGTCGGTTTCGACTCATCCTGGGCGCTCCGCACAGCTGGCGGTGTGTTCCGAATCGCCGACGCCGAAACCGCACTCCTGGATGCTTGCCGGAAGAGCAACGCCTTCAGCATTGAACTCACGCTAAAGACCGACTCGCTGGCGCAGTCGGGTCCTGCACGCATCGTCTCTTTCTCCACCGGTTCCGATCAACGAAACTTCACCCTCGGGCAGGAGCAGAACCGCCTGATACTCAGGTTGCGCACCACTCGAACCGGTGTGGGTTCCGAAACACAAATGGACCTGGGGATGCTGACCGAACACAAAGAGACCCATGTGGTGGTGAGCTATAGAAACGGCAGCCTGCAGTGTTGGATTAACGGACAACCCCAGAAGATTCTGGGGGCGCCGGACGGCGACCTCAGTAACTGGAACAAGCAGCATTTGGTGATCGGCAATGAGTGGGACACAGACCGCACATGGCGCGGCGCCATCCGAGGGCTGGCGTTGTATGCCCGCGCGTTGGATGCGGCCGAAGCGGTCGCCAACTACCACGCATTCCGGGCGTTGCACCCGGCCAAACCCGTACCATC
>CAZHSN010000132.1:0-10801 GCA_964535125.1 uncultured bacterium
CGGCGTTCTGGTATCCTTCGGCCACCGGGATCTCCGCGTGGGGCGAGTGGGGCCCCATGGGACACAGTCACGTGGAAGGCGAATACGGCCGGGAGACGATGGGAGCGCTGCTGGGGCAAATGGTAGCCGATGACGGCCATGGGCGAGACGGCTACGCTTGGAGCTGGGGAAACCAGCGAGGTTGGCCGTTCCCCAATCCCAAGGTCTGGGACACGCGTCACTTGAACACCAACGCGCTGCACATCTGCGGCTTCAACCACCGGCTGCAGTGGTCCGGCGCGTATGATGCCTATCGCTCCAGGGCGCTGTGTCATCAGATTCTGGCTGGCAGCACGGTGGTGCTGGATCAGCCCGACCGTTCGGTGCATATGCCGATGCATTTCGGGCATGAAGTCGCTCAATCATTCCAGTCCCCTGCGGCTTTTGATGCGGTCGACCTGCCAATCGCATTGAGTCCTGTCAACATCACGCTGGACGCCACAGGCATGGAGGAATACTCCCTGTATCCGACTCCGGAGCCGTCTTGGAATCCGGTGATGATACGCTCGGTTGACGGCCAGTCTCTGGCGCAGGTCGTACGCCCCGGGCGCCCGTATAACACCATTGGGATCGGCACGGCGACCTATCTGCGAACCGGCGACGGCTGCCGGATACGCATGTTCCGCTGGACCGGCGACTTGTTGAGCACGCTGGATAAAGCGCCACTCGCCGAGCATCTGTTTACCAACGTGCCGGATAACACAACCCTGTATCTGAAAGCGCCCGAGCCGCTGGCTGCGCATGAGGCGGTGCTGATCGTTCTTGACAACCCCACCGCACCCGCGGACGAAGAGCCGTGGATAGCTGCCTGGTGTGCGGAAATACCGAAGTCGTCCGCGTTGGGTCCGCTCTTTCGAGGAACAGCCGAGTGGCCGGGCCAGTCCCTGCGCGTCGAGTACGGCCTGCGCCCAGATCCCGCAGTGCAGATCACGCTGCGCACCGCCGCCAATAGCGTCGTGTGGTCCGGCAGTCAGGCCTGCCAACCGGGCGACCACCGATACCGGATCCGTGTACCCCGATGCCCGGCAGGCCGGTATCGCGTTTCGATCACGCCAGTCGGCGGTCCGCTGGCGGTGTTCCTGTCTCAGCGGCACACAGAATATCCAGGAGAGGCTTACCTGAACGGCCACCCATGGAACCCCTTGGACCGTGCGCGCCGCCTGATGCGGTACCAACTGGACTATCTGAACGCCGAAAAGGCCGGATCGCCTATCTGCGATGAACGCTGCGGCGACACTCACCATCTGGGATTGGCCGGCCGCAGCGTGGGCAATAACTACTACGACATCATGCCGTTCGGGTATAAAGACGCCTTCCTGGGCGCCTGTTATCACCGCTCGCTGCTGGCCATGGCCGAGATGGAGACACGCTGGGGCAGCCGCGCGGAGGCGACACGACTGCGACGGCTGGCCGATATCAGCCGCAGACGGTTCACCGAGTGGTACTGGCGCGACCGCACCAAGCCCGATGGCGCATCGCGGTTCATCGGGTGCATCGACTCGGAAGGGAACGAACACGACTACGGGTTCACATTCATAAACACCGCCGCAATTGTCTCCGGCCTGACCACCCGCCGCCAGGCCGAGCACATATTGCGCTGGCTCGACCGTGGCGTGTCTGTCGATCCGGACGGCAAACGGCAGCAAGACCTGTACCGATACCGGTTCAGCGCCCGCTGCACCACCATCGCCAATCCGGACTGGTGGCAGGTAGGCTGGGATGGAAAACTCGGCCCATGGAACAAACAGCTGCAACATGGCGGCGCGGTGCTGCATGACAGTTTCTATGACATCATGGCGCGGCTGCTCACCCGCGCGCCGGAAGATGCGTACAAACGCCTGCTGGCGATCCTGGCGCGCTACCTGGAGCCCGACCGGTTGACCGGAGGATCACCACTGTGTACTGGTGAGAACGTCCAAGGCGGCACCACCGGCGGCGCGGGATCGATGGGTGTGATGACATCGGAATTCCCCGAAACCGCGCTGCTGCCTGTGGCGATCTTGTTCGGTTTTGTGGGTGCGGACGCACGCGCCGACGGCCTGCATCTGCGTCCGCGGCTGCCAGCCGGACAACCCTGGGTGGAAGCCTGTCACATCGTCTATCACGGAGTCAGTTTCGACATCCGCGCCTGGAGAGACAGAATCCGGCTGACAGCACGCCGCGGCGCACGGCCTCAGCGTTTCCGAGCGGCAGGCCGCCTGTTGTCACCGCCTTTCACCGTGACCCTGCCCTTGGTCCGCGGTGAACTGGTGATCTCCCCCGTGTCCGGATAACGGCCGGTGCAGCCTAGGGGGACGATCTGCCAGCTGCCGGGCAGCCAGTCCCCCAGGTCGGTACGGTTCAACTGTGCATCCTGAATGCCGTTGTCGCGGATGATCACCGCACCGGCACTCAGGCAGTTGCGCCAGATGTGATGCCTGTCGGGCTCCTCCAGCAGGCGCGCCAGTTCGGGATACCGCGTGCTGTAAGGCGGACGCGTCACATCGACCAACTTCAGCCGTGATGCACCCATGCCTTCCAACACAAAGCGGCGCCATCCGTCTGGTCCCCACGGGCTCAGACTAATCCCTGCCACGCACTGCTCGAAGCGGTTATTGTCGATGATGTTGTCCTTTCCGCCGTGCAGCTGCACGCCGCCGAACAGGCCCCGGGTGCAGTCGATAAACAGGTTGCCGTACACCAGCGTGCCGGAGATCGCGTCGTCCAGTCGAACGCCCGCCTGGCCGGTCGGATGGATCCCGCCGCCGATCCGTTCCCATCGGTTGAATCGGATCACGTTCCCCCTGTAGGTGGGATCCCCCCACATGTCCAACCCGCCCTGATCGTCTGACTCCGTGACCACATCGCGCACCACGTTCAGTTCCACCAGATGGTCATTGCCTTCCACGCGCATGCCGGAACTGGCGATGTGCTCGAACAGGTTCCTGCGCACCGTCGCCCCCACGCCATCCAGCCAAACCGCAGGCGTGTATGTGCGATCCAGTCGTGACAGATGATGGATATGGCAGTTTTCCACCAAATTACCGCTGGGAGACAAAGTGCGTCGATCCCCTCCGGCCAATCGAATACCGCCCCGTCCCATCCAGCCGATCTGCGTCGACCGTATGGAGCATCGTTCACCGGTGATGCGAAAGCCATCGCCACCCATACACCGCACATCGCACCGGTAGATCAGCA
This sequence comes from uncultured bacterium, assembly GCA_964535125.1. GTDB lineage: Bacteria > Armatimonadota > HRBIN16 > HRBIN16 > HRBIN16 > CAZHSN01. The sequence goes on from CAZHSN010000132.1 coordinate 3,217, forward strand.
GATCGGCGCAGTCCTGCGCGTGCACGGCGCTGTCGCGCCCATTGGCAAACCGCAGCCCTTCCAACCGCAGATGGCGAACGTTTTTCGCCTGAATCAGAGGCGCATCCAACGTCGTTACCACGACATCTCCAGACCAGTCGGGGGGCGGCAGCAGATACAACCGACGTGACGCACGATCGATATACCACTCACCCGGAGTGTCCAACTCCTCCAGTATATGCAGGAAATACCAGGGCTGACCCGGCCTGACTCCATATGGAGGCGCCCCGGACAGCAGTACTGTTCCGGACGTCAGGTCAGTGAACCGGGCCGGCCCGCGGTAGTCGGCCCAATGCCAGAAGGGATAGCCTGCCAGGCAGAGATCATCCGCTTGGAGCCAGCTCTTTGCCGGGATCTCCGTAAAACGCAGTATCGGCAGCTGCTTCTCACCCTCCTGTTTGGCCTCGCTGGCAAGAATCCAGCCGGTGTTCGGCCAACGCGCCGGCTGCAGCGGCTGCCCCTGGTGAAACACCTCCGGCTGAGGCGCGCCGTCAAGTCCGTAACCCCGCTGCGGCCAATCCGGCAATGTAATCTGTTCTGGCAGGGAGGCGCTCAATACCCGACCGCGCACGCTTTCGGGCAGGCGGGTCAGCACCTCGGCATCGGTGACCGGATGAAAACCGGAAATCAAAACGCCTCCGTTCAACAGGGCGATGCCCGAAGCATCCGCCTTCCAGATCACCGGAGCGGCGGCAGTTCCGCCATCCTCAGGGCCGAGCACGAGCGGAGCGGCTCGCCGATACTCGCCCGGCAGCAAGCATACCGCCACAGCGCCGCGGCGCCCATTCTGCCGTCTCCAGGCACGCAGCCGGTCGCGTGCGGCCTCCAGGCTGGCCAATGGTTTATCGCGTGTACCGGTTGCGCTGTCTGAACCGGCGGGCGAGACATACAGGGTGTATACGGGTTTTACTGCAGGCGGTGCCGGCGTGCGCCAGTCCGCTGGATCGATCTCCGGCGCGCCCCGGCGCAGACGCTGCGCTCGCCGCGTCCACTCCTCGGCCTCCCAGCGGAGGTGCGGAGTCAGTCCGGATATGGCCCCCGCCTGCCGAAACGCGCTCTCCGCGGCGCCCCAGCGGCGACTCTGCAGATGGGTGCGACCGAGTCCGCAAAGCGCTTCAAACCGCACCAACGGTGCTGTCACAGCCAGAAGCGACCGGAAATGCCCCTCCGCCTCCTGCATGCGGCCTGCGGCCAGCAGCCGATCGGCATATTCCAGCGTCTGCATCCATCGCTCCGATTGGGTAAGTTCCGTATCGGACAGTACTTGCGTAAACAAGCGATCCGCTTCAGGCCACCTGCCCGCATTCGCCAGCCATCGTGCCAAGCGCTGCGTCAGCAGGCGTTTCTCCGCAACCGCAACATCAGGATGCGTGGTGAGCCATTGAAGCGCTTCACCCGTCACCAATGCACCTTGCATCGCGGCAGCGCTCAGCCGACGCGTCGCCCATTCCTGCATCCAGTCGGGAAGATCGGCCTTCCGCGCCATCTGGTACAGCGTCTCGGCAGCCGGTGCGCCGTTACGCAGTACGGGTGTTACGGCGTTTCGCAGCCGATCATCCGGCCAGGCGGCCTGCCAAACCTCTTCAGGGGTCCATGCCCGGCTGTCCAGTGTCAGACCGTCTGTCTCCATCACGGTAGACCCGACTCCATACCCCGCGAAGCCCATCTGCACGGGAGCGTCACCCGGATCGGTATACGGTCCAGCATAGTCGGTGGTTCCGATCGGCACTCCATCCAGATACAGTCGCATCACGTGCCGATCCCAGGTAGCGGTCAAGACCATCCAGCAGCGCGTCAGCGCCGCCTCAGCACTCCAGACAGCCACCGACCCCAGCGGTTCCGGGCGGCCGATCTCAAATCCGAGCTGGCCATCCGGATACCTCACCGTCAGGCGCCATCCGTTCCAGTATCCGATCCCTTGCGAACAGATCGTTCCGTTGGCCGCACCGGAGTTCCCTCGCTCTTTTCCGGGACCAAGCAGCCGCACCCGCGCATGTACAGTAAAACCCTGTTCATCCATGGCGTGAGCACCGGCCACTAACCGTCCCGAGTCGACCTGCCATAGCGGCTTGCCCCAGGCGCTGATACCTGTGGCTCGTGCATCGCCATGGGGTTCAAACACCGGCTCATTCGCCGCCATGGCGCCACCGGCACATCCTGAGATCATGATGCCCGCCAGCCAAACTGCAATCCACACGTCGACACCTCCAGAAAGCCATGTTATTGGTTTCACGTGCTCCATCCGAATATCCTGCCGTGGCGATTGACATACAGGTCTCTGATGTGTCCACACTAGTCCATAACAGGTGTACATCACGATGGTCTGAATGTATCCATCCTATCGGAGGTCACTATGGAGATCGCTTTTTTGGGGTGCGGCCAAGTCGGCGCGCCTCTCGCCAACCGCCTGCAGCGTCTGGGGCACCGCGTGATCATCGCCGCACGCAACCCCGAGTCCGACAGCGTGCGCAATCTGCTGGCTTTGAACAATCAGATAGAGGCGATGCCGCCGACAGAGGCGGTCAGCCTGGCTGACGTGGTGTTCCTGGCCACGCCATTTCAAGCCAATGAAGAGGCCTTGGCGGGCGTAAAGCACGCTCTCGCGGGCAAAGTATTGATCGACTGCACCAACCCCGTCGGTCCCGGCTTGACGCACGGGCTAAACAACGTGCAGTCCGGTTCCGAGTGGGTTCAGACGCTGGTTCCCGCCGCCCGCGTGGTGAAAGCGTTCACTATCTATGGGTTTGAAAACTTCGACGATCCCACGTTTCCCGGTTATGCTGTAAAACCGGCCATGCTGTACTGCGGCAATGATGCACAAGCCAAACGGACCGCGCATCAGCTCATTGCCGAACTGGGATGGGAGCCTGTTGACACCGGCGGGTTGGAACAGGCGCTCCACCTGGAGCACATGACGCTGTTATGGATCCGGATGGTGCGCATAAACGGGCACTCACCCTATCTGGTATGGGCCAAGCTGACGAGGGACTGACTGCAACATGCGTGACCGGCCGCTCATTCCAAACGCACCAGCAGCGGCCAGTCACCTACCAACAGATCCCTCACGTACAGGTGATCCGCGTGGAGTTCAGCGACGGCGGGTTGGGTGACTCCGTACAGCATGTCCATCAAGGTCACCCGGCGTGCCGTCACCGCAATGTTCAAAGTCACGGCGATCGGGTTGCACGCATCCGACGGAACGGAAGTTCTCCAGAGTCCCAAGATCACCGCACGGCCGGAACGCCATGCACACGTCATCAGGTCATCGGGCGCATCACCCTGCACCAACCAAGAGACGTCGGGGGCGTCTCGGGCGTCATCCAAAGCCGTCGCCACGTAACCGGCGGCATACCAGGATGCCCGCGGCGAGCCGTCTGAACTGCGCAGCACCGCCCACTCCTGCACACCGTTCGCGTTGTACAGCGACCACCAGATCGCACCGCAGCCCAACCAGCTGTTCAGCGCGAAAAAGCGGGCCAGGTATTTCGCCTGGGACAGTTCACTCGCATCTCCGTGCTGCGTCATCGGCGGCTGTCCGGGCGCCATCCAGTTCATCTCATTGGCCCATACGCTCACTTCCCGGCCGTATGATCGAAACAGCTCACGGTACGCCTGTATTTCGGTGATGTAGTTGGTGATCTGCGGAGGCCGTGGGCGCCACTCCATCGTGGCGCCCGTCTGTGTCAGCAGGTTGTCCGGCGCAGCTTCGGGTGTGGGATGCCCATAGGGATGAAACGCCAGGATGTCGATATAGGGCGCAGCCCCCTCCTCCAGGGCCAGCCGCACGAAGTCCAGAGACGATCCGGCCATACCGCCGAACAGCACCTGAGCCGATGGATTCACCTGCTTGATGGCTTGAGCGGCAGCCTTGAGTGCACGCCCGTACGCCCTCACCATCGCCACTGTGTTGTTGTGCGCCCATGCATCGAAGAACCAGCCGTTTTCCTCGTTCCAAATCTCGACATAGCGGATGCGCCCGCGGAAGTGCGACGCCATGAAGGCGCAATAACGGGCGAACGCACGCACCGCCTCAGGAGTGGTGGGGGCACATTGCAGAAAAGGATGTCCGCGCCGCCAGGTCGGCCCGAAATCGGGGTGGTCGGGCGCCTGTTGGTACAGGTTATTGCCGTAGGCCAATGTTAATACCGGCTCTACACCCCGCGTAACCATCTCGGTAATCGCCGCATCCACTTGCGGGTCAATCTGCAACACTCCTTTCTGTTGCTCCACCGTCGCCCAGTCCACCTTGTCGCCCCACTGTCCAATGCGGTTCAGTTTCACCCCTGTTTGAAACAGCCGTGGCCACAAGCGGGTGTTGGCCTCCGCGCTGTTGTACCAGGCGTTGTGACGTGAACTTGCCGAGACCGTCCACGCGTGACGCTCCAAGGGGATCCCCTCAACGGTCCGCACGTCCACTTCAGCCACGCGGAACTGATACGGTTCATATGGTGCACAGAAGAACGATGTGCCCTGAGCGGTCAGGCGAGTCGCTTCCAGTCGGATGAAGCGTGCCTTTTGCGGCCCGAACCGAAATCTCTGCCAGGTGCGGTCATCCAGCCGAAGCGCATCGCCATCGGCTGCATGCTGCGCGTCATACCGCGGGGCGTCAAATGCCGGTCGCCATTGCCGCCCGTTAAGACTCACCGATAATCGCAATCCTGCCGGCATGCCGCTGTTTCGGAACGCCGGCAGGAAGCGCACCTCGCCCAGTTCGCGCACCGTTCCCAAGTCGATCTGCAGCCATTCAGGAGTCTCCGGAACCGGCGTGCGCCACCACCGCGATGCCCAACAGGTGTGTGGATCGCCATCGGCCGCATGTGCTTCAACGAATGGGTGCTCGCTGTCGGCGGACCGCGGTAAGTGAGCCGTTATCCCGAAGAGATTGGCACGGTTCCGGGCCGAATCCCGTATGCGAAGCGGCGACAGGGCGATGACGTTGTGCCTTTGCAGTGTCGGCCTGGGCGGGAATGGAAACCACCCCCCTGCGGCTGACTGGTACTCATGGCGGGAGACCCGCTTCGATACCACACTAACCCAGCGGGTTCGCCGCAGCTGCAGATCGCCGCTGCGCACCTCCAACCGCAACGCCCATTGGCCGCACTGACGCCAGCGCACCTGGTACGTCAACCGCACCGCCTCCCCCGGACGCAGCGACACGCTCCGTGCACCTGCATGGCCAACCAGGGCACCCTGTGACGGCATATCCAGTGTTATGTTTACGGAGTGCAGCGCGTGTTCACCGTGGTTCGTTACGCATACCGACAGAATCATTATCTGTCCAGGAAGCACCAACTTGGGAGCGATCTCCATCCAACAGATCTCCAGCGGATCCTGTGGATTGACCGGCAGCTTGGTGTTCTGAAGCAGGTAGTCGGCGCCCTGGTACCCCCAAGTGTCGTCTGTGTCGGTCCAGATCAACAGATACAGATCCCAGGGAGTACGCCACTGCGGCTGCTCGGAGTACACCAGGTCGATCTTCATCTGGTCGCCGTGAACCCCACATCGCGCCTGCTGCAACCGCGCATCGCCGCGTTCGTGCACCAGCCATTCAGGGCCGGCATCCGCATCCGCGGAATACAGGGCGTCGGTCCTCCACACCGCATACGGGGATGTACCCGGCGTGCCGCTGACAGCCCCGACGCGCACAACACCGGACCGGTCGACCTGCAGGGCAGACAAGGGCACAGCAAACCGAACACGCCATCCGCTGCCCTCTGCGTCGCACGTGACCCGCGGCGTCCCCTCGGGAACTGGCGACCAATTCCATCCGGCAGACGCGGCTCTAAACAGCCCATACCCATCCAGCATGCTGCGCCCTCCCGTTCATCATAGACGGCCCTACATTCCCCGGACGCGTGGTAAACACCTGCAACCACTGCGCTGCAGACGCACATTGGCCTTAAGGTTCAATTACACCCAACCGATGTTTAATCATGTCTGATACCAGACCATCACGGAGTTCTCTATATGAGTTCATACACGCACGCAACTTCCACCACTGCACAAGACTCCATTCGCATGCGCCTTAAGCGCACCTCGTTGATGGGCACTCTGGCGCCCGTCGGCGCCGTGCTGGCAGTGACCATACTGCTCGTCGGCGTACTAAACATCATCGTGACACGCAGTGTAGACACCCAAGGTGAAGCTCAGCTGAGCACACAGTCTCAAGACATGCTGGCGGTCTGCGCCAGTCAGCAGGAACTGCTCACGCAAATGGTCAACCGGTCGCTCAACATTGCCTTGCAGCGTGTAACCGAGCAAGGAGGCATCTCTTTCGCGTCGGCCCAACGGCAATGGAATGCGTCCAACCAGCTGAACAATCAATTCGTCACCACCACATTGCCGGTGATGCAGCTGAGTGGCCGACCGACCCATCAGCGCGGAGCCGTCGACCACCATACCGATCACAGACGACATCCAAAAGCATCTGGGCAGCACGTGTACCATCTTTCAGCGTATGAACGAACGCGGTGACATGCTGCGGATTGCAACCAGTGTCATCGGAACAGATGGCAAACGGGTGATCGGCACCTACATCCCGGCGGTGACCGATGACGGCAAGCCAAATCCCGTCATCAATACAGTGTTGTCAGGCAACCGCTTCCTGGGACGGGCACTGGTGGTCGGGCAATGGTATGTCGCCGCGTATCACCCCATCAAGAACAGCCAGGGACGTGTAGTGGGCATGCTGTATGCGGGCGTACCGATCAACTCCGCCGAGTCGCTGCGGAAGGCGTTCAAAAACTCCAAAACCGGACGCACCGGGCATGTGATGGTGATCGGCGGTTCCGGAAACCAGCGCGGAACCGTCATCATCGGTCAGGCCGCCGGGAATAGCGCCTGGAAGGCATGGGATGCCAGGAACAACACGGTATCCGACGCGCTTCTGGATGAAGCGTTGGCGTTGAAACCCGGACAGACGGTCGTCCGTTCGCTGCGGCTCACAGAGAACGGGCCTGTACGCGTTGCATCGGTCACCTACTTCGCCCCATGGGACTGGGTGATTGTCAGTTCCATGGATCAGTCAGAACTGCGCGCAGCGATCGGGCAGATCAACACCGCCATGATCGGGTTGATCCTGTTGGTAGTCGTGATTGGCGGGGTCTCCAGCTGGTTCATCGGCCGCCAGACCATGCAGTATAGCGGCGCACTGGTGGACCGCTTGTACCGCCTGGGCGGATCGTCCGACAAGCTGGCTGCCGGACAGATCGACGAGTCGATTGCCGTGGAAGGCGCCGATGAGATCAGCGAGCTGTCGCACTCTCTGGAGACCATGTCTCGCAGCATTCGGCAACTTATCGAGGACACAACGAATCTGCACCAGCGTGTGGCCTCGCTCGACCTGTCGGCACGCGGTGACAGCAGCGCGTTCCAAGGCGCCTATGCACAGTTGGTGGAAGGCGTCAACCAGATGATGGACATCACGCTGGGCCTGCTGGACGGGATACCAACTCCGGTGATGATCCTCGACCGCTCGATGAGCGTTCGCTACGTCAACATGGCGGCAGCCGGACTAATCGGCCGGCCGGCAGAGGAATGCATCGGC
>CAZHSN010000133.1:0-10797 GCA_964535125.1 uncultured bacterium
CCTTGCCGTAGTAGGCAATGAAGTGCTGCATCGCGGTGACCTGACGCAGACGCAGCTTATGGACTGGTTGCGGGAGGTCAAGAAAGCCGGACGACCCGTAACGACAAATGAGACGTATGATCAGCTGCTTGGAGCGCCGGCTATCGCCGCCGAATGCGATGTGTTCATGGTGAGTATCTATCCATTCTGGATGGGTGTCTCCATTGATGAAGCGTTTCAGGCGTTTGTAGACGCATACCGACAGGTGCAGAACCGGTACGCCGGTAAGTCCGTAGTCGTAGGAGAGACGGGTTGGCCCTCCGCCGGTAATGCGGTGGGACAGGCTCGTCCAAGCGCGGCTAACGCGTTGTCTTTCCTGCACAGGATACTCGGTTGGTCGAACCGTAATCAGTACGGTTGTTATTACTTTGAGGCGTTTGATGAGCCGTGGAAGGCTGCAGCTGAAGGGCCCCAGGGAGCGCATTGGGGTATATGGACATCGGAGGGTGCGATGAAACCCGGTGTGTTGGACGTGTTTCGAACGCAACCTGAGGAGCCAGTGAAAGAGCCTGTACTGCCAACGATCTCCGTCCAGGATCTCTCACTAGAAGAGGGTCACAGCAGGCAAGGACTACGGGTATCGGTTCCGGTGAACACCAACCGGAAGTCGGCCATACCGGTGAGTGTGCGATATCGGACGGAAGCAGAAACCGCAACCGCATATTCTGACTTCATACCGCAAAGTGGGGTTGTGGCGATCCAACCCGGTCAGACACAAGCGCCAATAGACATCCTGGTGGTGGGGGACCTCATTCGTGAAACCGATGAGCACTTCCGTGTGGTGCTGTTCGATCCTCAAGGATGCACCATCACCCGATCGGTTGCCATCGTGCGTGTTTTAAATGATGACCGCGACCGCCAACTCGAGATCACTCACTGCCCGCGGATCGGCGAAACATCCACGCTGACGGGACGGTGCTATGGTGTAGACCCGGATGCCTGCCGCATCTGTGTGTACATATGTGTGCGGGGAGGTTGGTGGCTGAAACCGTTCTGGGAACACCCGCTGACGCCGATTACTGAGGATGGACGATGGGAATGCGACATCGTCACCGGCGGGGTCGATGAGCAGGCGACTGCGGTCGCTGTGCTGTTGCTGCCATCAGGCTATACACCTCCGCTGGTGGGCAATGTCCCCGAACTACCCGCGGAAGCATGGGATCGCGCCGTCGAACGCGTGCTGATCGACCGCACGACCCTGTAACGACCAACTCAGGCGTACATACGCAACAGCATCTCTGCAGCGGGTTCGTCCAGGCGGTCGCGTCGGCGCAGCGCCTCGAATCGGTCCAGCAAGGTGTCCACGCGCAGGCGTTTGCGTGCCTGTCCCGCATCGTCATGGGCGACGCGTCCCATGTGCATCATGATGACGCGATCACCCAATGAGACCGCCTGCTGCATGGAGTGGGTGACCATCAGGGTGGTCAGCTGGTTCTCGGAGACGATCTGCCGTGTGATCCGGATGACCTGTTCGGCGCTGCGCGGATCGAGGGCTGCGGTGTGTTCGTCCAGCAGCAACAGGCGGGGCCGGCTCCAAGTGGCCATCAGCAGCGTCAGAGCCTGGCGCTGTCCGCCCGAGAGCGTGCCGATATCGTTGTTCAACCGGTCTTCCAGCCCCATCCCCAGCGCGCGGACGCGATCACCGATCTCTTGCCGCAATGTGCGCGGTGTGAGCGGATACAGCGACAAGCGGTTTCCACGGCCAGCTGCCAGCGCCAAGTTTTCCATTACGGTCATACCCGGTGCGGTGCCGCTGAAAGGGTTCTGAAAGACGCGCCCGATCGACCGGGCCCGCGCGTGTTCCGGTAGTTTCGTGATATCGCGTCCATCCAGACGCAACTCCCCTTCATCCACGATGAACGTGCCGGCCACGGCGTTCAGCAGTGTCGATTTGCCGGAACCGTTGGTGCCGACCACCTGAACGAACGCACCCTGTTCAATGGTCAGCGTGACACCATCCAGCGCCAGTACCTCGTGCGGGGTACCGGGAGAAAAGCGATGCCGCACACGGGTGATCTCAAGCATGACGGGGCGCTCCCTTCATCGGTCGGCGCAGGTGTTGAGTGAAGTAGGGCGCAGTCAGCGCCAGGAACACGAACACCGAGGTGATCAGTTTCAAGTCGTTCGGATTCAAGCCGAACCGCAGCGCAATGGAGACCATCAATCGGAACACCAATGCGCCAATGACGCTGCCGGTCAGCGCCAGCCCGGGCTTGCGTGACCGCACCAGCGACTCGCCGATGATCACACTGGCCAGACCCCAGACTACCATTCCGATTCCCATCTGCAGATCGGCAAAACCCTGATATTGCGCCAGCAGCGCGCCAGATAACCCGACCAACGCATTACTGATGGTCAGTCCCAGCACCATCATCGCGGATGTGTTCACAGCCAGTGCACGCATCATCTGCGCGTTCTCTCCCGTGGCGCGCATGGCGGAACCGGCCCGGGTTCGCAGGAAGGCGTACAACCCCAGTCCAATCAGGACACACAGAACCGTCGCCAATCCCAGTGCGCGCAAGTCGCGCCGGGCGACGTCCCAGCCCAGTATGTTGACCATTGTGGACTCGGCGGACGCCGATGCGGGCCCGCCGAACACGGTCGAGACGGACATCAACGGGATGTTGCTGCTGCCCATGACGTGCAGGTTAATGGAATACAGCGCGGTCATCACCAGTATCCCGGCCAGCAGTCCATGGATGCGGAACCGTGTGTGCAAGACACCGGTCACCACACCCGCGGCCGCCCCTGCCACCGCACCCCCCACAGACGCCAGGACGGGTGACTGATGGTTGATGATCATGACGGCCGCGACCGCCGCGCCGAACGTGATGGAGCCATCCACGGTGATGTCCGGAAAGTCGAGTACTTTGAACGACAGATAGACACCCAGCGCCAGTAACGCCAGTATAAAGGCGATGGTCAGCGTGCCGATGAGCAGGTTCATCGTGCATCCTCCGGGATATGTGTCAGCGGTGTAAACCAGATGAAGCCGCGGTGGAACTCCGACTCGCCGGCGCCGTCGATCTCGCGGTCATCATGGTACAGGTGCAGTACGGCCTGTAAGCGTTGTTCGGTGCATATCTCGTGCAGCCAGGGATCCAACGGCGGAGCCTCTGCTGGAAGTGCGCGCGCACTGAAGACCGCCGCGTGGCAGTGACCATAGACGGGTGTTGATGTTTGATGTACCTGCAACCCTTGCACCGGCTGCTGGCTGAACAGGCCGGCACAGAGCACCAGCGCCTGTGTATGAGCAGCTTCCGGTGTAAAGGATATCCATTGCCGGAGCGCTTCAGCGATACTGCCGCCGTTTTGCGGTACTGGCGGCCACTGGGTCAGCGACGCACCCACCAGGCCAGACGTTTCTGCCACCATCACGAGCGCGACCGCCGGGGCGTCGATCTGCTGCATCACGGAGGATGCGAGCGCACTGAGGGAGGCGTTGTCCCGTTCACCGGGTCGGAACGACATGACATGTGAATAACGGCCCTGCCAGCCGATGCCTGTGACAAGCGAGAACGGCGGGATGTACGTCTGTTCCGCCAGCAGCATATCAGGTGCTGCAGATGGACCTGAAGGCGCGGATAGGACGGCGCCGTGAACGCATAGCAGTTCTCCCGGGGCGATCGGACTGCCGCTGTGCCGGGCGTCTCCCAAGACGCCAATGCCCAGAGCCGTCAACGTCGGTTCGGCGGCATACACTCTGTCTGGACGGACATCTGGTATCTGCTGCCAGTCGGGACGTATCAAGGGCATCAGTTGAGCCGTTGCTGAGGCATCCAGAACGGCCGTCATGGTCTTCATCCCGGTCGCCTCGGAGTGCGCAAACACACCGCCTGTCTGTTGCACCGGCGCTGCTTCATGCATCGCCGTGAGGCCAGCCATGTCCATCACGGCGCGCACCGCATCGGACACGGCGGATACGGTTAATGCGCCGCCAACCTCCCGCAGACGCTGGTGGGCCATGAGCAGCACCCGCAAGCCTGTTGAACTGATGAACTCCACTTGCTCCAGGTCAAGACGGATCTGATGGTTACCGTCACGCAGCGCCTGGTCGATGTCGGTCATCAACGTGTCGGCCCAAAACGCATCCAATCGGCCGGAGACACGCAGTAAGAGTGAACCATCGGTTTGAGTGCGCTGGATATCCATTACTTATCCACCTTCTCTGCCCGCTTCAACACGGACTCAGGGATGGTTACGCCAAAGGCCGCCGCAGCCTTCGTATTCACCAGGGTTCGGGTTACCATGGTCGGCCGGAATGGCATATGCTCAGGTTGCTCACCCAGCAGGATCCGGACAACCATCTGCGCCACCAGACGGCCATTCTCCTGGTAGTCGATGGCGACTGCGGCCATCGCACCCTTGGACACTGTGCTGGACACGAAACCAAAGAGGGGAACCTTGTTGCGCTGTGCGGCGGCCCCGATGACGTTGAACGCGGCGTTACAGACATTGTCCGATATCTGTGTGATGGCGTCCGGTTTTTTGGATGCGAGCGCCAGAGCCGCTTCGGAGACTTCGGATGTGGAATTGGCCGGTACGGTGATCAGACGGATTCCCTGTTCCTTGCAAGTCGCCTCGAGGCGCTTCACATACAGCACGGAGTTCGACTCGGAGGGGGTGAATACGGTGCCAACCGTCTTGACCGCAGGCAGACACTCTTTGACAAGACGCAGCATGCCGGGAAAGTCGCTCATGGTGCTGGCGCCGGTGACGTTAGGGGCGTGATCATGATCGGACGTTCCCGCGCCGGCGGCGATGGGATCGGCCACCACGCCGAACACGACTGGAAACTCATGCAGTTTTGCCACCGCCGCATTGAGCGCTGGAGTTGATGTGACCACTACGATATTCGGTGACGTCGATTTAGCCTCGTCGACAATGGTGTTCAGAGTGGCCATATCGCCTTGTGCGCAGTGGCGCTTCAGGAGGACATCCTTGGTGATGTCGATGCCCATCTCGTGCAGTTGATCCTGAAACCCTTGCCAGTACTCCTCGACTGTGATCGACTCCGAGTAGTCCACCATGAATATCTTGGGCTTACCGGCGAATCGTATGCGGTTAGGTTCCGGTTGGCGGACGATCTTGCCTGAGGTGTCGTACAAGATCGCCGCTTGTTCGAGCATTGCCTGCGGAATGCTCCAATTTTCTTTGAGGCTCTGGAGAGCAGACAGGTTAATGGCGAGCTGCCGCGGAACCCGGTCAACAACCCCGATGCGTTGCGGGTTTTCGCCTTGAAGGACGCGTGCAGCCATCTGACCGACCAGGCGTCCGACCTCCCGGTAGTCCGCGCCCAGGTTGATCAGTGCTCCGGTCTGTGCATGGGCGGGAGCGTTTGTGAACACCGGAATTCCTGCCGCCGATGCGGCAGAGACTACCGACTCAACGGTCATCTCCACCGTGTTGTCTCCACCTACCCAAAGCGCTTCTGCACCCCGCGCGGTCAGTGAACGGGCTGCCTCCAGCACGCCGGCGGAGTTGTCGACATGGGCTTCCAGAAGGGTGATGCCGTACTTCCGGCACTCGGTGCGGGCGATACGAACGCACGCCTCGGAACAGGCCTCTTTGGGATCCCAGACCACCCCCACCACGCTCAACGCAGGGTTAGCCTGTCGCGCCAATCGGAATACATCACGGACGGGTTGGAATGTGCCGATGCCCGTCAGCCACGCGGGATGTTGATCAGGCCCGGGGCCTGTGATGCCGACACCGGCTCCGTATGGATCGGTCACTGTGCCGAATAGATGGATCACCTTTCCCGACGTGTTGGCGGCAGCCATGGTCTGCAATGCGGGAGTACTGAACGTGATCACAAGCCTGTTGCCGTCATCAATGATCGCCCGTGCGATCGCGTTGGCAGTGGGTAGATCACCCTCGGGATTATAGCGGGTCAGCCGAAAGTGTTTGCCTTGTACGAGTCCAGCTTCCGAGAACGCCTGCAGGCAGCCGTACACAGAATCATCCAGAATGGAACGCGAAGAGAACTGATAGATGGCGATGCTTGGGATCGTTCTGGATGACTCCCGGGAGTTGATGTCCGCCAGCACCAGAACCAAGGACGCGATGAGTATTAAGCCGATACCTGGGGCGAGTCGCTGCAGCAGCATGCTCATCTGATGGACACCTCAATTAGCTGTCAGTCCACTATATTGATGTATTTGGTCGCTCATGCCGCATTGTCCTGCATCCGCACGTCATTCAATCACGACATCTGCGCGTTTCAACACCGTGTCCGGGATACGTAATCCGCACTTGGACGCATTGCTCAGGTTAACCAGCAGACGTTCCTTCTCGGCGGGGTGGAAGGGGATAAAGCGGGGCTGTTCTCCCTGCAGCACCCGCACCGCCAGTTGTGCGGTCAGTCGGCCCGCGGCCTCGAAGTCAACGGCAAGGGCTGCAGCCGCTCCGGACTTCGTGACCGTGCCGGACACCGTGCCGAATAGCGGAATGCGTTGGCGCCAGGCTGCCGCTGAGATGCCGCTGAACGCCGAACTGTTGACATTGTCCGAAATCTGGACAATGGCGTCCGGACGGCGCGCGGCAAGCGCAAGGGCAGCTTCGGGTACCTCCGCGGCGTTCTGTACCGGGACGGTGATCAACTTTAGCCCTTTTATCGTGCACTCTTTTGACAGGACATCGACGTAACGCACGGAATTGGCCTCGCTGGGTGTGAACAAGGTGCCGACAGACCGAGCCGACGGCAGGCACTCCTGTACAAGATCCAGCACATTGGCAAAGTTGTTCATCACACTGACGCCGGTGACATTCGGTGCATGGTTCGTTGCGCTCTTGCCTGCTCCTGCCACGATGGGATCTCCGACCACGCCGAACACAATCGGTATGTCGGTGACCCGTCGGAGAGCCGCCTGCAGTCCTGGCGTGGTGGTGACGATGATCAGGTCCGGTTGCCGCGACTTGGCGTCATCCACCATGTTATTCAGCGTCATCAGATCGCCTTGGGCACGGTGGTGAACCACGCGGAACTGCTCGCCGTCACGCAGACCCATCAGCTTCCACTCATCGACCATGCCGCGCCACGATTCCTCAACAGGGATGGAGTCGACATAATCAACCACGACGATTGTCGGCGATCCCGCCAGCCGTACTTCGGTGCGTTTCGGGGTGCGCACCAATGCGCCCGACGGGTCATACAGGATGGCGGCGGTGGTGCGCACGCGATCCGGTATAGTCCAGCGATCGGACAACTGCGTCGCCACCGCTTCGTTGATGGCCAGTTGTTGCGGCATCTTGTTCTCCACTCCGATGCCGGCGGGGCTTTCGCCGTGGATAACCCTGGCTGCTAACTGGCCTGTCAGGACGCCAACCTGATAGTAGTCTGCACCTAACCCGAACAACGCACCCGCACCGGCATGATGTGACGATGTGCCGAACACCGGTATTCCGGCCCTGTTGGCTATGCCGCACATCTGCTCTATGCTTGCTTCGACCGTGTTGTCACCTCCCACCAGTATTGCCTCCACACGACGCGACACCAATGCACGCGTGGCTTCCGCTACGTCATTGCTGTTGCTTACAGTGACTTCGACCAGTTGGATGCCCTGCCGCGCACACTCCTCGCGCGCCAATTGGACACATGCGGCGGAGTTCGATTCGGTTGGATCCCAAACCACACCGATGGACGTCAGCCTGGCGTTCAACTTGCGAGCCATCTGTATGGCCTGCTTGACTGGCTGGAACGTGCCAATGCCGGTAAGCCATGGCGGGTGCTCCTTGGCTCCAGAACCGGCGATACCCACTCCGGCAGCGTACGGATCGGTAACGACTCCGAACACATGCCGGATGCGACCGGAGGCGTTGGCCGCCGCCATGGTCTGCAGCGATGGGGTGCTGAAGGTGATCACCAGCGCCGGCCGGCTATCCAGTATCGTGCGGGCGATCGTATTCGCCAGCGCCATGTCACCATGCGCGTTATACCGTACGATCTGTATATGGGCGCCCTGACGCAGACCTCTATCGGTCAAGGCCTTCAGGCATCCCTGCACCGCTGAGTCGAGTACGGGGTGTGTGGCGTGCTGGTAAACTGCCACAACCGGGATGTGGCGCTCTGTTCGCCGGGATTGGCCGTCAGCCAACAACAGTACCAAAGCGGCCAGCAGAATGAGCGCGAGGCCAGGCCAGAGCCGTGTAATCAGCGAACGCATGGCAACACCTCCCGACGTGGCCGGTTCATGCTGATCCGGCGCCAATAGATACTCCGTTCACTGCTATTGTGCCACGCCATGCCGGTTTCAACCCGCTGCCTGTATGGATAGAACGGCCACCGTGTCGGTTGGTGGCTCTGGCAGCCGTTCATCGGGCAGCGTCAGCAGACCGCGCCACCGTGTCTTTCCTGTCACCGCATCATACAGGAAGCAGGTATAACGTCCATGTATGCGCCATTCGGGGGGCTGGGTGCCGGCCTGTTGGTATAACCAGATGCGGGACTGATCCGGCAGGGCGCAGATCGGGACCGGGTCTGCACACAGTTCCGGCGCTGCAATTGCGATACAGCCGCGTGTGTCCAATAGACGCCGTATCGAGCCTTCCAGGCGGTAGACGCGCAGTGCGTCTTCGCGCCGGGACGCCATGGTGACACCGGGATGCCACCCAAATGAACAATCGTTTTGCAACAACAGATGGCTGCCGGCCAGCGCGGCTCCCCAGGCCAGGCGCGCGAGATACAGAAGCTCCGCCTCTCCGCCGGCGTACTCCGGAACCGTTTCTGACAGCACCAGTGGATGCTGTGCAGCCCGTGCTTCGCGCGTGTGTTCCGTCCATGCGCGCAGCGCGGTAATCGAGGCATCACAAAGCGGAGTATGTACCGACAGTAGACTGGTCAGCCTGCTTGAGCGGAACGCCGGGTGGTTGATCATGACCGGCCAGGCGCCACGCTCACGGATGAACCGCCCGAAGTGCTCGGTAAAGCGAATGCACGCATCTGGCGGATACCATTCACCTTCGTTCAGTACTTCGAAGATCACATGCTGCATTCCGTTGGCCGCACGGCAGAGGCGGTCCGTGAATTGCTCCAGCATGTACTGGTGATGTGCTGCGGGCGGGGCGTCCGGATTCGGAGCCTTCCGCATGGGCTTCCCGGGTTGATGTAGTTGTACATACTCATCCTTACACGTCAGGTATCCGCCCACGGCACGGTTGCACGGGTGACCGGCGAACCGTGTTTTCGTCCACCCGTCATGCACGGTAATCACCACGGCGAGGCCATGTGCGGCCGCCAGTTCCAGGAAACGGCGCAAGGCGCGGTCATACCTTGGGTCCGCTTCGCGTGTCTGGAAGTAGCCGTCCTGGTGTTTCCAAGGCCAGACCGGTGATGTCGGCACGCCAATCCGATGATCCGCCCGCTGATCCGTGATGCCGATGTATGACCAGAGCATTACCGCATTGGCCCCGGCTTCGCGCAGCGCCCGCAGATAGGCCTCTGCGTTCCATTCTGCACCCAGTTCCATCCAGCCTTGCGTGACGGAATCTCCGCACAGCAGCGTGTCCACGCCGTTGATCAGCAGGCGTCCGTTGGTGACCCGCAGATGGGGGGCGTGATGTACGGGTGCGGCGATATCCTGCATCAACGTCTCCTTCGGCCTGGCGTGTCTGCTCGCGACGATATCCGGTATGCTGTTCACCGTGAACGAACGTCATCCCTGCGGGTTTTCGGAGATCCCAATGCTCAGTTTTTCCATGCGTTGGTCAGGCCATGCGTGACTCTCAAACAAGTCGTATACGTGCGTTACTGGCGTTGATCGCCTGTGCGATGCCGGTGCTGCTCAGCGGCGCTGGTGTCGGGTTATTGGGGCCGGTTCTGCCGGATATCGCCAGGGAACTGGGTATGCGCCGAGGTGATCTGGGCGTTGTTTTCACCATTACGTATGCCAGTTCCTGGATCATCGGTCCAATCGTTGGGTTCCTGGCTGACCGGGTGGGCAAGCGCCGTATGTATCTGATTGTCGGCGCTATCGTATGTGCGGGGTACCTGCTGCTGTCACACGCCGCATCGTTCCTGACGGTTGCAGTGGCTGTGGTGCTTGCCAGTACATTGGGAGCCGCCTGGGGAGCGATCGGGATCGCGTTCGTCGCGGATCTGAATCCGGCGAAGGTCGTGCGTAATCTGAACATGCTGCAGTCAACGTTCAGCTTCGGCGCAGCGGCCGCATTGACGGCCGGCGCACTGGCGCCCGGCCTTTCCGCATCCTGGCGCGCCAACTACGCCAGCCTGGCGGTAGTGGCGTTGGCTGCTGTGTTTATGGGGTTATCGCTGAACGCTGGACCGGCGGCGGATGCGTCGGCGGAGGACGCTCCTGCGCGTGCTCCGCTATGGGACCGTTACTTCCTGCTGTTGGCGTTATCGATTGGTCTGTACGTGGGCACCGAGATCAGCGTAGCCGCCTGGATCGGCGCGATCGGCAGAGACCTATACCAGTTCACACGGGCGCAGGCCATGCTGACCGCTGCCATGTTCTGGTTAGGCATGGGGATGGGACGCGTGATTGTGGCCTCGCTGGGCGGTATACTGCGCACCGATGCCTTGCTGCGGCTGTGCATCTGGATCTCAGCACTAGCGTATGTGCTGCTGCTGCTGCCCGCAGGACCGTGGCGTGTTGTTGTTGGCGCCGGGTTAGTGGGATTTGGATTCTGCGCTTTTTGGCCGTCGATTGTCGCCTTGGGTAACCGGCACCACCCGGGACGCTCCGGCGCCGTGGTGGCCGTGCTGATGACCAGTGGAAATGTGGGCGGCGCGTTGTT
>CAZHSN010000134.1:0-10644 GCA_964535125.1 uncultured bacterium
CCGGGATGAGCGAGTCGGCAAGCTCACGCTGCGGCGGAACATCCTGTGGAATACGCGCACGCAGTATATCTACTCCCTTTACCCTTGGAGAGAAGATACGCTTCAGGAGTCCGATGAGAACTTCTGGGACCTGCCGATGGAGCAGGCGCGAATGGAGCGTGATTGGGCGCCGATCGACTGGGCGACCTGGCGCGGGATCCAGAATGGCCGTTACGATACGGTCACCCGGTTTGCCCAAGTCCCTCTGAGAGATCCCGCCAACGGAGATTACAGACTGCAGCCAGACTCAGCAGCTTGGAAAGGCGGACTTACGGGCGCGGACGTGCGCAACGGTGGATGCCGGCCCGAGCTGCTGGCGCCTGCCTGGCAACGGTAAGGAGTGGTGCAGATGAAAGAGCTATGGTTCACCTCGGACGGTCCCGTGCTGCCGGAGCAGCTTACGTGGTTCGAACGCCGCGCGCTCATGATTGGGCGGTACCGGCTGCAGCGGGGTGATGCCAATGTGCAGGCCGGCTTGCAAACACTGCTTGCCGAGGCGGACCACTGGATGACACAGGGGCCATGGTCCGTAACATACAAGCAGGACCTTGCGCCAACAAAAGATCCGCATGATTACGTCAGCCAGTCACCCTACTTCTGGCCCAATCCTATCACCAAAAAGCCGTACATACCGCGCGATGGCCGCGTGAACCCCGAGCGCGACAAGCTGGACAGTATCCCGATGAGCCAGATGTGTCAGGCGGCGCAGACGTTGGCCCTGGCCTGGTGGTTCACCGGTCAAGAACGTTATGCCGAGCGCGCCGCGTTGGTGTTGCGCACCTGGTATGTGGATCCCGCCACCCGGATGAACCCGCACATGCGGTTCGCGCAGCGCGTACCGGGTCTGTTAGCTGGCGCCTGGTGGGGCATCATCGAGTCGCATCTGATGGTCTGGATCCCGGACTGTGTGGCTATGATGCAGGGTTGGTCCGGGTGGACGCAGCATGACACCGCCGTCATGCAGCGTTGGTTCGGCGACATGGCCCGCTGGCTGCTGACCAGCCGGGCCGGACGCATGGAAGCGCGCATGGAGAACAACCATGGAACCTGGTATGACGTGCAGGTGGCCTCTTTTTCATTGTTTGCGGGTGACACAGAACAGGGGCAGCGGGTCATCATGAGTGCGCGGCGACGCCTGGTTCAACAGCTGCGTGCGGACGGCAGCCAGCCGCATGAGCTGGCGAGGACTCTGCCCACTCACTACTGCCTGTTTAACCTGAAGGCATGGGTCGCCTTGGCTCGGGTTGGCGAAACCTTAGGAGACGACCTGTGGCGTTGGCGGGATGCTCGCGGGGTAGGGCTTCCCCGAGCTTTGGAATGGCTGGAGCCGATACTCACCGGTGCACGTAAACCACCCAAACGGGACCTGCGGCCGCACAGCGCGTTCGACCCGGCGTTGATCTGGCGCCGCGCCGCACGGGCGTATCATGCGGAGCGGTACGAAGCGATGATCACCCAGTTCCGACCGGAAACGGCTCCGGAAATGCTGCGGCGCCTGGATCTGCTCGAACCATTGGTGTTCGGTCGGGTGTAGACAGGTTCTGTGTCGGAACACACTGCGCAAGGAGGTATGTACATGGTGTTTTGGTGTATGGTGGCGCTCTGCGCCATCGCGGCGGTGGCGCCGGTGAGCGCTGATCAACCGGTGCGTTGGCAGCAGAATGAGTTCGCCATCGGTCTGTGGGTAGACCCACCGATAGACGAAAAGGCCGATGCCCGTTACAAAGAGCTGGCGGCTGCCGGGTTTAACACCGTCATTGGCGGTTTTGGCGGGGATGCCGCGCGTGTGCTTCAACTGGCGGCGAAGCACCGTATGGGGGCTATTGTACACCGCCCAAAAGGCGAAGTAAAGACCTGGCCCAAGGGCAAAGCGTTGATCGGATACAGCCTGAGAGACGAACCATCGGCTGCCGAATTTCCTGCGCTGCGCAAGCTGGCCGATGAGATCCGCCGCGAGCGTCCGGGCGTATTAGCTTACATCAACCTGCTGCCCACGTATGCGAACTCCGGGATGCTGGGCACGCCTACATACGAAGAGCATGTACGCCGGTTTGTGGATGAGGTGAATCCGGACCTGCTTTGCTTTGACCACTATCCCATCTTTTTACCGGATGGCGATGGGCGAGATGGGTATTGCGCAAACTTGGAGGTCTTCCGCCGGGAGTCACTGCGTGCCGGTGTGCCGTACTGGAACTTCTTTAACTCCATGCCGTATGGTCCGCACACAGATCCGACCGAGGCGCAACTGCGATGGCAGGTATTCGCCTCCATGGCATATGGGGCCAAAGGCGTGCTGTACTTCTGCTATTACACCCCGGCCGGGGGTGAGTTCCCGAAAGGCGGCGCGATTATCGGTCGTGACGATCTGCCCACGCGCCACTATGACCACGCGGTGCGGCTAAACCGGCGCATCCGATCCTTAGGACCGTACCTGGTAAGCGCCGCCAGCACTGGGGTATACCGCGTGAAAGGCGATGCAGATGAGTCGGTTGCCCGTGAGATCGGTGTGCGGTCCCTCAAGCGTGGAGAGAGCGTGGATCCGCAACTTGATCTGCTGGTCGGCGGCTTCCAGTTGGCTGACGGCCGCCGCGCGGTTTTACTGATGAATTACCGATATGCGCTGAGCGCCTGGCCAACTGTGGGATTCGATGTGCCGGTTGAGTCGGTGCTGGAAGTGGATCAGAAGACCGGTAAGCTGGCTCCTGTGCGGGATGACAGCCCCGATCTACCCGGCCTGCAGGTCGGTCTGGAGGATGGCGAGGGTAGATTGTTCGTGCTGCCGGCCAGGTAGTGGCCTGGTGGGTTGGGCTGGGCTTGTCGTGCGGGGCCAGCCCAACCGTATTATCTGTTGGGGGCGAGTGGCAAGGTGATGGTGAATGTACTGCCTTGGCCTGGTATGCTGTGCACGCTCAATTCACCGCCGTGCTCTTGTACCACCCGCTTAGCGATCGCCAACCCCAGCCCGCTGTTCTTTTCACCGCCCTGCGGCCGAACCGAGGTGCGCTCGAAGGCGTTGAACAACAGGTGTTGCTCCGCTTCCGGGATACCAGGACCGGAATCGGTCACATCAATCCGGACTTTGTTGTCCTCTTGTTTGAGGAGGACATCCACACGAGCGCCGTCAGGTGAGAATTTGATGGCGTTTCCAATCAGATTGCCCACGGCTTGCGTGAGTCGGGTTCGATCGACGTCGGTGATGATCGCCTGCTCGGGTAACTGAATGCCTATTTCGATTGATCGCCGTTTGGCGATGGGGCGGTGAAGATTGACTTGGTCGCGGATCAGTTCGCCCAGGTCCACCGGCTCCTTCATTAATGTCAGCCGGCCGGACTCGATGACGCTGACATCCAGCAGATCATGTACCAAATCTGACATGTAGGCCGCCGAGCGGTGCATGACCTCAAGAAACTCCCGGTGCTCATCCGTCAGCGACACGCCGAGGTCATCCAGCAGGAACCGCGTGAAGGATCGGATCGCCACGATGGGGCTGCGCAAGTCATGTGCCGCCATCCCGAGAAACCGGTTCATCTGTTCGTTAGTTCGCTCGAGTTCCTGGTTCTGGCGAGCCAGTTGCCGCTGCACGGCGGTCAACTCGTTGTTCAGACGGCTGATTTCATCGAACATGCTGGTTTCGGTATTGTCATCCGACCTCGCGCGGGCCGAGCGTCGGGCCGCTTCGCGCAACGCGTTGGCCTGCTCGTTGTTCATCCGCATGACCTCTTCCGCCATGGTCAGAAGCTCAGTGTCGGTGTTGCCTCCCACGATCATTACGCCAAACGGGGTAGCTGTGGCCGCGAAATGGATGATGCGGATCGACTGAGGCGTCTCAATCGGCAATTCCCATCCATACGTCGCTCCCTCACGTCGGGCGCTGGTGAGAAAATCAAGTGCTTTGGAGAAGGCATCTCGGGACACGCAGGCGGTGAAGGCCACACCCGGACTGAACACGCGCTCCAGTCCCATTGAGTCGTTAATGACGCGCTCAATACGGCCCAGAACGTCGCACTCCAGAGCGATACCTGGATGGGGTCCCGCGCTCATGCCGCGCCTCTGGCCACCAGTTTATGCGCCTCTTGAATCGCCATGTCCGCGTCCGGGCCGTAACCATCCGCTCCCACCGATTGCCAAAGCTGTGGCGATGTGTTGAACGGATATCCTCCGACCATGATGGGGACAGCCGACAGTTGCGGGTCACTGCGCAGCGCCTTGATGATGGATCGCAACCGTGTGATGTGGAAGGTCATGGTGGCGCTGAGGGCGATCAAGTGCGGCTGATGCTGCTGTGCTGCCTGAACCACCGCGAGCGGCGGTGTGTTGGCGCCTACGTAGTACGTATCCCATCCGTCCAGTTCAAAGAAGTCGGCCACCATCCGAATTCCCAGTTCGTGCAGTTCCCCGCTGGTGCAAGCGGCCAACATCCTCAACCCGTTACGGGGCGAGTTAAACACAAGCGGGTACAGACGTGCGATGATGAGCTGCGTGGCTGCCGTGCAGTAGTGTTCCTGTGCGACAGTGACTTCATTCCGTTGCCAGAGCTGGCCGATACGCCGCTGCGTGGGCTGGAATACGGTCAGGTACAGATCCCGGATGGTGGCGCCGCGTCGCATCTCATCATCGATCAGCAAGGCGGCGTCATGGCGGCGTCCCGTCAACAGCAGCCGCAGGTATTGCTCTGCCAAGTCAGAGAGGCGTTCGTGTTCGTTGGCTTGGGAAGAGATGGCGTGCGTCTTCTGGTCATGCTCGGCACTCATTAAGAACTGGGACAGCAGTTCCACGTGTTCAGGAGCCAGATGGCGCTCCGCTGCTGTTCTCATAGCGGTCAGAATGTCCAGAATGGACCGTCCTTCGAAACCGATACTGTCGAACAGTTCCCGAGCCCATCTCATGTAGTCCTGGAACAGTGCGGGATCGTTCGCTTCGACGGCTTCGGACAGGTATGAAAAGTGGTATTCGCAGTCCTGCAGGCACCGTTCGGTACCCAAGGCTCCGTGCCGTTCCATCAAGCCAGGAATACGCTGGTAGTGCCACATGGCGGTACTCTCGGACAACTGGGGCAGTCGAGTTCGGATCGCGTTGGCAGCTTCCTGATTCAGGCGACTCATACCATCCTCCTCGTAAACCGTAATGAAGCGTACTGATACTCATTTGCATTATCGCACACCATCACCCTGATTGAACCACTCATAGTAGTATTGCGTGTTTCAGGCTGCAGGTGCATACGCTCTGAGTGGCGAACAGGATACTCACTCTCTGGAGGTGCTATTTTGCGAATCTGGTTCTGGTTTACCGCAGTGTGCTCGGTCGCTGCGGCATCTGTGAGCGTGGCGCAAGCGCCGCTTCCCATGCTGAATGGTCTGCCTGAACTTAAAGACTATACCGCTCAGCGCTCCAGCAGCGCCGATCCCAACTGGCAGAACGGAAACGGTGACGCGCGGCCGATAGCGCCCGGTCAGACACTGACACTGGCCGACTTGAAAGGGCCCGGCCGGATCACCCACATCTGGTTTACGATCGCCAGCAACGAGCGGTTTTACGGCCGTAAACTGGTATTGCGCATGTACTGGGATGGCGAACGCACCCCCAGTGTCGATGTGCCCGTGAACGACTTCTTCAGCCAAGGGCATGGTCTGGACATGAACGTGAACAGTCTGCCGTTCCGTGTCACCGCTGACGGCCGGGCGCGTAACTGTTACTTTGTGATGCCATTCCGCAAGAGCGCTCGGATCACCATGACCAATGAGGGTGACGAGCCCTGTCACGCCTTGTACTGGTACATCGATTGGCAGAAGGTGAAGCGTCTACCTGCCCGTACGGCGACGTTCCACGCCCAGTACCGCCAGCAGTTTCCTTGCGTGAAGGGTGAGGACTACACCATATTGGAGGCCGTCGGCGAGGGACACTTCGTGGGCTGCATGCTCTCCATTCGCCAGCGTACTGACAGCTGGTGGGGAGAAGGCGATGACTTCTTCTACATTGATGGCGAAGAGGTGCCCAGTCTGAAGGGTACAGGTACCGAAGACTACTTCTGTGACGCGTGGGGCCTTCGTCAGCAGGACGGCCTGTTCTATGGAGCGCCCCTGGTCGAGGGCATGCTGACCGGTGATCGCACCACGGCCTATCGGTTCCATATTCCCGATCCGGTGCCGTTCAAAAAGAGCCTGCGCATGACAATAGAACACAAGGGTGTGAAGTTTCTGGAAGGCGGACAGATCGACGGCTTTGCAGAACGTTTCGATGACTACAGCAGCGTCGCCTACTGGTACCAGTTGGAGCCGCATGCGCCATTCCCCATGCTGCCAAAGGTTTCGGAGCGGCTCCCTCCGATGCGCAACGCACGCCTGATTGAGGGCGAGTCACTCTTGGATCAAGCGGTAACCGTGGGGCCTTCGCCCACGCGCCAGGAGGGTGCATGGAACGGCGGAGCGCAACTTTGGTTCCTGCCGCGTGAGTTGCCCGCGAGTATAGAGATTCCGTTTACGGTGCCTGAAGACGGGCAGTACCGGCTTTCTCTCGCACTGACCCGTTCATGGGACTATGGGACCTACCGCCTGTCGCTCAACGGCGAGATCATCCGCAGGTCCATTGATCTGTATGCCCCATCGGTGACGAACCAGAACCTCCGACTGGCGGCACGGCCACTCAAGGCGGGCCGACATGTACTCACGTTTGAATGTATCGGCCACAACCCCATGTCAGACGGGTACCTTTTGGGGTTGGACTATATCGAAATGGAGTCCATAGAATGATCAGCCGGTCTCCGGTAACGATGACGCCTGCGTACGGATGCGCGCGGGGACAGGCCTGTATGTGGATGATCCGGCTGTTGGCGTGCTGGTGTCTGTGCTTCTGCGCCACGGTCCAAGCGTCGCCATTGCCGATGTTGAACGGGCTGCCGGAACTCAAGGACTACACAGCGCAGCGATCAAGCAGTTCGGACCCCAACTGGAAGACAGGTAACGGCGACGCCCGATGGATCCCGGCTGGGGAAACCCTGACGTTGGCCGACTTAAAAGGTCCCGGTCGGATCACGCACATCTGGTTCACAATTGCCAGTAACGAGCGCTACTATGGTCGCAAAATGGTGCTGCGCATGTACTGGGACGGTGAGACATCGCCCAGCGTGGAAGCACCTGTCAACGACTTTTTCTGCCAGGGACATGGACTAGATGTAGATGTCCACAGCCTGCCGTTTCGGGTTACTGCTGACGGCCGGGCCAGAAACTGCTACTTCGTGATGCCGTTCCGCAAGAGCGCGCGCTTGACCATCACCAATGAGGGCGCTGAGCCTTGTCAGGCGTTCTTCTGGTACATCGACTGGCAACAGCTCAAAAAAAAGCCTGCGCGTACTCCGTATTTCCATGCCCAGTACCGACAGCAGTTCCCCTGCAAGCCAGGTGAAGACTACACGATCTTGGACGCACGCGGTGACGGGCACTTCGTCGGATGTCAGCTGTCGGTGGCGCAACGCACCGACGGCTGGTGGGGCGAAGGGGATGACTTCTTCTACATAGACGGCGAGCGGGTACCCAGCCTGAAGGGGACCGGGAGCGAAGACTACTTTTGTGACGCCTGGGGCATTCGCAAGCAAGATGGGCTGTTCTATGGCGCACCGCTGGTTGAAGGGATGTCTGCAGGTGACAGTACAACGGCCTATCGGTTCCATATTCCGGACCCTGTGCCGTTTAAGACGAGCCTGCGGATGACTATAGAACACAAAGGGGCCGCTCAGCGCGCGGATGGGTCTTGGGATGGTTTTGCGGAGCGTGCGGATGACTTCAGCAGCGTGGCGTACTGGTACCAGTTGGAACCGCATGCGCCCTTTCCAAAGCTGCCCTCTGTATCAGAACGTCTGCAACGGATCGCTGCGTTGCACGTAGTCGAAGCAGAGGGCCTCGCTGAAGCGTTCCGCGCGGAGGGTAAGCCCATCATCGTTCAGGAGAGCCCGGCATGGAGCGGAAGCGCGCAGATCCTGTTTACTCCCGAGCGGCTGCCAGCATCGCTGACGGTGCCGTTTACCATCAGTAAACTGGGTAAGTACCGGGTGTTTGTCCATGCGACACGGTCGTTCGACTACGGTATCTACCGGGTCAGATTGGATGGCGTCATGATCAAGCCTGCCGTCGATCTATTCGCTACTACGGTATTGCCGCAAGTCATCAATCTGGGGGTGCGTCAGTTAAGCGCCGGCTCTCACACGGTGAGTCTGGAGTGTCTTGGCAGCGGCTCGGAATCATCCGGGTATTACCTGGGGCTGGACTGCCTGCTGATAGAGGCGATCCGGTGACCGGTTGGATGCGGCTGTTTCTTGTACTGGGAACGGCCGCAAGCCTGCTGGCCATGGTGGTCTCCGCGGCCAGGCGTGATCACATTCTGCCTGCGCGGTCACCGTATGCGGTCAGTTGGTCAGCCGATGGAGCGATGCTGGCCGTTACCGACCGGACAGCCGGCAGCCTCTACCTGCTGGGTGATGGCCGGCTGATCCGCACGGTCACCCTGCGGGGGCAGCCGACCGGCGTTTGCTGGTCCGGCGGCCGGTGCTACGTCGCCGAGTATGGCGCTGGAACTGTCGCGGAAATCGAGAGCGCGTCCGGACGGGTACTGCGGCGGTTCGCCGTGGACAGGCATCCCTACGATGTGGCGGCCCATGACGGTATACTCTGGGTCAGCTGTCGGTCCACGCATCGGGTGTACAAGCTCTCGCTGCGCACCGCCGCACGACAAGCGCTTCAAACTGTACACGAACCGGGTTTTCTGGCGCTGTCACCGAATGGCGCATGGTTGGCGGTCAGCGGTCAGACGCCTGGCATGGACTCGCGAGACCTGCGCGTCAGCACCCGGCTGGCGCTTATCTCGACACGGGATATGCGCGCATTCGCTGTTGGTTTGCCGGCAGGATCGACCAACGGCCGGCAGGTACGTGTCTCCCCGGATGGAAGGTATGCGTATGTGACGCATACTATCGGGCATGTGACGCTGCCCACCTCGCAACTGGATCGCGGCTGGGTGAATACCAACGCACTGTCGATCATCGATATGACCCGGCATGCACGGTTGGCCACCGTGTTATTGGATCGGGTGTCCGAGGGCGCCGCCGACCCGTGGGGACTGGCGCTGTCGCCGGATGGACGCACAGGATGGATCACTCTTTCGGGTGTACATCGCCTGGCCCGCATCGATATAGGAGGGTTGCATCGGTTGTTGTCCGGTGACGGAGCGGGCGTGTGGCGCGATGAACCGGAGGGTACAGACGCGTGCACGTATGACCTGAGCGCTATGTACCGTCTGGGATTGGTGAGCTGGCACGGCATCCCCGCCGACGGCCCGAGGGGCGTCGCCCTCCGTCCCGACGGCCGGCAATTGGCGGTATGCAGTTATTTCACCGGAAAGGTTCTGTTAATGGACCCGCACACCCCGCACAGGTCACGCCCGGTAAGCCTGGGCCCAATGGCGCCGGACACGGTGGTGCGGCGTGGTGAAAAGCGATTTCACGATGCCCGGCTTTGCTTCCAGCGGTGGCTGAGTTGTGCGACCTGTCACCCGGAGGGCCGTGCGGATGGGTTGAACTGGGACCTGCTTAACGACGGCATCGGTAACCCCAAGAACACCCGCTCACTGCTGTACAGCGCCCGCACACCGCCGGTGATGACATTGGGGATTCGTGAGTCCGCACGACTGGCTACCCGCACCGGGTACCGCTTTATCCAGTTCCATGATCCTCCAGACGCGTATGTCGAGGAGACATACCAGTATATCGCGTCGCTGCAGCCCGAAGTCAGTCCGCATCGCACGCGGGATGGCCGGTTGACGGCCTCAGCGGAGCGCGGACGTCGGTTGTTCGCCGACAGGCGGACGGGCTGCTCAGGATGCCACAAGGGGGCGCTCGGAACCGACATGCGCCTGTATGACGTCGGTACAGCTACCGGGCATGATGCCGGGCGACCTATGGATACGCCGACTTGTGTGGAGTTGTGGCGCACCGGGCCGTGGCTGGCGTACGGACAGGCTGCATCGTTGACATCGGTGCTGACCAAGTGGAATGCGGGGGATCTTCATGGTCACACATCGCATCTGACGCCTGCTGAAAAGGCCGACCTCGCGGCCTACCTGGCATCTTGGTAGGAGGATACGCTTCGTGAAAGGACATCTGGTCCGTGTGCTGGGCGGGATGGCGGCGTTGAGCGTTGCCGCAGGATCACTGGCGCTGTTCAGCGCGGTGTCTTCGGATTCCATTCCGGAGTGTGTAGTGCAAGACTGGTTGTCAGAGCCGGCTTTGCGCCGCTACGCTCCACCGCCGCCAAACCGTCCGATAACACCGGAAGATGACGCGGCGGGCGGGTGTGATGGTGTTCGGAACGGCGAGTATGGATTCCATACAGGCGCGGACGATGCCCCTTGGTGGCAGGTTGATCTGGGATCCTCTCAACGGATCGACTCGGTGGTGATTTACAACCGGTGCTCCATACCCGATCGCGCGGCGCGCATTGAATTGCAGGTCTCTGATGATGGCCAAGGCTGGGCTGTCTGGTACCGGCATGAAGGCACGCTGTTCCATGGTGCGCGAGGAGGACCGCCGTTGCCAGTGCGGTGGCGGGAGGTCGGTGATTG
>CAZHSN010000135.1:0-10459 GCA_964535125.1 uncultured bacterium
AGGCCAACCAAGGCGTGGGGTATCTAGATGACGGCACGATGATCGTGGTGGAGAATGGGCGGGACTTAATCGATCAAGAGGTGGATGTGGCGGTCAGCAGCGTCCTGCAGACGGTCGCCGGCAAGATGATCTTCGCCTCTGTCCGCTCAACGATCGGCTCCGATGAGGGGATGGATGTCTACTCCACCGATCCGGTCAACGGACGGGGACGTCGCCGTCTGAAGTGACTGACACAGGAGCCGTATGGGGGCTGGTGGTAGCTGCCGGCCGTGGCAGCCGGTTTGGCGACGCGCAGAACAAGCTATGGGCGTCCCTGGGCGGGCGTCCCGTGTTGTGGCACGCATTGCAGGCGTTTAACAAGCATCCTCAGGTGACGGGTGTGGTGGTGGTCGCCAGTGAGGACTGCCTGCAGTGTACCTGCGAGCTTGCTGCCGGGTTCCCTTTAGTGCATTCAGTGGTTCAGGGCGGCGAGACCCGCCTTCAATCCGTCGCGTGCGGCCTGCAGGCTATACCGGACAGCGATGGGCTGGTGCTGGTGCATGACGCGGCCCGGCCGCTGATATCCGCCGAGGTGATTACACGTGTCATCGCGGCAACGCGAGTATACGAGGCTGTCATTCCCGTGGTTCCGGTTCCGGATACCGTCTGTCGTGTATCGCCAACGGGAAGCGTGCATGCCGGGCCGCCGCGTGAGCAGACGGGTTCAGATGGCGCCGCACAGAGCCTGGCGCGCGTACAGACACCGCAGGGGTTCTCATTACGGCTGCTGCGCACTGCCTACGCACAGTTGCCGGAGAACGAACAGCCGACCGATGACGCGGGAGTCGTAGCGCGGATCCACTCGGTTCACAGTGTGGAAGGCGATCCGCGGAACAGTAAACTGACCTGGCCGGGAGATCTCGCTATGCTGGAGCACGCGCTGACACGGGAGGTCCGTACGGTCACCGGCATGGGGGTGGATGTGCATGCCTTCGCCCCGGATCGGCGACTGGTACTCGGCGGGGTGACCATCCCGCATGAATTCGGGCTGCTGGGGCATTCCGACGCGGACGTGCTGGTGCACGCCCTGATGGACGCCTTGTTGGGTGCGGCTTCAATGGATGATATCGGTGTCCTCTTCCCGGACACCGATCCGGTGTACAAAGATGCCGACTCGCTGGAACTGCTGCAAGTGGTACACAAGCGACTGTTGGACGCGGGATGGAAGCTGAGCCACGCCGATATCACGGTCATGGCGCAGACCCCCAAGATCCGCCCCCATGTACCGGCTATGAAGGCGCGCATCGCCTCTGTGCTCGGTTGTAAGCCGATGTGCGTCAATATCAAGGCGACCACAACAGAACACTTGGGATTTGTCGGCCGGTGTGAAGGGATTGCAGCGATGGTTGTCGTAACGCTGATCGGACCCCAGACATTCGGATAGCCCACTGATGCTATCTGTTTGCCCGGTTGGGTTTGTTACCATATCGGCGCAGGCGGCTGAATGCGGCGCCATAACGACATTGAGGGAGACCACAAACAGATGAAGAAGATCGCCTTTATCGGCGCAGGCAGTTTCGGTTTTACGCGAGGATTAGTACGCGATGTACTGACTTACCCGGCGCTCCAGAACGTGGAACTGGCGCTGATGGATATCGACTCCGAGCGGTTGGACTTCATCACCAAGGCGGTTCAACGCATTGTGGATGCGGGCAACTATCCGGCCAAGGTGACAGCGACAACCGATCGGGTCGAAGCATTGAAGGGCGCCGACGGCGTGGTCTGTACGATCCTGCAGGGCGGCGTCGATGTATTTCGTACGGACATTGAGATCCCGAAGCAGTACGGTGTCGATATCAACATTGGTGATACTCGCGGACCATCCGGTATCTTCCGAGCGCTGCGCACCATCCCGGTGATGGTCGACATCGTGAAGGATATTGAACGGTATTGCCCGCAGGCGATCTTCTTAAACTACACCAATCCCATGGCGATGCTCTGCCGCGCCATGCAGTCGGTAACCGACACCGTGCGGATCAGCGGGCTGTGTCACAGTGTCCAAGGCACCGCGCATATGCTGGCCAGTTGGATCGGTGCTCCGATGGACGAAGTGACCTACCTGTGCGCCGGGATCAACCACCAGGCCTGGTACCTGAACTTCAAATGGAATGGCCAGGATGCCTATCCGCAGATCCGCGAAGCGGTGAAGAAAGAAGAAATCTATCAGCAGGAACTGGTCCGCAATGAGATGTTCATCCACTTGGGATACTACGTGACGGAATCCAGCGGACATAACTCCGAGTACAATGCCTGGTTCCGAAAGCGGCCTGATCTGATTGAGAAGTACTGCATAACCGGCACCAACTGGAATCCAGGCGAATATGCGTACATTCTGAACGAGTACCTGCGGATCAAGGACACCTGGCGGGATCACATCAAGGAAGAACTGGAAAAGCCGGTGGACTTGAACCGAGGCCATGAGTACGCGGCGAACATCTGGAACGCCTGCTTCGGCGACGGAACCCTGTATGAGTTTAACGGCAACGTACGCAATTTCGGTTTGATTGACAACCTGCCAGAAGGCTGCTGTGTCGAAGTGCCGGTGTTGGCGTCCAAGCGCGGTCTGGATGCCATGCACGTGGGGCCGTTGCCGGCACAGCTGGCGCTGATGAACAATATCAGCGCCCGGTGTGAGGAACTGGCCGTAGAAGGCGCTTTGGCGGGAGATCCCACCATGATCTTCCATGCGGTGGCTTTTGACCCGCTGACCAGCGCCGTACTGAGTCTGGCGGAGATCCGGCAGATGGTTCGCGACATGCTGAAGGCCAACGAAGCATTCCTGCCTCACTTCAAACACTTCGACTGATCACCGTCTGCTCATTCGAGCGGCCGTCGGCTGAAGGCTGACGGCCGCTCCTTGTACCGTTACTCTATCTGGCGAGGAGTGACAGTATGCGCGCCTCCGACCAACCCTGGGATATCGCGATCCATTACACGGGGTGGTCGCGCGTCGGCACACGCTCCGGGAGGGAGGCCGATGCACGCGCCATTCAAGGCATCGCTTCAGACTTCGCTGCGGGCCGGCTGAAGGTCGATTGCGCCTGGAACCTGGTGGAGACATCGGACGGTGTGTATGACTTTACATGGGTGGATCATGTATGTGCTGTTGGCGCGCGCACCGGGTTGAAGGTCACGCTGATCTTGAACAGCCATTGGGGTGTGCCCGATTGGCTGAGTGGCTGCCCTGTACATCAGCCCTTCGCTCTCAATGCCGGCGGGCTGACAGGCCGGCAAGGCGCCACTGAGGGAAGCGAAATCGGTCGGTATCCGATGCCGCCCATTCTTTGCGGCTCCTCCGCATGGGTTCAGAAGCGCCTTGACCGCTGGCGCGCCGCGCTGATCCAACATGTGGAGTCTCGTTGGCCCGGCTTGGTTGATGAGTATGTTTGTGAAGGGGAGATCTATCTGAACCCGGACAACGAGTTCGGCGAACATGTGATGGATTATAATCCCCATACCTTGGCGTTATTCCGCAAGTGGCTTCGCACCGATCGCCAGTCTCCTTACAGGTATCATCCCTCGCCACGGCGTGGTGTTCGTTTTGCGGATGTGACATTGAACCAACGATGGGGACGGCAATGGGACCGATGGGAGGATGTGGAACCGCCGCGAATGTGGCGTGCAGAGGATCCGGCCACCATCGACTGGCTGGCGTTTCGTGAGTGGCTGGTCGCCCGCTGGTATCTTCAGTCTGCCGCGGGAGTGCGTCGCTGTACACGAGCCCGTATCACTACGCTGATCAACACGTTCTGGGGCATCCCCATGCCGGGCGGACATGTCTGGAGTCCATCCCGGACAGGCAATCGGTTATGGACCATCTTTCAAGCGCTGCGCCCGTATGTCGACTCACTTGGGGTAACCGCATACGCGTATGACCCTGACTTTGAGCTTGACTCCGCGGGCCGATGGCAGACATCGCTTATGTTCTTGCAAGGTTGTGCACGCGCGCTGAACCGGCCGGTGCGCATCGTTGAGGGCGGGGGCATCATGCGCGCCCGCACTCTGGCTGATCTGCGCTGGCAGTTGTACTGCAGCCGCGCATTAGGGCATGCCGGCGTGGTGCTGGGGTATTTCGGGATGCCCTCAGGGCAGAACCGCAACTATGATTGGGGACCGGCCCGAACATTTGCCAATGTCTCCTCTATATGCAGCGGATTTGTTCACAGAAAGAACGTAATAAGCGCAGCACCTGCCGTGATTGTTGTGTACGGAGCCGATGCGGAACGCGTCTTTCCTTTCGACAGCGTGGAAGCGCAGGCCGTACGTGCAGCATGCCGGCATCTGAGAGACGCCGGGCTGTGTTTTGAACTGGTCGACAGTGCGGCGATCGATGAGGGGCGTGTCGACCTCAAGAGGTATCGGGCCGTGGTGATGCCAGGAGGCGCCGTGCTCTCCACCCGATGTCTCGGGCGCTTGATACATGCTCCGGTGCTCGCCGCATCGCCCGATGCCGGGCGCAGAGACCTGTTGGGCAACCACCAGAAAGGCGTAAAGGATCTGCGCCAGCGTCCCACGCTGTGGCTGTCTGCCTCGGAACTGGCCCACGAACAGGCGTGTGCCGAGGCGGGCGCGGTTGTGGACAGATCTGTGCGGCCTTGGGTGAGGCAGCTGGCGGAGTCGGCGGGTATACGGCCGGGCTGTACGCCTGATCTGGTGCAGTGGGCGCAAGGCTGGTGGTTCAACCGCTCCGCAGAAGACACCCTCACGGCGCCGGATGGAGCGCGGGTCCCTCCCGGTCAGGAATACCCGGCCGTCTCGGTGGCTTTTGATGGGGACTCCGATCATCCAGGCATTACCGGATGGCATCTGTCCGGTGCGTCGGCGGGGAGTATCCGAGAGACTCCAGAGGGGCTGGATTGGCAGCTGGAGGCACGCGGCGCACCCGCTGCCTATTGGGAAGCCCGCTTACAGCGCGGTGTGCCGGGGCTGCCTGTCAGCGGGCGGATCGTGGTGACTTATCGCCTCATCGGCTCCAGTTGGCCGACAGGTGTATCGCTGTCGTTGATTGCATGGAACACGCGTGACGGTCGGCTGTATGTGTACGAAATTCCGGTTCGTGCGCAAGACACTGTGACGGTTTCGGTAACGGATGGGCTGCGCGTACCCAATGCCCAACGCGCCGCGCAGATCGATCACTGCGGATTGTGCGTGCAGGGATCGGGGTGGCCGGCGTTGCATTTACACATCAGCAGCTTTGAGATCAGGGGGTGAATGAAATCATGCCATCGCGCTTTTCGCAGGTGGTGGGTATTGTCGGGAACCCGACGTCGCCGGACGTGCGTTGGAATGACGAGCAGATGAGGTTGCTGCGGCATTTGGGGTTCAACATCCTTCAACTGAGCATTGCCTGGGCCTGGAAACCGGCCAACGAAGTGTTGAACCTGGAGGATCTCGATGATCCGGCGAAGCTGAGCGAATATCGCCGCAGAGCGCGCCTGGCCCGCGATCATGGGTTCCAAACGCTGGCGCATTTTGGGTTGCCGATGGGGCCGCAGCAGGATGCGACCACCTGCATTCTGGATCCGAATGTGGTGGATGACTATCGCCGCCGATTGAGCGACCTGCTGTCTGCCGTGCCGGAGATTGATCACATAATGGTGTATACCTACGACCAACTGGCGTGGTTATGCAGTGAGTTCGGCCCCTGTCCGCGCTGTCACGGTGTGCCGTTACACGATCGTGTGGCTGGATTTCTCGATGCACTCAACGAGGCCGTGCAGTCAAGAAAACCAGGGGTGGTGTTCTGGTGGGAGCCTTGGGAGTTGAGCGAGGGGCAGGTGTGTTACGCCGTTGAGCGTATTCGTACACGGCCGTTCGGTTTGATCTTGCACCATATGCTGTCCGAAGTCTACATGACCGGGTGCCCGGATCAGGCGTTCCGGAACATGGCGCGGGCTGCCGGGCGTGTCGGGATGCCGGTGATTGGCGAGTGTTTTCTGAGCGGTTCCGGTGAGGACATCCACCCGTTGACGCATCTGGCAGTACCGCGGCTGGTCTGGCGTCAACTCGCCTCGTTGGCAGATGTTCCTGAAGTGACTGGCGTCAAGGAGTACTACGGCATCGCGACGGATCATCTGTCTGTGAACACGGCGATGCTGCGCGCCTGGCTGTGCAGACCGAGCGCTTCGTGTGATGAACTTATCTGCGACGTCGCCTCGTCCTACCCGGAAGCCGCCAGAGGGCCTCTGCTGTCCGCATGGCGCCTGACAGCCGATGCGATGGAGGCGTTTCCGTGGAACGCCAGTTGGGCGCTGCGGAGGGTTTTCGACACGGACGAGCGGTCCACTTGGCAGGAGGTTCCCACCGCATGCTGGATGACGCCCGCCTGGCAGAGCGGTCGACGCGGATTCTACTTGATTACCGATCCTGCGCCTCAGCATCCTTGGCTGCGTGAGGATGTGGGACTGCGCGCGTTGTTGGCGGCGCGTGATTTCGCGGCAGCGGCCGAGGCGCTGCGGCAGGCTGAAGCGGTTGCCGGTGACAGGGCCGGTGACATCCCCCGTCAGCGTGCGGATGTGGAGCGCGCAGCTCTGGTCAGCCAACGGGTGGGGCAGGGGCTGTACGGCAACCGTCATCTGCCTGTATCCTGATCAGAAAAGCGGCCGTCAACGATACGCAGGGAGGCGCTGCGGATGGACATCAACGGGCACATAAGGCCCTGGTCATATGGACGGTGGCGCTTATCCTATTCACATCGGGCCACTCCATTAGCGCCGATGTACACATGCGGAAGCAAGACAGGAAGGGCAGCAAGATGAAGATCATTGACTTGCGGAGTACGCCGTTCCGCGTCTGTCCGGCTGCAGACAAGGCGTCTGCGGTGTGGAGAGCCGCCGAGCTCTTTGTACGGCAGGTACAGGAGCGGACAGGTGTGTCGCCTGTCTTCAGTGGCCGCACAGAGAGCGGTTATGCACTCGTGATCGGTGTCGTGGGTGACAAACGGCTGAACGATGTTGCCCAAGAAGATCCCCGGTTGAGGCAGCCTAAGCTGAAGGACTCTCCCGTTAACAGTTCTGCGATGAGATCGTTCAGTTGTGCCTCTTGCACTTTGTGCATCCCAGTGTAACCATCTGCGTCTCGGAGGATGGACGGGAGGATCAGCCGCAGTCCATCGTGTTCGTTTCTCCGGATGGGAGCGAAGCCGGACCGTTCGTGGAGACGGTGTGCGTACCTGTCGAGGGAGCGGTGTACTCACCGAACCTGTGGCGGTATAGGCTTGTGGACCGCAACAAGCGCGCCCGATATGTACGTTTGCTGCTTGGCCCGTCGCAGCGGCAGACCGAGCCCTATGCGGGTGTTGTCGAACTCACGGAGGTCGAAGTCTGCGGCGAATAGGATATGTCAACACACAGGCCCGGCTCTGCTGGTTCTGGATCCGGCAGTGATGTACACTGTTCACAACCTGAAAAATAGTTGGGTAATTCTGTATATACCCCGGAGTATCATCGATATGCTGAATACCTCTGCGCTCGTTGCTGTCATTGCCGTCTGCTGTCTGGTGTCACTGTCGACCGGTGTCGCGGCTCAGGAACGCCGCATGGAGCGCGGGTGGATGGCACGCGCTGGCGTGCTGCAGACCTTTGACCGTACGGCCGATGTCGATCCGATCTTCGGGCAATGGTCGGCACAGTTCGGCGGCCCGTTGGAAGTGGAGTTCCATGGGACACCGGATACCGAGTATCAGGTGGTCGTCGCATTGCGCGAGTTGTACTGGCAAGAACCCGGAAAGCGGTTGATGGACATCCAGATCGGCGGAACCACTGTGGCGACGGTCGACTCATTCGGCGGCCCCCAGGGGAAACCACATGCGGCCATTGTTCGGGGGACAACAAACACACGCGGGTTACTGCGACTACTGGTGAAGGCGAATCCCCAGTCGCCGGATCAAAACCCGGCGGTTTGCGGGTTCCTGCTATATGCTGCAGACGCTGTGTTGGACGCCCGGGCGCTGGTCCAGGGGAAGGGGCCGAAACCACTGGTGACGGTGAACCCGGCAGATCAGACCAAGCGTATCCCGTCGATCGCTGACGGACGGCTGTGTTTTGGTAACGGGTATGTATTTGGCACATTTGTGGGACCGCTGGAATATGCGGAAGAACCGGTTACCCAGGTGCACGACAAGATCAGCCGGCTGTGGCTGGGTTACGCGACCTCGAACCTGGCGCAGGTGGGATTGGCGCCGACCATTCGCGACCGGCGCTCCGGACAGGAGTGGACCGTGCGCGCCTGTGACCAGTACCGGGTGGAAGATGGCGTGGTCATCATGGAGACCAAACTGCCTATTGGACGGGTGCGTACCGAGACTTATGGCGCTTGGGAGCGTCCGCTGTTTCTGAGGCGCATTCGTTTTACGCCGGACAAAGGAGTGCGCGGGGATTTCGTGATCCGCACCGACTTGTCGCTGTATCGGGACTTTCTGCTGCCTGAAGACGAAGAGGCGCTGCGCCGGCTGCAGTTGTGTGATGATTCTCGCGAATGGCCGACACCGTTGCAGTTTCCTGCCACGGAGACCATGCGGTTGACGCGCAACGGTAAAGTGGTTGAATGGAGTTATGACAACCCCCTCTATCGAAAGGTCGCGATCAAGTCTGCCGAACCGAATGCAGTGCTGAGCATTCAGGATACCGCAGGCCGAACCGCTGGCAGCGATGCAGTCTACTCGGGGGATTCTGCCGGGGTGTTAGTGCTGGAGCGCCCGTGCGGTGCACGGGGTGGTTCACTGACTGTGATACTGGCCTTCGACCGTGACTTGGACGGGGCAGTTAAAATCCTTGACGATACGGCGTTGCGGTCTGTCACACCTTCGGCTGTACAAAGGCGTTGGGCGCGCTGGTACGAAAGCGGATCGGTCGTCCGCACCGGAGACACTCGGCTCGACACCGCCTATCGAGCGCAGTTCATGTCATGGAAAATGGCACTCGACCAGGAACTGGGCGGCCACATCGTGGGTGGACGGTATCATATCCAGACGGTCTGGACGCGCGATGCCGGTGTGGGTGTGTCGGTGATGCTCGACGCCGGACACTATGCCGAGGTCCGCCGAATCCTTCGATTCTTTGCCGATCACGCCTATTGGAACGAAAAAAACAACTGTCTGCACGCCAACTATCATGCGTCCGGGCGGGTGGCCCAGGCGATGTGTGCTCCCGGGCAGGCGCCGGTTGAAGAGATCACCCAACCCGGTGAGTGGGCGATGCAGATGGGCGGTCCGCAGCTGGACGGGATGGCCTACTATCTGTATAACGCAGGCAAGTACTACCGGTATACGGGTGACCGGCAATTCGTTCAGGAGCTTTGGCCGTTTGTTCAGAAGGTTGCCGATGCGTTGGCCAAAGACGAAATGCTTACAGACGAGATCGGGTTCGACTCCGGGTATCTGGACTCCGAACGACGGTTCCACAAGTACAATCCGGAAACCGGTTTGATTGTGGATAACGTGACCGAAGGAGGTATCCTTCGTGAGCACCTGCTGATGAACGCATTGGCGGTGTTAGGCTTTCGGGAGGCCTATGCGTTGTCGCAGGTGCTGGGTGAAGAACGTCCGCTGTGGGCCCGGCGTGCAGAGGCCATTGACCGTTCGATCCGGCGGCACTTGATCGGGGAGGACGGGAAGACCATCCGGTCGCATGTGCCGCGCCCATGGCTGGACGGCGGCAGACCAACGCCCCTGGAAGGCGGGTACTTCTGGACCTGTGCGGCGACGGTTCCCTACTTGAACTATCGCGATCCTCTGTTTCGCGACTTCTTTGCGCGCACCGTATCCGCCGATGGCAAGATAAGCGCCTGGGGAATGTGGTGGGCCACCCTGGCGCACGCCGCCTTCGAGGCCGATCTGATGGCTACCGGATGGAACTACCTCGAGCAACTCGCAGCCGATCTTCCTTTGTCCAACCAGATCTACGAACACAGCCAGGATGTGGTCGACTCCGACGGCTATTCGCGGACGGTGACATTGAACCTGTATGGCTTCAACTATCTGACACATGCCGTCATCCGCGGATTTGCTTGCCTCGGATACGATGCGCACGCGCGTCGCTGGTTCTTCCGGCCGCAAGTCCCGGAAGGACTGGGGGTGGTGCATTCGAAACTGCGCATTGGCAGGACCTGGTTCCATGTGACCAGTTCAGGACACGGCGACACGGTGGCCGAGTTCCGCATAGACGGTAAGCCCCAGCCCTTGGACGGTGTTCTGCCGGAGACATACTTGGACGGCAAGACGCATGAGGTGGTCATCCGGATGACACAGCGTGCGCGGTGAGGCGGCCCGCAGGGCCGCGGGCAGGGTTATGGGGCTGAAGTGACCTTCGGCCACGGTGGTGAGGCGGCGCTGACGCGCCGCGGTGGCGGCGTTGCCGCATATGGGTTGACGCCTTCTGCACATGCGCGGCGAAGCCGCAATCCGCGTCGCGCCATGCGCGGC
>CAZHSN010000136.1:0-10454 GCA_964535125.1 uncultured bacterium
GGTAGGTTGTCGACTTATCCACGCTCATCACATTTTGCGGAAACAGCGGCGCGCCTACGTTGATCTGCAACCCCAGTCCCGCGATGACATACCGGTCACCCGTGGTCGTTCCGCGCGCCCAGGCCACGGTCTGTCCGTTGGTCATGCGGGATGACACATCGACATTGGTGATATCCCATCCCTGCCGTCCCCCACTGGTGGCGCTGTTCACCGGATGGTTGCGTGTGCCAAAGGTGCCTGATGTGTCCAATGTGCCATCGTCGCCGTTGATCTGACTGCAGAAGAAGTTTTTCAACGGATTGTTCGGCCCGGACACATCCGCCAAACTCGTGCTGGTGGGGCCAAACTGCATCCGGTCTCCCGTGATGTTACAGTCACCCTCGATGGCCGTTACCAGCAGTCGGGCGGATACCGACCCGAACTGCGGCGTACAGAATCCGGAAACAGAGGAGAGCGTGGATTGGGCCGAGGATGTCAGTTCACACCCCACGAACAGCGTCATGTTCTGCGGCGGCAACGAGGGATTGCGGTAGATAACTCCTAACGTCCATCCTGCGGCATTGGCGTTATTCTCGGCAGCGGCCACCGTACCGACGACTTGACCTACGGTGTAGGTCCCGGCTCCTGCAGCGCGCACGTAGTTGGTAACGTCGGCAGACCGGACATAGTAATACTCGCCCGTCAATGTCTGAGCGGTCGCCGGGTCCGGGTTAACTGTATACGTGCCGGCAGGGGTGGTGAACTGGACCGGATCGTTGAGACGCGCGGTGTAGTTTTGTGTGCTGTACCGGTAACTTCCGCTCCAGATGAGTTCGGCGTACAGCACTGTACTACCGGCGGGCATGCGCAGCACTGCCGAGGCGCTGTTCTGCAGATATTCCAGCGTGGTGCCGTTTGGATAGCGGCCCACGCGCAGCGCGGTGTTGATAGTAGAAAACGCGCCAATAGACCCGGCTGTTCCCGGGTTGTTTTGGTTGTTCACCTTGGATAGTCCGAGCGCATTCCCGGTGAATGTCATCGCGCCGTTGGCAATGGTCGTATACCGGCGATAATACGCGGCATCCGCCCCGTTGACGGCAAAGAGCAGGAACGCCAGTATCAGGCAAACGACGACGATCGGTTGGTGACGGAAACTCATCGGCCGGCATCCCTATTGGCGGGTAACGTAACGGTTTCTGGGGATACTGGAACAACCGTGCGCTGGGATAGTATCCTCTCATCGAATTTCACCCGCAGCCGAACATAGGCTCCCCGCTCCGTGTAACCCGCATCGCCCATATCCACATCGCGAAATCCTACCAGGTTGTAGCCAACGCTCAGCCACGTATCGCGCTCCAGCAGGTAGCCGGCCTCCAACCCCAAGCCATATCGACGACTGCGCGTTCCGTCGACCAACACGAGGCTGCCTGTCACACCGACATCGACTCGATCGGTCACATCACGCATGACTCTTCCGCTGAGCAGTTGAGTCACGCTGGAGTCCGCCCAGTCACTGGATACGTCGCGGTCTCGTGTCCATTTCATTGCATAGTGCCCGGATATTGTCAGTCGACGCTCAGGCTTATAGTTGACATCCAGCATCATGACATGGGCCCACCGTGTCGGAGCGCCCAAAATTGGTGAACCATCCTTTCTGTATCGCAACTCATAACGCCCCAATGCGTTCCACGTGTCGCCCTGCGCCGGACGATAGGCAAAGCCCAATTGCAGCCGATCTTCCACCGTAGTGGATCCACCGGGCGCGACGGCATCGAAAATGCCCAACGCATTGCGGCCGAGCAGTGTCCAACTGTCGTCCAGTCGACGTGCATACCCCGCGGTAGAAGTGAAGTGGCTGCGGGATCCGGATCGGCGGTACTCCAAACGGGCGGTGGCCTTGGTGTTCGGGTCCTTAAGATATTCAAGACCAGAGGTCACCGCAAACGCGTCTTGCCCGGTCCCGCCGCTGAGTGTATGCTGACGCTCCAGCCCGGCATGAATCCGCATCCCGGGCTGCAACTCCCAGCTGTTCCGCACGCCGATAGCCGCTTCTGTCTCGCGGCCGTTGAAGGCATCTTTCGAGCGGTATTCACTGAACACCTGTGCACGCCCCGGCTGACCGGCATCGATCCCCAACACCGTGGTGTTCATGGACTGGTCTCGATTGAGCGCATAACGTCCGCCCAATGAGGAGATGAACTCATGCTGGGCGTATACTCTGCCTGCACGTGGCAGCTTATAGGCCCCTCCCGCAAGCAAAACCTGCCTGCCGGCATCGGCGACATCGGCTTCATACTCACCAAACAATGTCAGTGCAGGGACCCCGGGCGCTTGCATACTCAACCGAGTGCGCAGACTGGTAAAATCGACAGGCGTTCCTGTAGTTTGCCCCGACTGCGATGGCGTATACGTTTCATGTGCATGCCGCACACCAATCTCCCACTTCATGTTTCGTGACAGGCTGCGCTCATAAGAAAGCTGTAGACCGTTGCGAATGCCTCCGGTCAGC
Source organism: uncultured bacterium (assembly GCA_964535125.1). GTDB lineage: Bacteria > Armatimonadota > HRBIN16 > HRBIN16 > HRBIN16 > CAZHSN01. The sequence continues at coordinate 2,489 of CAZHSN010000136.1, forward strand.
CGGTCCTCGGTATGCAGCAGTTCAGCGGCGAGCCGTGTGCCAGCCGACAACGACCACGCGCCCTTAATTCCCGCTTCGGCCCGCCCTTGGGAGAGCATCGCCGATGGGTTGCTGAATGAACGGTCGGTGCGCCCGTACCAGGCGTGAACATCCACTGGCCCGGCACGGTGTACCAGATCCACAGACTCACCCCAGCCCACTCCGTTGGTATTGTGCTCACTGCGCACCACTTCGGCAAACAACCCGGTCAACTGGCTGGGCCTCCAGGTCACGGATGCGTTGCGGAGCATGATACCCGACACCGGATCGCGGTCATCGACCATGGAGCCGCCCAGTCGAACAGTTTTATGGAGGGCTACGCTCCCGGCAAATCCGGTGATCCAATGCGCCGGACCGTCCCGTTCCACCTCATACGCCACCTGTATGGAAACAGGGTTGAATTCACCATCGATACTGGACAGAGGGTGCCGAAGCATCAGGTCACCGCTGAGCGGATCAAGAGAGTAATCCGCATACCGCTGCAGAGGCGTTCGTCGGATTATCATCGAAGGCTGATTGCGCGACCGCACGATGATCTCCACCCGTTCACTGTTCTCAACAATCGGAGCCGCACGCAACGTAAACGGGCCCGAGGTACCATTGGCTCGGAACTCATCCGTGATCTGCTGCTGGCTGGCATGGCTCGCAAATACATCCAATATCCAAGCGTTGGCTTCCAGATGATGACGAAATCCCGTCAGGTTGCGATTGTAAAGCCCAAGGCTGGGCACTTCGCTCCGAGTGGCTGTGGTGAAATCTCCCCAAAGCCAATAGCTTTGCCGGCGGTCGATCCGGGCATACAGCTGACTGGTCGATTGCGCGTCAAAACCGCGTATCGAGGAGTCACCATACACCGGGTAGAACCGGTCAGGTTGGATATCTCTGAACAGGGGCTCATCCGCTCTCTTCGCCGAGTCGTAGGACAGCGTCAGCAGAGTATCGGTAGCGACCTGCCCTTTCGCAAACACGGAAATACGTCCGCTGCTGGTCCCTTCATCAGTAGCCCCGCGTGACGTTAAAGGCAGTTCGAACAGATCACGAAGACGCCCTGAGTGTCGCCCCGAGCGGCTCACCATCCCCTCCACGCTTCCGGTAAGCAGCAGTGGCCTCAACTCCGCCGAAAACCGGATCGCATGTTCCGCCCGCACCAGCCCCGACTGTGCGGTAATCGTTCCTGATTCAGGCGTGCGCGGGGCTATCAGAGGAACCTCGGCCTCTCCATGTTCGATAAACAGCTGCAGCCCGGGCTGATTCGGATCCAGGTCGGTATATTTCCACTCCCCCAACGAGGCATCGAGTGTGACAGGCGTACGTAGTCGCACAGGCAGACCTTCGGCATCAAGCAGGCGTACCACGACCGGCACAAGCGTCACCCCGTCGGCTGTCAGATTTCCGGATGGCACATCGATGATGATGCGGTTCAGCGTACCGGGAGCTTTGACGGTGATCGTGTCTGCGCCGCGTGCATTCCCGAACGCATCGATCTCGCGAACGGACAGCGTGTTGATCCCCGGGCGCAGGGACACCCCAACATACTGCCATACGCTGAGTTGACGCGCCTCCACGCTGCTGCGCGCCCCTACGCGGGACTGTGGAACCTCAACCCCGTTAACCGTAAGCACAAACGACGAACCCAATGCACCTTTGACAGCAACTAGTACCTGTTGGCCGGCTGTCACGGATCCGTCTCGCGGCGTGATGAACCCCAATTCCGGATTGTCGATCGAGGCGATCTGATCATCTGACAGCTGAACACCTGTTGGCGCGGCAGGAGACGCGATCGTGTCAGTTGTTGCCGTTGTTGTCTTGGGCGTTATGATAGCGTTGGATGCTTCTGGTGTCGGGCGACCGTTCCGAATAACTCCCGCGGCAGGAAGCGACCGCGTGTCCACCGCACGAGACTCCTCACTGGGCAATGTAAACGGCGCGGACACGCCCTGTCGCAGTTCCTCCGGCGTGTCGCGCAACGCGTCCTTTCGGGCCTCTATCTGGGCTGCGGCCTCCGGAACGGCGCGGATTGCAAAGTCGGCCCGATGGAGTTCGGCTCGACGGACATCCACGAACCGGCTGTCTGCGGAACCCGCCTGCCGGTTATCCGTAAGTACAGGCGCTGCTCCGGCCGGCAGTGTCAGCGTATCCAGCTTGATGGTGTGCAAACGCGCGCTGACTCCATACATGCTGTATTTCCCGTTGATATCGGTAATCACGAATGAACCGTCATCCAAATAGAGTCGAACGCCAGGCACTCCCGGTTCATCTGCGTCGCGCATGCCGTTATTGTTGCGGTCTACATATACGCGGCCAATGATCGTAGCGGTATCCATAAGCATCGAAGCGCCTATCCGAACAACAGCTACAGCGGTATTGGAAACGACCGGCCCCAGCAGCGACATACCCCGACATTCCGCCCGGTTCCGTACGTTCCCGCTCGTCACTTGCGCCCCAACGCGGGCACGATAGGTAATGACAACCTGTTCATTCACCGCCAGGCTGCCCAGCGAAAACACTAGTTTGCCGTCCGGCGTTCGTGAGGGATCGCCTGCAGGAAGATTGTCCCTGCGGACGCTGCCCTCCAGATAGGCCAAACCCTGTGGCAGGATATCGGTCAACTGGACATCCCCCAACCCAACGCCTGTTTTGTTCTGGATGGTGACCACGTATCCCACCGTGTCCCCCACCTCCGCCTCACGCTGCAGACTGGTTTTCTGAACAACCAGACCGGAAGGCGTCCCTGGATCCAAAGGTACATCAATATGCAGTGTGGGAGACACTGCCGTGATAACGAAGTCAGCGCCATACGAACTGGCTGGATCCACCGAGCGACCCGGAGGCGCCTGGGATGCCGGCATCGTGGACGGGAACCGGTAGTCTCCGGGCGGGATAACCACCAGCCGATAGGTACTCGGCCGCACCCTCGGAAACACATAAGCGCCGTCATCGCCGGTAACAAGGCTGTTGGGAGCGGGTGTCTGTTCGTCCTCTTCATACACCACGGCCGGGCCTCCCGGGTTTCCGCCGTTCCCCTCTCCGCTCACGTCAATCAGCATGACGCGAGCGCCTGCTATTGGCCGGTCATTGAGACTGTCGAACACAACACCATACGGGTCGATCATCAAGTCGGCGGAAATGGAGACGCCGCTGCACCCGGTCAATTGCGCGACCAATGTGTCGCGCCGTCTGGACTCGATGAACCCGTTACCGGGTTGCACCAGGGCGCCGTCCGCCGCCTCCGCAGAGGTGTCCGCCGGTCGGGTGTAGACGGGAGTGAGTATCCGGAAAACACCAGTATTGGGCCCGGTTTCGACCGCCGTAAACAGTTCCTGATCGCCTGTCATCTGTGATTGGATGCGAATGACAACACGCTCAACGCTCCCGGAGTCCAGATTGCATTCCGGTGCGCTGGCCTGCACAAACAGTGCTTTTCCGAGCGTTGATGTGTGCGCTATGCGCTCAAACTGGTCAGTCATGTAGAAATGAATGGCAGGGGGAACTGTGCCGGTCAAAGCGGTATCCACGCGATTGGACAGTACCGTGGCGTTCTCACTGATGTCGGCATCGACATAATGAAGCTCGGCCGTATTACGAATGACGCCGGATGCCCATGGCGACACGCGCACGTTGAGGGTAAACTGCACAGACGAGTCGGGGATGAATTCACTCAATCCCAGGGCCACCGCATCGACCAGTGCAGGATCGTTAGGCGGAAGCGATTGATACTCGGATCCAGAACTGCCTGCTACATGGTACAGTTTCAATCCCGTTCCACGTGTTTCAAAAGCCGTCAGCTGTGTATTGGCAGGAATCGCATCCTTAAGCAGCAGCAGTGTGCGCGGGCGACCATCCACCATCAGCGAAGATGGTGTCAGCGCGCGCATACCCCGGTGTGTGGCAGTCACTTGGTACTGAAGCGTGTCGCCAGGTCTGGCGCTTTCACGGTCAACTGATTTCACCACATGTACAGCGTCTTTCACGCTGATGATCACTGTATCCTGTACGCGTGCACTAACTGCTTGCGCCTGGGCCGTCGCACTCAACTGGAAGACGAATTGCTCACCGACAGATGCTGATACGGGAGCAACGCCCTGAAGAAGCAGCCATACCGACTCCCCGGGCTGCAAGCGCACCTGGCCGGGTGCGGGTTTGACCGGTTCGCCTGGATCATATTGGCCATTGCGATTGATATCCCATACCAGCTGCAGCCGCGGATCGGACCAGTCAAAGCGATACGTGCTGACCGTGTTGCCTGTGTTAGTCAGAATGTGTGAGAAGGCAAAGGGGGCTCCTGGGGGGCAGTGCTGCGTCTGATTCGGTTCCAGAACCAACGCCTCATGTGGCTGGATGGATACGCGCACCAGATTGCTATGAAGTACCGATCGGTAACCGGTGCGCGTATCGGTAAAGGCGGTGTTAGCCTGGTTGACCACAGTGGGAAGCGAGGCAAGCGTCTGAACGGCAGCGGCGCACAAAAGGGCCAGTGTAACCCCTGAGCGCTGTATCCATTGCCGCGTCATATGCTTCATCTGCTTCCGGCACTCCATCAGGGGCGCCCTGCAGTGTGTTGCACTGCAGAACGCCCTAAAGATGCCACCGCGTGGCTAGTCGATCTTGACCTGGAAGTAGATAGCAGCCGTAGCACCGGCCCGCAGTGTGGGAATGGTGGCCTGGATCAAGCCAGTTGATCCCACGGCGGGTGCCGTGATGGCCGTGAATGTCGCGCCGCCGTCAAAGGTGATCACAGCCACACCCGTAGCCGACACGCTGCCATCGCCATCATGATATGTCGTATAAGCGGGCGTCGCATCACTGACCACCACATTGGTTGCATCTGCAGTACCCGTGTTGGTGACCACAATGCGGTAGCGGATATACGCGCCCGGAATGGCGCCGGTAGTCAGTGTGTTCGTCGTGTAAGCGCCGATGATCGTCCCGTCAGCACGCGCCAGCGCCTGTGTCTTGCTCAACGTGACATCACCTGCAATCACGGTGGTGATATCGGTGACAACCGACGGTGCGGAAGGAGCCACCGGATAGGTGCCCTGAGTGGTGGTAACGGTCAGGGTCGTCGTGTTAGTCATTCCAGGCAACGCGCCGGATGGGGCGTATACCTTGACGAGCAGCGTGGCAGACTCACCCGGATAGAGGCCGGGATCCACACTGGCTCCGTTGGTGCCGCCTGAAAGCGAACTCAGGTTCGTGACGATCGGATCGGTGGCGTCCAGTACGCCGTTGTTATTCTTGTCCCAGTATACGGCTGCGGTGAATCCCGTCAGCGACTGTGTCAGTGACAGCGTGGAGACACTGGCAAGACCGTCGCCTTCCAGCACATTGCCGTTATTGGTCACCGTATGGCTGTAGACTACCGAACCGCCGGGATACACCTGTCCGGTATTGTTCGGCACAATGGTGACATTACGTACCGTCAACACGGTGAAGGCGTCGTGTTTGATGTCGCTCGCGCCGGTCGTAGGTGAGTATGCCCGGAAATAGCCTTGATATGTTCCCGGAGGCGTGTATGGCGGCAGTGTTACCTGCGCGATGATCTCAACCGCCCCGCCCGCGGGCACAGGACCGGTATTGGTGACAATCGTGCCGTTTGTATCCCGGAATGTGATTGCAGCTCCGGGCGGCACGACAATGGTGTTGAAGGTTGGATCCATGCTTCCCTGAAGTATGTAGGTGTCTACGGATCCACTGGTGTTGTTGACAAACAGGCGGAACTCCGCTGTCTGCCCGGGTAATGCCTGTACTGTGGTCACCGGGTTAATTTCAGGACCTGGTCCGGCGCCGTCTGCCGCAGTCGCCCCATTCGTCAACGATCGGTTGTTGGTCAGGTCCACGGTGCTGGCCGTAATGGACTGCAGCGTGTCGGTCGCTGTCGCGGTAACGCTGCTGTTTACCGTTGATCGTGCGGTTTTGAGGACTGTATAAGGCCCGTCACCCGACGCAGTAGAAGGCAGCACTGCCTTTAAGCAGACAGTGAAGACCTCGCCGGGCTGCAGCGGACCGGTATCCGGAATGCCGTTATTGTTGGTATCCAACAGCGGGGTGACCCGATCGCCTTTGCACAACGTAAACGTCGTGCCTGCGGGGAAACTGCTGGTCCCTATGGCGATATCGAACGTATCCACCGCGTTGCCTGTATTGGTGAGCACGTTCTCAAACAACACGGTGGCGCCTTGGTTGGCGACGGCTACCGTATCCCCTGTGAAGGTGAGCGAAGCCGTGGGAGTGACCGTAAACGCTACCGTGTTGGTTTGACCGGATATCAATGTGCCGCTGCCGTCGTTGTACTCCAGCGACGCCACGTTGTTGATGATACCGGCTAGTACACCCGCATCTACGGTGACATCGAAGGAGACATACGCAGAAGTGCCGGCAGGCACCGATGCGATCACCGCCTCGACGATCCCGCCGCTGTACGTGTAGTTGATCCCGTCCGGATCCCCTCCAGGTCCGTCGTTCAGGTTGGGCGCTCCGGTCGTCTGCCAGCGGCCACTGCCGGCTACATAGGTCATGCCGTCCGGCACCACGTCCCGCAAGGTCACGTTCAACGCAGGGCTGTTACCCACGTTGGTATATGTCAGTGTGTACCGGTACGGACCGCTGGGCGATGGCCCCGAGTTGACGTTGATCGATTTTGTCACATTGATGACGGCGTTGTTGGTCACCGTCACCGTATCAGTGTTCGATGCAAGTTGTAAGGCATCGAAGTTACTCGTGGCTGTGACCGTTATGATGCCGACATTGGTGTTCACCGCGGTAGCCGGTATCACACCACTCACCACGAACTTGAAAATCCCGCCAGCCGGGATCGGTCCGGTCGAGGTGATCGGTGTGTTATCGTCCGGGATGCCGTTGCCATCCGCGTCCGCGTAGATCGCCAGGTTGTCCAGATCAAAGTTATCCGCACTGGATTGCGCCAGACCCAGTGTGAAGGTATCCGTCCCGTTGCCTGTGTTGGTAAGCGTATGCGGATAGTTCACCAGACCGCCAGCTGTCGCGTATCTCTGATTGTCTGCAGTGAGCGTCAGACTGGCGACCTGCTGCACGATGGTGGTAACGATGTTGGATGTCACCGAATGGGTCACGCCAGACGAATCGGTGTAGGTGGCTGCGGCCTGGTTGCCGATGGCCGTACCGGCCGGCGTTTGGGGGTTTGCCCCGCCAATAGACGCCTTAAGGGCCGATACAACACCCATCATGACCAGAACCAGCAACACGCCCATCATCAACAGGTAAGTGCGCTTCAAAGCGCCGGTTCGCTGTGTGTTTTTGGGCATCTGTGTGCTCCTTTGCATGCGTGCGATGAATCGAACTGCGAATGCGTGACGACATATCGCGCTAGATCATGGGCGCCTCCTATTGGTGGCGGCGCCGCCAGAGGCACTGCCTTTGGGGATTGCTGCAGATGTCGCTTCGATAACTGTCACCTTCGCCAATACCCGCACCCGTGCTGAATAGCGCAGGCTTTGTTTTGGTTCGAGTTTGGGGGCATACCAGCGCAAAAAACGGTACTCGGCGTACGGAACCGGTTCCAGCTTATCTGCGTCGGCCTTGGATTGGCGCATGAGGGGAATGGGAAAGAAGGCCCGTCCGTCATTGCTGGCGCTTGCAGCTTTCGGCTGATCGGTTCCCGGCAAAAACTCCATGGGTGTGGGTATTGGCAGTGTGTTTGTCAGGCTGGTCACCGGCGCACTGCCCGTATTACGATAGGTAATCGTGTATTGCAGCACATCACCTGGTTTGGCCGTCTCCGCAGACACCAGTGTCTCCCTGCCGTCCTTGTCCTTCACGACCTTGTGAACTGTTAGTTCTGAGGTCACCGAGGCGCAGACAGCAACTGCCAGTCCGCTGAGAAGCAGACAGCCAAACCACGCAATGACCGCTCGTGTCGCGACCCGCATATATTACTCCTTTCTTCTATGCC
>CAZHSN010000137.1:0-10297 GCA_964535125.1 uncultured bacterium
AGAAAGGGTCACGGCCGCGGTCAAAGCCAAGGTCCACAGCAGATAGTAGCTGTGGCGCATGTACCGGTCCGGCGCACCCTAACTGTGGCGTCCGGGTCGAAACGCGAGTCGCCGGCGTTCGAGTATCGCCACCCGTTCTGGTATCCCGCGTTTGATCCCGTGTGGGCCATGCGGCATGCGGCCAACGGGTTCAATATCCCGCTGACCGAGGAGCAAGGGGGCCGGGTAGATTACCGCGGATTCGTGCATACATTCGAAACGCTCGTACCCGCGTCCAAGCACTTCGAGTCCCATCCCGAGTGGTATAGCCTGATCGACGGGAAGCGTACGCATGTTCATGCGCAACTGTGCACCACCAATCCCGAGCTGCGTGACTTCATGGTGGAGCGGGTGCGCGAGGTGCTGGCGCCCCCGCATCAGGGCGTCATCGCATCCGTATCACAGAACGACTGCTTCAACCCCTGCCAGTGTCCCAACTGTAAAGCGGTGGATGACGCCGAAGGCAGTCATGCCGGCACGATGATCCAGTTGGTAAATTACATAGCCGAGCGCATAGCGGATGAACAGCCGTTGGCGGCGATTGACACACTGGCGTATCAATACACCCGGAAAGCGCCGAAGACCATTCGGCCACGGCCCAACGTGATCGTGAGGCTCTGTTCCATCGAGTGCAGTTTCAGTCAACCGTTGAGCGCCCCGGTGAACGCCAGTTTCGCGCAGGATATCCGTGACTGGAACCGGCTGACCGACCGGCTCTATATCTGGGACTACACCACCAACTTTGGCCACTATGCGGGGCCGCATCCGAACTACTTCGTTCTCGGTCCTAACGTGCGTTTCTTTCATCAGCACGGAGTGAAGGGGCTGTTCGAGCAGGGAGCATACCAGGGGTTCGGCGCCGAGATGGCAGAACTCCGCGGATGGTTGCTCGCGCAGTTGATGTGGGATCCGAACCAGGATGACCGGAAGTTGATCGACGAGTTCTTGAAAGGTTATTACGGTCCGGCCGCCGCTCCAATCGGCCAGTATCTGAAGATGATGGCCCAGAAGGCCTCCACTGTCCACCTGAGCTGCTTCTCACCGATGAACGGGCCCCATCTGCGACTGGATACACTAACCAAAGCGCTGGCGTTGTTTGACAGGGCCGAGAAAGCGGTGGCGGGTGACCCCGACCTCAGGTGGAGGGTGCGCCAGGCACGGTTGCCCGTGTGGTATGCGTTCCTGCAGCGCTGGGGCGCATTGCGCCGCGAACGCCGGGCGTCCAACGTCGCATGGCCGGTTCCCGAATCGCGTGCTGAGTTGGCTCGGATGTGGTTGGCCGATGTCACCGCTCCCGGCCCTGAAGGCTCTCAGCCAATGACTCATGTAAACGAGGGGGGCCTGACGCCGGCAGCATTCGCGGACTCGGTGATGTATGACCCCAAGGACCTGCCGGCGCGCCCCGAGGATCTGAACCCGCCGAAGCGGTTGTCGCGTGTACCGCTGCCGGACGGCTTGCCCAACAACGGCCGCGGAGCGATTGATCTGCAGGACAACCGGGCGCGCGATATCAACGCCTGGATGGAGCGACGCGGTGATCTGCAGGCGTCCGATCACTGGGCGGCCTGCCTGATGGGTGACCACCACGAGTGGGGCTTCCAAATGGGTATCGACAACACACCCAAACAGGCGCAGTCTGGTCGATGGGACGTGTGGATCTCAGTCCGCATCGATTCCGATCAGCCGATTGCTCCCGACGCGGTGATCGCCACGGCCGGCGTCTGGGACGGCAATGGAGGCGCCCAAATCAACGCACAAATCCGCGCCTCTCAGGTGTCCGACAAGCAGTACCGGTTGATCCGTCTGGGTACCGCCGAAACGCGGACCAGCCAGTATATCTGGGCCGCGCCTCAGCCAGCCAAAGGGCTGGTCGCACTCTGGGTCGACCGGGTGATCCTGGTCCCCGCGGATGGCGCCCAATGAAACCCCTGTTGCTGCTGGTATGCGGCCTCTCCACCGCCCTGTGCGCATGCGGTAAAACGTCTGCGCCGGTCAATGGAACACCGGTCGACCTGCGTGTCGAGTATATGGCACGCCCGCTGGGACTGGACACACCGACACCTCGCCTGTACTGGCGTGTGTATGACACGCGTCGCGGGGCGCGCCAGTCTGCGTATCGCATCCAGGCGGCATCCACTCCGGAGCGGTTGGCCCGTGGCCAGGCGGACTTATGGGACTCAGGGCGTGTGAACTCGCCCGAACAGACCCATATCGTGTACGCTGGCAAACCGTTGAACGCGGGACAGCGGGTCTGGTGGCGCGTGGCCAGTTGGTCCGCGCTGGGAGGTGAACCGCGTTGGAGCGAGCCGGAATACTGGGGTATGGGGTTGTTCTTCCAGCGTGAACCCCAGGCGAAGTGGATCTCGCTGCCGCCAGCGGGTGTGCGCGACATCGCCCCGCACAATGGCTACCATTCGCAACAGACCGACGACCCGAAGGACGCGAAATGGGTGGGGATTGACCTGGGCGAGTCACGCCGAATGGATGCCGTACGCCTGTATCCTACCCGTCCATTTGACTGGGTGCGTGATGAGCCGGGGTTCAGCTATCCGTTGCGTTTTCGCGTTGAGGTGGACGATTCGCCGCAGTTTCCCAATCCGCGCGTCGTGGCGGACTTCACCCGGGAGGATGTTCCGGATCCGGGACGACGTGCGCAGACCTACCGTTTCGATCCGGTACAAGCGCGCGCCATCCGCATCTACTGTACGCAGCTGCGGCGCCATGAAGGCGCCCGCTACCAGTTGGCCTTGGCGGAGATGCAGGTGCTGGATGGGGGGCAGGTGATCTCTCAAGGCGCTGCAGGTGTTGCGCTGGATACGCTGGAAGTGATGCGTCCCAGCGGCTGGTCGTTGAAACACCTCACAGATGGCCGGACACGGCCCGAGAAGGGAACCGCCGACCTGCCGTTGAGCCCGCCTCCTGCGATGCGTGCGGAGTTTAACCTGCCGGCGGCGCCCCGGCGTGCGGTATTGTCGTTTACTGCGCTGGGTGTGGTGGAGATGCGGTTGAACGGTCAACGGGCGCATGAGTCGCTGCTGGCGCCCGAGTCCACCGACTACCATGTGCGCGTGCAGTACCAGACGGTGGATGTCACCTCTTTGTTGAAGCGCGGCGCGAATGCGCTGGCCGCCCAGTTGGGTGATGGCTGGTACTGCGGCTTCTATGGATTGCACGGGCGCCGGCAATGGGGACTGTATCCTGAACTGCTGGCCGAACTGCGAGCCGAGATGCCGGATGGCAAGATCATCACGGTGGCCACCGGTCCGAACTGGCGCGCCACCGATGCAGGACCCGTACGGCATGCAGACCTGCTGGACGGGCAACACGAAGACCGAACGCGCGAGATGCCGGGATGGGACCTGCCCGGATTCGATCAGAGCGCCTGGAAGCCGGTAACCGTCACCAGCAGACCGGCCCGGCTGCTGGTCGCGCAGCCGAACGAACCGATCCGGGTGACACGCACACAAAAACCCAAGCAACTGACCGAGCCGAAACCCGGCGTGCTGATCATTGATATGGGACAGAACATGGTGGGATATGTGCGGCTCAAGCTCACCGGTCCCAGCGGAACGCAGGTGACGGTGCGGCATGGGGAGATGCTGAACGACGACGGGACGCTGTATACAGCCAACCTCCGTGCGGCACAGCAGACCGACAAAGTAACGCTCAACGGCTCTCCGTATGTCTTTGAACCCCGACTGACCTACCATGGGTTCCGTTATGTGGAGATAACCGGATGGACAGAGCCGGTTACGCTTCAGGATATCGAGGGGATGGTCTGCCACTCGGCCGCTCCGGACACCGGTACGTTCGCGTGCAGCAACCAGATGCTTACACAGCTGTGGTGGAATACGCTGTGGACGCAGCGCGCCAACCTGATGAGTATCCCAACCGACTGTCCACAGCGGGACGAACGGCTGGGTTGGACGGGGGACATCCAGACATTTGCCCAGACATCGATCTACAACATGGATCTGGGGGCGTTCTTTACCAAGTGGCTGCAGGATGTACGCGACGCACAGACCGAAGAGGGCGCGATGCCGGAGGTCGCGCCCAATCCCGAGCAGCGGCGGGGACCGTTCACTGGCGCCCCTGGATGGGGAGATGTCGCGACCGTGCTGCCGTGGACCTGCTGGGTGAACTACGCGGACCGTCAGATGCTGGCAGACCAGTATGACGCGGCCAAGCGATGGGTGGACTACATACACAAGCACAATCCGGACTTGATCTGGCGCCACCGCAGGGGTTCGGACTATGGCGACTGGCTGCACGGCGACACGCTGATCTATGAAGGGTGGCCCCGGCGCGGCGGTGAGGTACCCAAGGAACAGATGGCCACGGCGTTCTTTGCCCACTCGACGGACTTGCTGGCACGCATGGCGCGCATACTGGGTAAGCAGGACGACGCACGCACCTATACCGAGCTGTTTGGACGCATTCGGGACGCTTATAACGCTGCGTATCTGAAACCGGATGGCACGCTGCAGGCCAATACGCAGGCCGGATATGCTTTCGGGTTGGCATTTGATCTGATCCCGGAAGCGTTGCGGCCTGCCGCGTTGGAACATGCCATCAACAACATCGAGTCATACGGCTATCGGCTCTCCACCGGCTTCAACTCCACCACCCGCATGGTGATGGAGCTGACGCGCGGCGGACAGAACGACCTGGCCTGGAGGCTGGTGCAGAACACCGTGTTCCCTTCCTGGGGCTATATGATTGAGAACGGCGCGACCACCATCTGGGAACGTTGGGACGGGTATGTCAAAGGACGCGGTTTCCAGGATGCCGGCATGAACTCGTTCAACCACTGGGCGTTCGGGTCGATCACCGAGTGGTTGTACCGTCATGCGCTGGGTCTGAACCCCGATCCGGAGAAACCCGGCTGGCGCGCCTTTGTCGTGGCGCCGAAACCGGGCGGTGAGGTGACTTGGGCTCAGGGTACGTATGTGTCGTTGTACGGGCGCATCTACTGCAGCTGGTCCATCCAGAATGGCCGGATCGAACTGCAGCTGAGCGTACCGCCCGGCAGTGAAGCCGAGGTTCGGCTGCCCACCTCAGATCCCGCGGCGTTGCAAGAGAGCGGGAAACCGGTTGCGGGAGCCGGCGGGATCACCGTGCTCCCTTCTGCCGAGGGACTGGCGCGGGTGCGCGTCACCTCCGGACAGTATATCTTCAGCGCTCCGGAATGAGACGTTTGATGCGACTATGCCGTTGGCCGTTGATCCTGGGTGTGTTGGGCGGTGCGCTCGTTGCATGCGGCGCACTGCCCGCTGACGGTCTGTTGCGCAATGGGGCGTTTCGCACGGCTGCTGATGGCGCGCTGGACGGATGGCAGCTTTTGGGTGACGCGCGCTGCGTGCCGCAGGGTGGCCCCCGTGGCCTTCCAGCTGTAGAGGTCACATCGACTGGCTCCGGTATGAATGCCGCCTTGCAGGTGATCCGATGCGATCCCCCGCGGCGCGGTCCGTTCCGTGTCACCGGATGGGTCCGCCTGGAGAGCCCGATGACGGGCGGCGACCGGGGCCTCTGGCTGGACGTGCTGCAGCAGGATGGCCCGCCGATGTGGGGCGAGCAGGGGTTAATTGACGCAGCCAAGACGGATTGGCAACAGGTGAGTGTCGAGGTCCATCCCACGCATCGGGTGCGGGAGATCCAGATATATTGCATCGTGCGCGGTGTCCCCGGTCGTATGCGGTTTGCTGATCTGCGTTTGGAGCCGATACCCGTGCACGTGCGCCAAGTGCGTGCGGTTCAAGAGCCGGATGGCCTGGTGCGTGTACAAGCTCAGCTCTCCTCGGATGCCCCGTGGACGCTGGAGTTGCTGCGGCATCGGCAACCGGTGAACCGGCTTCAGGGCGATGGAGTGGAACTGGCCGCAACGTTTGCGGATGCAGCCTCAGCGCAGCGCCTGCGGCTGTCCACCCCCGATGCTCAGATGGAGATCCCAATCGTACGAGCGGCGCAGGTGGACTGCTGGAGCGAAAGCCCGCTGATACGGGTGTTCCGCGATACGCTGCCTCCAGCGCGCTCCAAACGGCAGATGGGCGCGCATCTGGTGCGAAATGATACCGAGAGCACCCAACTGTGCGTGCGGTCGTCACGGCCGCTTGCAGCGTCCGTTCGGGTCGATCCGGTGCGCGATGCCACCGGCCGGCCGGCCGAAGGGGTCAGCTGTCGCTGGTCACGGGTGGGTTATGTGCGCGTAAACACACCGCAGGCGCACCCGTTCGGCGAACGCCGGACGGCCGCCTGGTGGCCTGATCCACTGTTGAAGCCGGCAGAGCTGCATCTGGAAGCGGGGGCGACGCAGCCGTTGTGGTTCGATTGGCATGTATCAAGGAACACCCCGCCCGGCACCTATCGTTCTGCAGTGCATTTGCAGTGGCCGGATGGGGCGCTGCGGGTGCCGGTGGTGCTTCAGGTATATCGACCGGTGCTGCCCGATCGTCTATGGGTGAAGACCGCTTTCGCGCTGATGGATGGCCATCTGAAGAAGGTCTACGGTGAGATCACTCCCGCGCTGCGGAACGCCTATACCGACTTTTTGCTGGAGCATCGGTTGAACCCGGACGACATCTCGCGGACACAGACGCCGGACCTGCCGACGCTGCTGCGTGCGCGGGACCGGGGATTGAGTTGCTTCACCGTGCTGAACGCCGTGCCCGAACCGACGGGTGATCCGCTGTGGGTCTGTTACGCGGAGGCGTCCGCGTATACACCCGAGTTCACGCGACGCTTCCTGGAGCGGCTGGACGAAGTCGTGCCGACGCTGAGACAGCATGGTTTACTCGACCGCGCCTGCGTGTACGGGTTCGACGAGCGCGGCGATGAGTATCTGCCGATCATCCGTGATCTGTTCGGGGCGATTAAGCAACGGTTTCCTGACCTGCGCACCTTCTCCACCTGCTGGCCCCCTGCAGGCACCGATCCGCTGTCGCTGCACATCGACTGGTTTGTGCAGCTCAGTTCGTCCTACGACCACCAGATGGCGCAGCATGTGCGTGCGAGAGGCGGTGAAGTCTGGTGGTATGTCTGCATGGGGCCGAACTATCCCTATGCCAACTGGCTGCTGGAAAACCCGTTGATAGAGTCTCGGATCATCTGGTGGCAGATGTTCCAGCACGACGTGGAGGGAATGCTGTACTGGGGGCTGAACATCTGGGAGCGTGACCGCAATGAACAGCCGATAGCCGATGCTTCCGGTCCGCTATTGGATTGGTCGAATACCACCAGGGGGCTGGACTGGCTGAACGGTGATGGCGTGTTGCTGTACCCGGGAGAGCACGGCCCCTTGGGGAGCGTGCGCCTCAGCGCCATCCGTGATGGGCTGGAGGACCATGAGCTGTTGCGTATGTATAGATCACAGCGGGGCGCTCTGGCTGCCGACCGACTGCGCGCCCGGATCACCACTGACCGCACGCACTATACGCGGGACATAGAGACCTACACGCGGGTGCGCCGCGATCTGTTGAACGCCCTTCGGTAACGCATCGATGCCTGACTGATGAGGTGCCTGTGAATGACTGATATCCGAACGGTTCGCCTGGTTCCCTGGCCGCGCTCCATACGGCAGGGGTCCGGCTCGCTGCGGCTCACCAATGGACTGGCGCTGCACATACCCGATGACCCGGCGCTGAGACACATTGCCGGATTGCTGGCCGAGGACGCGCAGGCGCTGGGGATCCGCATCCCTGTCGAGACCACGCCTGCAGGAGGGCTGGATGGCTGGTTGGGTCATCGCACCAGCGTCGGAACACCGCCTGGGAAACCCGAGGGCTATGTGCTGCGTGTGACGCCGCAGGGCGCAGGATTCGCAGCTGCCGACACTGCGGGTCTGGCGCGCGCCCTTCAGACGCTCCGCCAGTTGATCCGGACGTCACGCCGGCAGGAGATTCCGAGCCTGCGTATCGTGGACTGGCCGCTGATGAAGCGACGCGGCTTCCAAGTGGACATCACGCGAGGTCCCAGTCCCCATCTGCGCGAGTTGGAACGCACCACGCGTCTGGGTGCGTTGCTGAGGCACAGCTTCGTCACGTATTATCAGGAGTATCAGTTCGCGTATCCCGGCCATCCCACCATCGGACCGGAAGACGGGAGCCAGACACCGGATGAGTTGGCCGCATGGGATAGACAGGCCGCACTCAACGCGACGGAACTGGTGGGTTGTCAGCAGTCCTTCGGCCACATGGCCGGAGTGCTGCAGCGACCGGCATACCGTGATCTGGCCGAGAATCCGGATATTTTGAATCCCACCGATGAACGCACCTATGCGTTGTTGGCAGACATGATTGGATCGCAGGCGCGGTTAACGTCCAGCCCGCTGTTTAACGTCTGCTGTGATGAGACGTTCGGGCTGGGAGAGGGGCCCAGCAAGGCGCTGGCGCAGGAGATCGGCGTGGGCGGCGTCTATGCGCGTCACATGCAGCGGGTGCATCAGATCGTGACGCAATACGGCAAGCGGATGATGATGTGGGGTGACATCATCACCATGCACCCGGAACACCTCAAGAGTATCCCGCGAGACACCGTAATGCTCGCTTGGGAGTACTCTCCGTTAAGTTCATTCGAGTCGCGCATCGCACCGTTTCGAGATGCCGGATATGAGTATATGGTATGTCCCGGTACAAACTGCTGGAGTCGGTTGCTGCCTGACTTCCGTGCGTCAGAGATCAACATTCGTAACTTCGTGCGCGATGGGTTGAACGGCGGCGCATCGGGCATGTTGAACACGACGTGGGGAGATGACGGTGAACTGATGTTCGCCTTGAACTGGCCATCCATCGCCTGGGGCGCCGAATGCAGCTGGAACGGGGAATCCACAGACTACGACCGGTTCCTGCAGCGGTTGGGCGGCGTGCTGTTCGGCGAGTCCGGCTCCCGGTTTGGAGACGCTGTGCGGCGGCTCAGCCGGCTGCACAGCATGGCCGAAACCGATGGCCTGTTCAATAGCCGTTTCTGGCGGCAGGAAGGCAGTTCGGTGCCCGTCACCCGGGCACAGGCACGCGCGAATGCCGAGGCGATGCTGGCGGTTATCGATCCGGCGCTGGACGACCTGAAGGCGCTACGGTCCGACGCGCGCTATGAACGCGACCTGATCGACCGCTGGTTGTTCGCCGTCTCCCGGATCCGGCTGATCGCGGAACGGCGCATCGCTTTGCTGGATGTATCGCAACGCTATGTCGCCGCGTACATGCAGGATGACGCCTCGCTGCGTCGTCGGGCGCTGTCCGATGCGGACGCGCGTATTCGGCAGATAGTGGAAGCGCATGTCGCCTGCCAGCGGGAGTTCGTGCGTCACCGCAGATCGGAACACAAGCGGTTCGGCGAGTCATGGATCACCGGCCGATTTGACCGGTTGGTGGCCGACTGGAACGCGCGCCTGCTGGCGGCAGGTCGCGCGCTGGCCGCGACGCAGCCGGTTCCGCCGGCTGAGGCCGGACTGCTGGCGGGTGAAACAGGCCGTCGGTCACAGACCGCGACCCGGGTCTCCATGCCCGTCCAGCACGCAGCCGCCTGGGCCGTTCCGGAAGCGACCAACCGATTCCGGATCGAACTGCAGGCCGACACGGTCGATCGCAGGGATCAGCCCCTTGAAGTGCAGTTGCCGGGCGGGCCATGGCGGGACATCATCGTGACCTGGCTGCAGCCCGATGGCCGCCAGCAGCCGCTGCCCTCCCAGTTGGAAGGAGGCCGTGTCGCCGTCGCGCTGCTGCCCGGCGCCTGGCCGGCCGGTGAGAGCAGGACGCTGCTGCTCTATACGACAATGCGTGTCCGGAGACCCCGTCCGGCGACATCGCTGACCCGTGTTGCGCCGGGGTTGTGGCGGCTGGATGATGCGGCCTGCTCCTGGACGGTAGGTGCGGAGGGCGCGCACATCTACCGATGGCTGATCCACGCGCTGGACGCGCTGGATGTGACACATCCGGGGGACACGGACTGGGCCGGCTTCGGCGACATCACCGGAGTACACCGGAACGCCCGGAACCGAGTCAAGTGGACAGTCGGTCCCTGTCGTACGGTGTGCACCCTGGAGGACACGACCGGCATGAGGCGGGAGTACACCTTTTGGAGCGGGTGTGACTGGGTGGAGTGTCAGTTGGACCGCGGGGTGAACTGGTTCAGCTGCTATGATGATGAGTCCGTACTGGGCGCACGAGGCCGCTGGCCCGGACAGGCGCTCTTCTCCGACGGTCACCCCGGCCCGGTGCTGCCCATGTCGGCGCATGCGTCGAAGTGTCAGATCCGGCGAGGCGGG
>CAZHSN010000138.1:0-10271 GCA_964535125.1 uncultured bacterium
AACGCTCACTGCCGAACATGGTGTGGTGTGTCGGCTGCATCCGGATCGGTTCAGCTATTTCGGATGGCCCAGCATCGCCCGCACCGACAGCGGCATGCTGGCGGTGGTCAGTTCAGGCATGCGGGTAGGGCATGTCTGCCCCTGGGGACGCACGACGCTGCATCTCAGCAAGGATGACGGCCGTACATGGGCAGCGCCGCAGGTGATCCAGGATTCGATGATCGATGACCGCGATGCGGGGATCGCTTCGCTGGGCGGAGAACGGCTTTTAGTCACCTGGTTCCGCTCGGACACGCGAATCTACGCAGGCGCGGACTGGCTGAAGGGCGATGACCGTCTGGCCTGGGAGACGACATTCCGGTCGTGGAGCGAGGAACGGGTCGCCAAGCTGCTGGGCAGTTGGACGCAGCGCAGCGATGACGGAGGCGCGACGTGGGGAGTGCCGGTTCGCGCACCGGTTTCCGCGCCGCACGGCCCCATCCGCCTGCGCAACGGACATCTGCTCTATCTGGGCAAGCCATATGGCAGTTGGGAGGACATGGAGCAGGCAGCCATACAAGCGGCGTACAGCACGAATGACGGCCGCACCTGGTCGCGACGGGGTTCCGTACCCGTATTCCCCGGCACCCATCCGGCCAACTACCATGAACCCCATGTGGTCGTAATGCCCTCAGGGCGGTTGATTGGCATGATCCGGGTGGAGTCCAACAGCCATGCGGACCTGACACGCGTGGGTGTGCCCGCGTTCAGCATGATGCAGACGGTGTCGGATGATGGCGGTCGCCATTGGACCGAGGCCAAACCACTGGGTTTCCACGGCTCGCCGCCGCACCTGCTGCGCCACTCGTCCGGCGTGCTGATTCTGACATATGGCTACCGAATGGCTCCGTATGGGCAGCGGGTGGCGTTCAGCACCGATGAAGGCGCTACCTGGATGCATGACTGGGTGCTGCGCGATGATGGCCCCGATGGTGATCTGGGTTACCCGGCAACCGTTGAACTCGGCGACGGCAGCCTGATCAGCGTGTACTATCAGAAGGCCGCCCGGGGAGAAAAGTGCTCGCTGTTATGGTCTCGGTGGCAACTGCCACGTTTGTAGCCCGGTCGTTTGTACCGGCTGCTAGATCGCGAAAGGATGCAGACAGATGACCGCCTCGCTTGATCTGCGCATTCAGGCCTGTCTGTGCGGGGCCTGGTTAGGCGACCATTTCGCGAAGCAGCGTCAGCACAACCCGTTTTGCCGCTGCAGCACACCGGCCGAAGTGCGCGCACTGCAGCCAGCGCCTGCGTCGTTGCCTCCCCATCCCGCACACCGGCAGCATTACGCCTCTCTCTGGCCGCTGGTAACGCTGGGTGTGCGGGCTTACTTGAACGCGGCCGGCCGCGTCACGCCGGAGCAGTTCGCCTCGCTGTTCAAGTCCGATCCGGGCATATCGGCGCCAGCGTTTTCGTTTGATCTGCTGCATACGGTACAGGAGCTGCTGACGGAAGGGATGCACCCGCGGCTCACCGGCCATGGAGCCGCTCCCTGCGGGTTGATCGCCGCAGCGATGCCTGCGGTAGGTATCTACCATGCGGGTGATCCGGAATACGCCTATCTGGACGGCGTGGAACTGGCATCAGTGGCAACCAATCGCACCGGAGCGGACTGGGCGGCGCTGTGCGCCGCTGCCGTAGCTTCCGCATTCCGCCCTAAGGCCGATGGCGCCTCCGTACAACGCGATGTGCTGCGGATCGCCCATCGCGAGACCGCATTAGGCGCCGACTTGGACGCACTATGCGCTGCGGCGGCGGACCGGTCCGACAAACCGGATGACCTGATCGACTGGTGGCTGCGCGATGCGCAGCAGGTGGAACCGGCTGACAGCGCGAATTGGGTGGCGTACCATCCAGTCAGCAAGGTATTGCCTCTGCTGCCATGGCTGCATGATCAACCGGCGCTGCTGTTGGCGCTGATCGTCGGCTCGGACAGCCCGGGTCCCAACGACCAATGGTTCACCACGGGTCACCCGGCCTCGGCTATCATCGCCGGCGCACTGATGGGCGCACTGCACGGAACAACGATCTTCCCGAGTGATTGGCTTACGGCGGCCGCACCGCACGCTTCCGACAGCGCGGGGCTGGCCGCGCTGCTGGCCGACCGCCTCGCCACAGAACAGCGGATCGCCGAAGAGGTAGCCCAACTGGAACAGAAACAGCAGAACGGCATGACGGCCTTGGAGGATCGGGTGCTGGGCTGTCTGCTGGCAGGCGCCATCGGCAACGCCATGGGATCCCCGGTTGAGGGACGCACCTGGCAGGAGATCGACGCCCAATATCCGGACTCCATTCAGACCATCCTGGACCCATCCCGTCTGGAGGGCGAGGATGACAATCAGATGGCGGCGTTATTGGCGGACACATACATCGAACGCGCTGGCCTGCCGGTCATGGCGCGCCATTTCGGCGCCACATGGCGCATGCGGCTTCGGCGGAACCACTTCTTTGCGCTCTGCATGGGGCACGCCTACGACCTGATCTGCCAGGGGTGGGACCCACGCATCACCGGCCACTGGAAAATCGTCACAGGATCGACGGTGATGTGCATGGAGCCGGTCGGGCTGTATCACGTCGCCGATCCGGAGTTTGCGGCCATCGACGCTCGGGCAATCGCGTATATGTATCAGCGCGGCTTGGATGTCACGGCCGCGGTCAGTCTGGCCGCTGCGGTTGCGGAGGCGTTGCGCCCCGTCGCGACAGTCGACAGCGTGATCCAGGCGGCGGTGCGGGCCCTGCCTGATGCGCCATGGGCAAGCTTCGATGCGCGGCCGTTCGACTCGCCACGCGGCTATGTGGAGGCCTGTCTGGAAGTCGCGTCCCGATACCGAGATGTTCTGGAAGCGCGTGCCGAGCTGTCCGAGCGCTGTCTGCTGTACCACTTCATCGACCCGATGGAGCTTTGGGGTCTTTCCCTGGCCATGTTCCAGATCGCCCGCGGGGATGTACGTCAGGCGGCGATCGGCGGCACCAACATCGGCCGCGACTCCGACACCATCGCCGGTCGGGCCGCCATGCTGTCCGGCACGCTGCATGGCACAGCCGGCATCCCGAAAGAATGGCTGCGGTTGTTCCCGGATACGACATTGCGCGGAATCCGTGAACGCGCTCAGGCGCTGTGCATCCAGATCCGACGCCCCCGTAGGTGGACCCAGTATGCATGAGTCGCAATCGGCGCCCCGAAAGGTTCAGATAGGCTTCTGGCTGCTGCTGGGCGCGTTATCCACGGTGCTGGCAGAGGTGGTCAGCACCTCGGCTTCGTGGCCGTTCTTCACGCTTTGGGGCTGGATCGGCGTTTGGCCGCTGTATACCTTGCACATCCTGGTGCTGGGCTGCATACTTCTGCGGATCATGCGGCCGGTCACCTGGCCGGCGTTGTTCATAGCCGGCGCGTTGTTCGGCATGTATGAAGCCTATCTGACCAAAGTGCTGTGGTCACCCACGTGGGCGCCGGAGCTGTCGGCCACTGCGGGCGGCGTATACACACTACACACCGCTATCTTGGTTCTCTTTTGGCATCCGTGGTTCGCGTTCATGCTGCCATTGTTGAGCGCGGAATGTCTGTGGACACGGTCCGGGGAACTGCTCAGCACACTGCCGGATCGGTTGAAACGCCTGATGACCCAACGGCGTTCTGCATGGGTTGTTCTGGTGTGCGCGTCCATCGGATGCGGCCTGTACCGGGGCATCGGCGTCGAGTCAGCGCCTTTCCCCGGTGGTCTGGGCAACCTGATGCCCGGGCTGGTGAACGTGCTGTTGCTGGCTCTTGCGGCGTCGCTCTGGAAGCGCACATGCCGTGGCCAACGCTACACCCTGCGCGAACTGATGCCTTCCGATCGACAAGCGCGCTGGCTGATCGGCCTGCTGATCCTGCAGTATGTGCTTTACGGCGCCTTCCTGCGGCCAGAGGCGCTGCCGCGCACACTCACACCGCACCTGATGGTATGGGCCATGTACGGCGTCTTGATCTGGACACTGTACCGGCTGGCCGCCCGCCAGCGCCATATGTCTGCAGCGCCATCGGACGCGTTCTGGCCGTTGTCCGCACGCACCACCACCCTGTTGTTCGGAACGATCTTTCCGGTGACCGCCGGACTGATCACCCCATTTCGCGGCGTGCTGCTGGTACTCTGCATGCTGGTCTGGCTGGTCGGCACAGGACTGGGCGCCGCGCTGCTCTTGGTCGCCATGCGGCAGGCGTTTATGCCGGTATCGCCCCTGCCCGAAGAAGTCACTCCGGAATCACGCTGAACTCCGCCAACGAGGTAAACGGCTGCCCGGCGTGTTCGCTCAAGGCGACCAGCCTGACATACCGCGCCGATAGCGGACGGGCAAACAGCACGCGCTGCGGCGCGGTGATGTTGCGCAGACGCCCGGATACAACCGGCGATCCCCAGTGGTGTCCGTCATCACTGAGGTAGATCTCATAGTCTGCTATCCGTCCGTTGACCATGTTCTGCCGCTGTGTCAGCAGCAGACCGCGCAGCGTCTGACTGCGGGCCAGATCCACCACAATCCAATGCGGCAGAGGGTCAACAGTCGGCGTCCACCGGCTGTGCCACCAGGTATCCAATCGGCCATCCAATATGGCGGAGGCGGGTTCGATATCCACCTGCTGACTGTCGCACGCCACGATGCGCCATCCCGTTCGATCGACCCATGGTTGAACCGGCAGCGAAGCGGCCAGGTCCGGATGCCTAGCGCCGCGCACCACAACGTGCAGCGCCGTGGCGCTGTCGTTCCGAACCGGCCCGACATAGCGCCGTTCCGAACGGTCACCAAGCGTATACCAAATGCGCGCGTCTGCATCGTTCGCATGCGTCAGTGAGAGCCATCCATCGCCATTCTGCGCCAGCGCCACGGGCCGCAACCGTGCAGGGCTGCACTGACGCCCGAGCGTACAGGCCTCCCGGAGGCCTCCCCGGAAGGGGCGGATCACGAATGACTGGCAGATCGGCGCAGCGCGCAGCAGATACCGGTCCAGTGGTCCCGGGCCGCATGCCGCCGAACCGACACCCATGGTCGCGGCATCGATGCAAAGCACGGTCTGCCTGCTGGATGGCAGTTCGTGCCGGCACGTGACTCGTTCGAGCTCTTCGTCTGCGTATGGCAAGGCCGAAAAGGCAAACGGAGCGCCATCATGAGCCACCATTAGCCCGGCGCCTGTTCGATCGGTTACGGTTAACCAACGCGTGTCCATATGATTCCCGCACTCCATGGAGGAGATGTAGGGCGTCAACTGGTCACATACCGGACTTTGGTAGACTCCCAGGTCGGCGGCACGCATCCGGT
Organism: uncultured bacterium; assembly: GCA_964535125.1. Classification (GTDB taxonomy): domain Bacteria; phylum Armatimonadota; class HRBIN16; order HRBIN16; family HRBIN16; genus CAZHSN01. The sequence goes on from CAZHSN010000138.1 coordinate 5,329, forward strand.
CAGGATACGACTCGTGCGGTCCACGTCCGTACCATCGCAGTCGATCAGCCATAGGAAGTAACGCCATACGCATTCCCACCCGCGCCAGCGGGATACCGGGTAACATCGGCGTCAGCGCACTGTCCACCACGACCATACCGTCCGCATCCACATGGTAGACCACCCATTGCAAAAACAGCAGTTCAGAGGCTCCGGTCCACTCTATCAGAAACGATACACGGGCCAGATGGGCGCCTATGTCCGCCACGTCCGCATTCACCACCTGCGGTTGCATGGTGCTCAATCCCAAAGCGCGCCAGTCGCCGGATGCCCAAAAGTCGTCATTGACATGCGGAGCCCGGTAAACCCAAAGCCGCAAGCCGCTCTGCGGGATCAGCCATTGACGTCCAAGCACATGCAGCGCTGACAAAGATCCCAGGGCCTTATCGAATGCGATCCTCATGGACCGCCCCGTCACGACGACCTCGTGTCGACCGTTTTCTACCAACAACCTGGACGCTGTAGAGCGGTATGGCAGCGGCTGCTCCTTGGACAATACAAACTCGGTCATGGCGACCGCATGACCAGCAGACGCCCATCGGGTGGGTCTCCGGAGCACAAAAGACACATGCAAGACCAGTTCACTGCCCGGCCGGCGCGGCAGATGACCGACCGGCAGTTGGATGGCGGTGCTGGCGCCGGGGGCCAGCACCGGCGCTCGCATGCGCCCCTGCCGCACGATGACACCGTCTTGCTCGATTTGCCAAGCCACATCAAACACGCGCAAGTTGGTGAACGCGTACCGGTTGGTTACACGCAGAACCATCCGCTCTGGATCGAGCAGTTCACAACGGACCCACTGGTATACCCGGCGCACCTCGGGGTACTTGGGCGTCGGCGTGCGGTCGGCAAACACTACGCCTTTGATGATGAACGCCCCGTGATTGGGCACATCGCCAAACCCGCCGCCCATAGCCAGAAACGGCCTTTGCGGATCGCGCCGGTTCCACAGCACCTGGTCTTGCCACTCCCAGATAGCACCTCCCATCAGTGCATCATGGGCATTGATGATGTCGTTGTAATCCCCCAGTCCACCCATGCTGTTGTTCATGGCATGGGCATACTCACACAGGTAGAACGGCTTGGTGTAGTCCGCGGACTGCGCCACACGCAGGCACTCATCCGGATGGCTGTACATCTGGCTGTCGATGTCGCACGGATTATGTCGGCCATACGGGTAGCCCTGATAGTGGCTGGGGCGGCTGGTATCCAGTCGACGCAGTGCGGCCAGTTCTGCGTCCAGATTCGGTCCTGTGTAGCTCTCATTGCCCAAAGACCAAATCACCACGCTGGGGTGGTTACGATCCCGAAGCACTGAGTTTGTAATTCTGGCCACAAATTGGGGCGTCCAGTCCGGTGACCGGCTGATCCGTTGTTCATAGTCGCCATGGCACTCCACGTTCGCCTCGGCCACCAGATAGATCCCGAATTCATCACAGAGCTCATACCAACGCGGATCGTTGCTGTAATGACTGGTTCGAACATGGTTGCAGTTCGCCTGCTTCAGCAGGATCAGGTCGCGGATGCGTTGCGCATCGGTCTCCACGTGGCCGGTCTCAGGCCAGTTTTCATGCCTGTTCACCCCTTTTAACTTCACCGGTGTACCGTTGATGCAAAATAACCGTCCCTTGATTTCGACATTCCGAAAGCCGCTCCGGCAACTCACTAGATGCGGCGCTTCACCCGCTCGATGCAGCGTCAGCACCGTCGTGTAGAGGCAGGGATCCTCAGCGCTCCAGGGATGCGGTGTGCGAAGCGGGATTTCGGCGTGAAGTGGCTGTTCACAGCCCGGATCCAACGCGGAGCAATGGATCGTTTGCTGCACCACGGGCTTGCCCGCACGGTCATACAGCGTCACATTCAGTTCGCGCGGAGGCGCCAGGGTGCGATCGTCGTTGCGCACCCAGGCGTCCACACACAATAGTCCGTCACGATAACCGTGGGTCAGCCTGGCGTCCACAAAGAAATCGCGGATACGAACGTTCGGCGAGGCATCAAGCCAAACACTGCGGTATAGCCCGCTTAGGAACCACATGTCCTGAATTTCCAGATAGCTGCCCGCACAGAAGCGGTACACCTGCGCCGCCACCAGGTTCCGCCCTTCGCGCAAGTAGGGAGTGATGTCGAACTCCGCCAACGTACGGCTATCGGTGCTATAACCCACCAACGCTCCGTTGATCCACACAAACAGATTGGAGTCGGCGCCATCGAATCCAATGGTAACACGCCGTCCATGCCAGGATGGCGGCAGATCGAACCAGCGCCGGTAGCTGCCCACCGGGTTGCGCTCTGTGAATGTTGTCCAACTGGGATCTGGATCACCCATCACCCGCGGCGGATCGTAACGGAACACATATCCGGAACACATGTAGTTGGGAGTACCGTAGCCATGCATCTGCCAATTGGACGGCACCGGAATGTGGTCCCAGCAGCTGTCATCATAGTCGGGGTTCTGAAACCCGATAGGCCGGTCCTCCGGACGGGGAGTCCAACGGAAACGCCACATACCATCGAGCATTAACCGCCACTGCGCCTTTCGGCGGTCGCCTCGAAGCGCCTCGGCGACGGATCCCCACGAAGCCATCGTGGCGTGCGGCGGCTCTCGATGGACGCCGGTCACCTCCGACCGCTCGATGACGGGCGGATATGGCAGACAGTCTGGCTGGAGTTCCATGGGCGCACCTTCATGAACCTGTATCGGATAACACTTGATCAACCGCGGAGTGAACCATTTCCTGCCTCGCCTGAGCAGGTGGTATACCGCTGCATCACGAAACTTATCCCGACAACCGCTCACCCGCGCACCGGAGTACATTCAGTTATGCAGTTAAACACCTTGCGCTGGCAGGACCCCCGTACGCGGACGTACCTGGGCAGTCCCAGCCTGACACGGACACCCGACGGCGCACTGCTGGCGACACATGACTATTTTGGCCCGGGTTGCCCGCGCAACCACGAGGACGAAGAGCACCTGACCAGCGTGTACCGGTCCGAAGACGATGGACTGCATTGGTCGAACATCACACACATTGCGAATGCCTATTGGAGCAGCCTCTTCACCCACCAGGGCGCGGTTTATCTGCTCGGCTGTTCGCAGCAGTATGGCTCCATCGTGATCCGCCGCAGCACCGACGGAGGATTCACATGGACCCATCCCAGGGATGCACAAACGGGCAGGCTATTCGAGGGGGGCTATTACCACACCCCGCCGAACTATCACGGAGCACCGGTGCCCGTGCTGATCTCCGGCGGGCGGATCTACCGGGCGTTCGAAGACTGCGATCCCTGCGTTTGGGGACAAGGCTTCCGTTCATGTGTAATATCGGCTCCTGTCGATGCGGACCTGCTGGACGCATCCTGTTGGACCATGAGCAACAAGCTGGCTTTCGACCCGTCCTGGGTGCCTGTACACTGGGGCCCGCTGATCAACCCCGGCTGGTTGGAAGGCAACTGTGTTCAGGGGCCGGACGGGGCGTTGTACAACATCTTGCGTTTCAACTCGGAACCGCTGGCCGACATTGCAGCGATTGTACAGATACATGATGAGGGGCGGCGAATCACGTTCGACGCCTGCACAGGTTTTATCGACTTCCCCGGCGGCATCACCAAGTTCACCATCCGGCGCGATCCGGTTTCAGGCCGATATATCACCCTGTCCAACCCCAATACAGACGTCACGATTGGCGCCAATCAGCGCAACCGGTTGGCAATCTGCTCGTCGCCGGACCTGCGCACATGGACGGTCCACCGGTGGCTGCTGTGCGACGATCAGGGTATGGATGAACGGTCGTCACGCCGGGCAACAGGCTTTCAATATGTGGACTGGCTGTTCGACGGCGCCGACATTCTGTTTCTGGTGCGCACAGCCTACAACGGGGCGCACAATTTCCATGACTCCAACCAGATAACGTTCCACAAACTCGAACGGTACATCGAGGCGCTTTCGGAAGAGGTGCGAATATGAACGGTTCCGACTGGCAGTATCATCTGCTTCAGGCATTACGGGACGGAGGCATACAGCCGGGGAGCACCGTTCTGGTGCACAGCTCCTTCAAGGCGCTGCAGATCCCCGGAACACCGGACGACGTGGCGGATGTTCTGCTGGAGGCAGTTGGAGAGACCGGCACACTGGCGCTGCCTACGCACACCTGGGCAACAGTCAACGCGAAGCAACCGGTGTTTGATGTGCTGCTGAGCCCGGGATGCGTGGGGATCATACCGGAACGGTTCCGGAAACGCCCCGGCGTACTGCGAAGCCTGCATCCCACCCATTCGGTCGCCGTCAGCGGGCAGCGCGCCGGCGAGTTGATCGAAGGTCATATCCATTGCTCCAATCCGTGTGACTGGAAGTCACCCTACGGCCGACTGGTTCAATGGGACGGGTTCATCGTGATGCTCGGCGTCACGCTGGCCTGCAACACCACATATCACGGCGTAGAAACCTGGGCTGGTGTCCCTTACGGGCTGGCTCCGGGACCTCAGGAGCTGTGGGTGATCGATCACCAGGGCAACCGGTTGCGCGCCCCGTCGTATCCGCATCTCTGGGGCGGGGAATGGGAACGGCGGTATGCCGAGACCGCAGCCGACCTGGCGCAGATCGGCGCACTCACCGCCATACCCTGGGCGCAGACGCAGATACTGGTGGTGCGGGCGAAACCGATGGCCGAGTACGTGATGGAGCGGCTGCAGGCGGATCCCGGGTACCTATTGACCTCAGGAGGGTAGGACAGCGACGAGACACAACACTCTGTGTCCCGCCGCTGTGTAAGGCAGATCAGTTCCGTTTGCGTCCACGCCGCAGGAAGGCCAGCATACCCAACCCGCCGCCAAACAGCATCTGCGCCATCAAGGCCGGCTCAGGCACCGGCGAGGTCACCTGAAACGGTACGGCCTTGTACGTGAGC
>CAZHSN010000139.1:0-10164 GCA_964535125.1 uncultured bacterium
CAACGCGGTCACGCCGAGTGCCTGAGCCATTTACAGAAATAGAGTTCCACAACCGTCGTCTTGGATATGCGCCATGAGCCGGAGGGTTCGCAGGGGAGGGAAAAACTTAGCGGGTCACACCTGCGGAGATCCGGCTCTGCATGCGCACAGCGTCCGACTTGTGATGTGTGTTCATAGAGCGGTCCTCCTTGTGTGGTGTTGCGATGAGCATTATAACACATTTCCATTGCGGCGCCACGCCCGGCAGATATCGGTGCGTCCACGGCATAATGATACGGACAGCACGCGCTGACTCCATGACATCCGGAAACAGTGAGGTTACACGTTTAGATGGCACGACAGGATGGACGCAGTTCCACAACAATGAGACCGGTTAAGCTGACGCGCGGTTATATGTCGTATGCAGAGGGGTCCTGTTTGATAGAGGTAGGGAACACCAAAGTGATCTGTACGGCCACAGTGGAGGACCGGGTACCGCCGCATCTGCGCAATACTGGCACCGGCTGGGTAACGGCTGAATATGCCATGCTTCCGCGATCCTGCAGACAGCGGGTTCAGCGCGACAGCAACCGTTCAGGAGCCAACGGGCGCAGTCTTGAGATCCAGCGATTGATCGGCCGGGCTTTGCGGGCAGTCGTGGACACAGACAACATGGGTGAGCGTACGATCACAATTGACTGTGATGTCATCCAAGCGGACGGCGGCACCCGGACGGCAGCGATCACGGGAGCCTGGGTAGCACTCGCCGACGCGGTAGATCACCTGATGCGAAAGAACATTCTCAAACGAACCGTCATTGAAGATCAGGTTGCGGCGACCAGTGTCGGTGTTGTATCGGGTGCGGATCTGCTGGATCTTTGCTACGAAGAGGACTCAATGGCGGCTGTCGACATGAACGTGGTGATGACCGGTAAGGGCAAGCTTGTGGAGGTGCAGGGAACTGCCGAAGGGTTACCGTTCGATCGACAACGTTTAAACAAGCTGCTGGACCTGGCTCAGCAGGGCGTCGAGTCTTTGATCGCCCTGCAAAAACAGGTGCGTGCAGACGCATGAGTTCTGTCGTGCTTGTAGCAACAAACAACCGGTACAAGCTGTCGGAGATCGACGGGTATCTGGATCATGTGGATCGCACTGGACTCCGAACCGAATTGGGGTTGGTGCTCAAGGGTCTATGGGGGTATCCAGATTGTCCGGAAGCGGACGAGTCCGCCGACACCTATGCGGGTAATGCCGTCCATAAGGCACAGGTTGCCGCGCAACAGACCGGCTTGCCCGCCCTGGGCGAGGACAGCGGACTGGAAGTGGATGCGTTAAACGGCGCTCCCGGAGTGCGCACACGCCGATATGAACCGGATGACGTACCCTGGCCAGAGCGTTGTCGGCGTCTAGTGGCACGACTGGACGGCGTTCCCGAGCACCGGCGCACCGCCCGGTTCCGCACTGCAGCAGCCATCTATCTGCCCGATGGACGTTTTTGGACGGTAGAAGGAGTGATTGAGGGAACGATACATCACGAACCTGTGGGCGACGAGGGATTTGGATATGACCCCGTGTTCTGGTTGCCAGAACACGGGGTCACGATGGCTCAGCTGCCGTTTACAGCCAAGTTGGCCATCAGCCATCGCTCCAGGGCGCTGGCTGAACTGGCGCCAATCTTACGTCAGGTGTTTGGCGCCGGCGCGGGTGCATCGTAACGCCGTCGCTGCCAGGCCTTCTGGATCTCGGAAAGGACCACAGAGGCCAAGGTCACCAGTAGCACATCCAGCCAGGCAAGAATGTCCATTGTTCCGGTTCGGAACAGCCTCTGCATCATCGGATCATAGCTCCAGAAGAGCTGTGCGATGATCATGGCGCAGGCGCCCGCCGGTACCCACCAGTTGCTGCTGATGGGCACTTTGTAGATGGGTTGCCATACACTGCGCGAACTGAACAGATAACCGATCTGGATGAACACCAGCACGTTTCCTGCAGCCGTCCGCGCAGCCTCAAGGGACACACGGTTCTTCTCAATGAAGAACACCATGAGACCACCGATCACCATGGTCAGAGCCACCAGCAATACACGCTGCGCCAGGTAGTTGGTCAACAACGGTTCACTGGGCGCACGCGGTGGCTTGCGCATGATGCCCGGCTCGATGGGTTGAAAGGCCAGCGTGATGCCCAGCAGGATCGCGGTGCTCATATTGATCCAGAGGATTTGCACCGGCAGGATCGGCATCTGCGTACCCAGAGCCAGTCCTGCCATGACGATCAACCCTTCGCCCGCGTTCGTGGGCAGTGTCCAGGCGACAAACTTGCGGATGTTGTCGTACACCACACGGCCCTCTTCCACAGCAGCCGCAATGGTCGCGAAGTTGTCGTCTGCCAGCACCACCGCTGCCGCTTCGCGTGCAGCCTCCGTGCCTCCTGCACCCATGGCAACACCGATGTCCGCAGCTTTTAACGCCGGTGCATCGTTTACGCCATCACCGGTCATCGCGACGACGCGCTCCTGCTTTTGCAGGGCGTGTACCAGTTGGAGCTTTTGCTCAGGAGCGACGCGTGCGAACACGTTGGTGCGAGCCACCATCTCAGGCAACGCGTCCTGATCGGCCCGTGTCAGTTCCACTCCCTGTACCACTGGATCGGTGTCGCTGTCCGTGATTCCGCATTGGTGCGCGATCGCCGCTGCAGTCAGCGGATGGTCACCGGTAATCATTTTAACGGTGATACCGGCGCCCCGACAAACCGACACGGCCTGTACGGCCTCATCCCGCGGCGGATCTATCATGCCGACCAAGCCAACCATCAGCATGTCGCCCGACGGTGGCGTATCGGCCAACTGCGTCAACTGAGTGGGGCACCAGGCCAAGGCCAGCACTCGCATCCCCTGAGCGGCCATGGCGGACGCTTCATTCAGCCACCACTGGGGATCCATCGGTTCGACTGCCCCCGTCGGCGCCAGTTGCTTCTCGCAGAGCGCCAGTACCCGCTCCACAGCGCCTTTGACGCACACCACATGCCCCCAGGACGGATGCGCGTTGAGCGTCGCCATATACTGCCGTTCCGATTCAAACGGGATCACATCAATGCGTTCCCATGTCTGTTTCAACGACTGAGGCGACAGCCCAGATTTGCCGGCAAGGGTCACCAAGGCGATCTCTGTGGGATCACCCGTGCCGACCCAATGTTCTCCATCCAGCTTCAATGAGGCGTCACCACACAGTGCGGCGATATGGCAAAGCGCGTACAGATCCTCATGATCTTCTATCATGACGTCTGTATCGTCCATACAGATACGCCCGGCAGGCGCATACCCGGTGCCGGATACGTGGTACATGCCCCGCGAGGTAACAATGTGCGTTACGGTCATCTCGTTGCGGGTCAATGTACCGGTCTTGTCGGTACAGATCACCGAGGTGGAACCCAACGCCTCGACAGCGGGCAACCGCCGTACGATCGCATTCCGGCGGGCCATACGTGAGACCCCAATGGCCAGTATGATCGTGACAGCTGCGGGAAGACCTTCCGGAATGGCGGCAACCGCCAGCGCAACGGCCGCCAGAAAGACCTCGTTCAGACTCATGCCGCGCGCCATACCGATCAGGAACGCCACCACCGCCAAACCCAGAATCACCCAGGTCAGAGTGATGCTCAGTTGGGCCAACCGTTTCGTCAACGGTGTCTCAAGCTGTTTGGTGTCGCTCATCAGCTTGGAAATCAGGCCCAGCTCCGTTCTCGCGCCGGTTTCTGTGACCACGACGTAGGCCTGTCCAGACGCCACGAGCGCACCGGAAAACACCATACACAGACGATCGGCAATCGGGCTATCGACGGCCACCGGAGCTACTTGCTTTTCCACCGGCAGCGATTCGCCAGTGAGCAGCGCTTCATCGACGCGCAGGTCACGCGTACGGACAACCCGGGCATCAGCCGGAACACGGTCACCAGACTGAATTAGAACCAGATCGCCGGGCACCAATTGTTCCGCCGGAATGGAAGAGGGCGCTCCATCCCGGATGACCGTGCACCCGAGACTCATCAACTTCTTTAGTCCCTGCATGGCCGCGTGCGCTTTGGATTCTTGGATATATCCGATCACGGCGTTCGCAAGGACCACCAACAGGATGGCTCCCACCTCAACGTGAGCGTCCTCATGGGTCAACGCGGTGACCGCAGCGCTGACTAACAGCACATAGACCAGCGGATTATGGAACTGTTCCAAGAACCGTTTCCAGGCAGGTGTTCCCTTGGGTTCCGGCAGCTGGTTGGGACCATATTGTGTTAACCGAGCGGACGCTTCTTGCTGAGTCAATCCGGAAGTCGCATCGGTCTGCTGCTTCTCAATGACTGTGGCGGCGTCCATGGAGTGCCATGGTTGTGGGTTCAGGTCGCTCATGCGCGCCTCCTCTTTTTTCCCAATATACCCCGATATTGTGCCAGTTGGGTTGGTTCACCGCATCCGGCGGGTAGAATCATGACATCACGTTCCGCACAGGAGGTCACCATGAACGATAAACTGGCCAAAGCGATGAATGACCAGATACAGAAGGAGTTCTACTCCGCCTATCTGTATCTGGCAATGTCCGCGTATTTCGAATCGGTCGATCTGAAGGGATTTGCCAACTGGATGCATGTGCAGTTCCAGGAGGAAACGGCGCACGCGTTGCGGTTCTTTGCTTACATGCATGATCGCGGCGCCCGGGTTGAACTGCAGGCGATAGAGCAGCCCAAAGTGGAGTGGGAGTCAGCCCTCGACGCCATGCAGGAAACGCTGGCGCACGAGAAGATGGTCACCGCGTCCATCAACAACTTGGCGGACATCGCCGTCGAAACACGCGACCATGCGGCATTATCTATGCTTCAGTGGTTCGTAGATGAACAGGTAGAGGAAGAATCCAACGCAACCGATATCATCGCCCAGTTGAAGCTGATCGGTGACAACGGGTATGGCCTGCTCATGCTGGACAAAGAGCTGCGGGCGCGCGTGTTCGTCGCACCCACGTTCGGAGCGGCAGCCGCGGAGTAGGCGCGTCGACAGATGCATCCAGTACGGACGCCGGTTACGCCGGCGTCCGTTTTTCGTGACGGGTTATAGTATCAACAGGAGTTCTACACGGTCTCGCACCGTGGATTATCTACCAAGGAGCAGCTTCATGAGCGCAAACGGATACCAACGCCTGGAAATACGCAACAGATTGAAGGCCAGCCTTCCCAAAGTGGGCATCCGGCCCACCATAGATGGCCGGTATGGTGGCCCCCGTGAGGCGCTGGAAGGTCAGACTATGGCCATGGCGCAGAGCGTTGCAGCGCTGATTCAGAAGCAGTTGCGTCACGCATGCGGTCTGCCTGTCGAGTGCGTTGTTGCTGATACATGCATCGGCGGGGTGGCTGAGGCCGCCGCATGTGCCGAGCAGTTCGCCCGCGCCGGTGTCGGCGTCTCGTTGACTGTGACACCCTGCTGGTGTTATGGAACCGAAACACTCGACTTGGATCCTGTCACCCCGAAAGCGATCTGGGGGTTCAACGGCACGGAGCGCCCAGGTGCTGTCTACCTTGCGGCCGCGCTTGCAGGACACGCCCAGAAGGGGCTGCCGGCGTTTGGCATCTACGGGCATGATGTGCAGGACGCGGGTGATACCGTGATCCCAGCCGACGTCGTGGAGAAGATACTCCGGTTTGTTCGGACCGGTCTGGCTGCCGCGACCATGCGGGGCGCTTCCTATCTGGCAATGGGCGGCGTATCGATGGGCATCGCCGGATCCATCGTGCCGCCGGTTCTGTTTGAAGACTACCTGGGCATGCGCTATGAGTCGGTCGATTTGACCGAGTTCGCACGCCGGATCGATCTTGGCATCTACGATCATAACGAATACGAGCGAGCCATTCAGTGGGTGGAGCAGAACTGCCGTATCGGTGAGGATGACAACCCGGTCGAGAAACAGCACGACGCTGCCCGCAAGCAGCGCGCCTGGGAGTGGTCGGTCAAAATGGCGTTGATCGCCCGGGACCTGATGGTGGGTAATCCGCATCTGGCGGAGATGGGATTCTACGAGGAGAGCCGGGGACATAATGCCATCGCTGCGGGTTTCCAAGGCCAGCGGCAATGGACCGACTTCTACCCCAATGGCGACTTCCTGGAAGCCATGCTGTGCAGTTCGTTTGACTGGAACGGACGCCGGCAACCCTATGTGGTTGCGACCGAAAACGACAGCCTAAACGGGGTGGCGATGCTGTTTGCGCAGTTGCTGACAGGCGGCGCAGCCATGTTCTCCGATGTACGTACGTATTGGAGTCCGGATGCAGTCGAACGCGTCACTGCATGGAAACCGACAGGCGATGCAGCGCACGGGTTCATCCACCTTATTAACTCGGGTGCTTCAGCGGTCGACTGGGCCGGACGCCAACTGGTGGACGGTAAACCCGCCGTGAAGCCCTTCTGGGATGTGGATCCCGAGGAGTGCGCCGCATGTCTGGAAGCCACCTCCTGGCGACCGGCTGACCTGGCCTATTTCCGCGGAGGTGGATACTCGTCTGAGTTCCACACCCGCGGCGGGATGCCCTGCACCATGCTGCGCGTGAATATGGTGAAGGGGTTGGGGCCTGTGCTGCAGATCGCTGAAGGGGTAACCATTGAACTGCCCGACGCCGTGGATCAGACTCTGTGTAACCGTACCAGCCCAACATGGCCAACCACCTGGTTCGTGCCGAATTTGACAGGGCAGGGGGTCTTCACCGATGTCTACTCCGTAATGAACGCATGGGGAGCCAACCACGGAGCAGTCGGGTACGGATGGATCGGTGATGACCTGATCACGCTCGCGTCGATACTGCGCATCCCGGTGGACATGCACAATGTGTCACGGCATCGGATTTTCCGGCCGGCCATGTGGAACCGTTTCGGCACATCGGATCCAGAGGGCGCCGACTACCGCGCCTGCACGTCCTTGGGACCGCTGTACGGCTGACGCTTGGCGGCTGTGTGCCGTCGCCAGATAGAATGGAGATACCGAGCGTTAGCGCTCCATCACAGAGCAGACACGGAGGATATCCATGGCATATAACGTGACGTTGATCCGAGGCGACGGCACTGGCCCCGAACTGGCCCGAGCCGCCAGACGGGTGCTGGACGCAACAGGCGTGCCGTTCAACTGGGAAGAGGTCGATGCCGGTCTCACCACGTTGGAGACCGAAGGCACACCACTGCCGGACCGCGTACTCGAATCAGTGCGGCGTAATACTGTCGCATTGAAAGGCCCTATCACCACACCTATCGGCAGCGGTTTCCGCTCGGTGAACGTCGCCCTGCGCAAGGAACTTGATCTATACGCCTGTCTGCGTCCCTGCAGGACGTACGCGGGCGTGCGTTCACGATTCGATGCGGTGGACCTCGTCGTCGTTCGTGAAAACACCGAAGACCTGTATGCCGGCGTGGAGTATGCGGCGGGATCCACCGAAGCCAACACGATAGCCGCCATGGCTCCGGACAAGATCCGTCCTGGTGCGGCGATCTCCATTAAGCCCATCAGCCGCGAAGGCTCAGAGCGTATCGCGCGCTTCGCGTTCGAATATGCCCGTTCCCATGGGCGCAAACTGGTCACATCGGTCGCCAAGGCCAATATCATGAAATGCACGGACGGGTTGTTCTATGAAGTGTGCCGCGAAGTCGCCGGCCAGTACCCGGATATCGAATACAACGAGCGACTGATTGACAACCTGTGCATGCAATTGGTTCAGCGGCCTGAGGAGTACGATGTGCTGCTGCTGCCGAACCTGTATGGCGACATCATCTCCGATCTGTGCGCCGGCCTGGTGGGTGGCCTGGGCGTTGCGCCAGGCGCCAACCTTGGCGATGGATGCGCGTTGTTCGAACCGGTACATGGCTCCGCTCCCAAGTACACCGGACTGGATCGCGTGAATCCCACGGCATTGATTCTCTCAGGCCTGCTGATGCTGCAGTATCTGGGAGAAAGCGATGCCGCCGATCGGCTGGAACGCGCGGTTGCTCAGGTGTTGGCTCAAGGTCAGAAGGTGACATACGACCTGAAACCGACCCGTGATGATCCGACAGCAGTGGGCACCCAGGCGATGGCTGATGCCATCATCGAGGCCATGCAGCATGGCTGATCTGTACCCGCGCAGCCATCGGCTGCTGGAGCAAGAAGACGCACTGCTGCTGGTCGTCGACTTACAGGCTCCATTCGTCAATGCGGTGACCGACGGCGCATCGGTACTGGACCGTTCGGCGCTGTTGATCAAGGCGGCAGCGATCCTGGGTGTTCCCGTGATCGCAACAACACAGAACGCCGCCCGAATGGGCGGGTTTGTCGATCCCATCGCCACTATCCTGCCGCCGGACACCCCCATACTGGACAAGATGACCTTCAGCTGTATGGGCGCGGCTTCGGTGCGTGATACGCTGAGTTCGCTGGACAAGCGCCAGATTCTGGTATGTGGTGTAGAAACACATATCTGCGTGCTTCAAACCACCTGTGATCTGATGCAGATGGGTTACGATGTGCATCTCGCGGCAGATGCCGTTTCATCGCGGTCACCGGTTAACCATAGTCATGCCATCCACCGTATGACCGCAGCGGGTGCGGAGATCACCGTGGCTGAGTCGGCCATCTATGAGATGCTTCAGGAAGCCGGTGGAGACACATTCCGCCAGATACTGAAGCTTGTACGCTAACGACACCATCTCGGAGGCGGAAGAGTGCACGGATACCATGACGCATGCACCATAGTCATCTTTGGGGCAACCGGCGACCTCACACGGCGCCTGCTGGCTCCTGCTTTATACCGCCTCCATCACGCCGGTCTCCTTGGAGACCGGCTCCGTTTTGTGCTATATGCCCGGCGCCCCATAGAGATGAAGGCATGGCTGCAGGACATCGCCGATCAGGGCTGGTTTGAACCCGGCGCCACCGCCAGCGAACTGGAGCGATTTGCGGCGCGTTTTGACCCGTCAATCCGGGGCGATCTGAACCCATCCGACATGCGGCAACTGTGTGAGGTTGTTTCCGGAAATGCCGTGTTCTATCTCGCGTTACCCCCTGGTTTGTTCGCCACCGCAGCCGAGGCGCTGGGCGCGGTCGGTTTAAACCAGGAAACACAAGGCTTCCGCCGGATCGTGCTGGAGAAGCCGTTCGGACAGGATCTGGATACAGCCCTCATGCTGCATCAACGGGTGGTCACCGCCTGGCGTGAGACCCAGATCTACCGGATCGACCACTATCTGGGCAAGGAGACTGTTCAGAACATCCTGGTGTTCCGTTTCGCCAATACGCTGCTGGAGACCGCATGGAACCGCAACTATGTGGATCACGTGCAGATCGTTGCGTCAGAGACATTGGGGCTGGAGTCACGGGCAACCTATTATGACGAGGTCGGCGCGTTGCGCGACATGGTGCAGAATCACCTGATGCAGATGATGGCGTTGACTGCAATGGAACCTCCGGCGCGGATCGCCTCTGATGAGCTGCGCTCCGAAAAAGTGAAAGTGCTTCAATGCGTCCGCCCAATCCCGCCGCGCACCGTCAGCGCGTATGCCGTACGCGGGCAGTATACAGCCGGAACGGTTGAAGGCGCTCCCGTAGTGGGGTATGCCGAAGAGGATGGTATTGCCGCCAACACGCAGACCGAGACATATGCAGCGGTGAAGTTCTATATTGATAACTGGCGCTGGCAAGGCGTACCGTTCTACCTGCGCACCGGTAAACGCCTGTCGGGCAACCGTACAGAGATCAGTGTTCAGTTCAAAGCGCCTCCCATCCACCTGTTCCGGGAAACGGCCATGGATCAGCTGGAGACCAACCGGTTCATCTTCGAGATCAAACCGCACGAACGCATCAAATTGGTAGCCCAAGCCAAGGCAGTCGGGCTGGAGATGCGTCCGCGCACGCTGGAATTGGTGTCGGAATACGCCCCAGACGGAGACGGTTATGGCGCCTACGAGAGTCTGTTGCTGGACGCGCTGCAAGGGGACCGCAGTCATTTCCTTCGATTCGATGAAGTCGAGGCAGCCTGGACACTCCTGGACCCAATCATACGGTCCTGGCGAACCGAGAGCGTACCGATCTACCCATACGCAGCAGGCACCGATGGTCCGCGCGAGGCCGACCGGTTACTTGATGCGCCGTCACATCACTGGAATCCGCTGACGTGAGTGTTACGTGTCTGGTG